>JBKQRS010000469.1:0-28041 GCA_052143915.1 Bradyrhizobium sp.
GACAATCGCCACCTCAGCGTGAAGCCGGGCGAGGATGGCTTCATGGTCCAGCATTTCAATCCGACCGGTGGCAACAGCTGGCGGCCCGCCCCCGAGACCCGCAACCTGCACACCACACTGGTGCCGATCGTCGGCCACAACGGCGGCTGGAGCCAGGCGCTGGGTCCGACGCAGCTCGCGTGGATGTTCCAGGAGAAAACGCCGGACGACTGGACCATGCCGCCGCCGACCTATCCGGAATTGTGGATCGTCTATCGCTCGAACCCGGCGATCTCATTCTGGGAAACCCGCCGTCTCGCCGACGCCGCGGCGCGGTTTCCGTTCATGGTCGCCTTCGCCTACACGCTGGACGAAACCAACTACATGGCCGACCTGCTGCTGCCGGAAGCCTCCGACCTCGAGTCGACGCAACTCATCCGCATGGGCGGAACCAAATTCATGGAGCAGTACTGGGACTTTCACGGCGTGGTATTGCGGCAGACGGCGGTTGCGCCTCAGGGCGAAGCCCGTGATTTCACCTGGATCACCACCGAACTCGCCAAACGCACCGGCCTGTTGCCCGAATATATCGCCGCGCTCAATCGCGGCATCGCCGGGGTGTCGCCGCTCGCGGGCAAGGATTACGATTACTCGCTCGATCCGGCTACGCCGCCCGAGCCTGACCAGATCTGGGACTCGGTCTGCCGCGCCGCGACCAGAACGCTTTCGGAGGGCAAAGAGGAGCACGGCCTAGACTGGTTTAAGGAGCACGGGTTCTACGCCGTTCCGATGTCGCGAATCGACTGGTACCTGACACCGACCATGGAGAAGCAGGGTCTGCGCTACGAATTGCCCTATCAGGAACGCCTGCTGCGGATCGGGCGCGAATTGGGCAATCGCCTGCACGAGCAGAAGATGCACTGGTGGGATGAGCAGCTCTCCGAATACGTCGCGCTGCCGGTATGGGACAATGTGCCTGCCCGCTGGGAGCGCGAGCTGGTCGATTCAGGCGCACGGATCGAGGATTTTCCGCTCTGGCTACTGACCACCAAGAGCATGCAGTATCATGCGGGCGGCAACGCCGCGATCGCGATGATGCACGAAATCTCCGAAAACGTACGCGGCAACACCGGGGTTATCATCAACGCGGACACCGCCGCCAAACTCGGCATCGCGGATGGCGACCGCGTCGAGGTACGCTCGCATATCGGAGCGACCTACGGCAAGGCATCGCTGATGCAGGGGGTGCGGCCGGACACGCTCGTGATCGTTGGCCAGTTTGATCATTGGGCGACTCCTTTCGCCAAGGATATGGAGCGGGCGAGTCTCAATACGATCGGGCCGATGTCGCTCGAGCTCACCGACGCCACCGGCTCGGGTGCCGATATCGTGCGCGTCGCCGTGCGGCGCATGGCGAGGGTAGCGGCATGAGCAAGCGTTACGCAATGGCGATCGACCTCAGGCGCTGCGTCGGCTGCCAGACTTGCACGGCCGCCTGCAAAAGCGCCAACGCCACGCCGCCGGGTGTGCAATGGCGCCGCGTGCTCGACATCGAGAGCGGTAAATTTCCCGACGTGAGCCGCACTTTCCTGCCGGTCGCATGCATGCATTGCGCCGATCCGCCCTGCATGCTTGTCTGTCCGACCACCGCGACGAAGCAGCGCGAAGACGGCCTCGTCACCATCGACTACGACCTTTGCATCGGCTGCTCCAATTGCATCATGGCCTGCCCGTACGACGCGCGCTCGATCGAGCACACGCCGCGCTACGCCTATGGCGAGCCGATGCAATCCGAGACCGCGCGCTTCGATCCCGGGCGCCTGTCCGTCGCTACCAAATGCACGTTCTGCAAGGAGCGGATCGATCTCGCTGCCGTCACCGGACAGACACCCGGTGTCGATCCGGAAGTCACGCCTGCCTGCGTCAATTCCTGCATTTCGGGCGCGATGCATTTCGGCGACGTCAACGATCCCCACAGCAACATTTCGACGCTGCTGGCCGGCACCGAGCATTTCCGGATGCATGAGGAGCTCGGGACCGATCCGTCAGTCTACTACATCTGGGACGGGGCCAAGAACGGGGCCAAGGCATGAGTGAATCGCAGCAAATAGGCGATCGAACGCTGCCGCGGCAGCAGAAGAACTGGGATGCGCGGGCAGCCGCCAATTTCATCTGCGGCGGCGCTGGCGGTGGCCTGTTGTTGGCGACCGCGCTGGCGTCCGGGCATGGCGAGGACCTGCGCCCGCTCGCCGTCGTTGCGCTCGCGCTGGTCGGCGTCGGCCTCTTCGCCGTCTGGCTCGAAATCGGGCGTCCGTGGCGCGCGCTCAACGTGTACCTCAATGCGGCAACATCGTGGATGACGCGAGAGGCGATAGTGGCGCCGCTCCTTTTCGCGTCCGGCGCTGCGGCCGTCATGTTCAACTTGCCGGCGGCGTTCTGGGTCGCGGGCCTGCTGGGGCTGTTTTACGTCTACTGTCAGGCGCGCATGTTGCACGCCAACAAAGGAATTCCGGCCTGGCGGCATGCAAGCTGCGTCGGCATGATCGTCGCCACGGATCTGGCTGAAGGCGCCGGCCTGCTGTGCGCTGGCGCGCTGGTTTGGCCTGGCCTTGCGTCCTTCGGCGTTTTGCTCGCTGGCCTCCTCGCCGTGCGTTTGCTGGCGTGGTGGAGATATCTTGCGTCCCTGCGCAGCACGGGCGTTCCGCTCGGGACATCGAAAGTGTTTGACGCAGTCGGCGTCCGCTTTGTCTGGCTCGGCCATGTGGTGCCTGCCATCCTCGGCGTGGCGACGGGCTTGACGGGGCTTTCTCTGTTCGCGGTGCTGGCTGGCGTTCTCGCGGCGGCCACAGGTGGCTGGTTCAAATACATATTGGTGTGCCGCGCGGCCTTTACGCAAGGGTTCGCCCTGCCGCGGACGCCGTCGCGCGGCCAAGGCAGTGCCGGGCAGGGCGTGCGGCCAGGTTGGAATAGCGTACGGCCCCTATAGCCGAGCGGACGACCGCTTGGGCCGTACGAACGAGGTGGCGAGGTTCGGTGGAGGAAGACGATGTACGAAGTCCGTCTACATGGACGCGGTGGGCAAGGCGCCGTCATGGCCGCCGGGATGCTCGCCTCCGCATTGGTCGCGGAAGGCAAATTCGCCGTTGCCATTCCATCGTTCGGGTTCGAGCGGCGCGGCGCACCGGTGGTCGCGTTCCTGCGCACCGACCCGCGTGAAATACGCCGCATGACCAACATCACCTATCCAGACTGCGTCATCTGCATCGACCCGACCGTTTCGCGTTCGGTCAATATCTTCTCCGGTATGAAGACCGGCGGCTCGCTGGTATTGACGACGGCAAAGCCGTTGTCCGATCTCGCCATACCCGACATTGTCGATACTGTCGGTCTGATCGACGCGGTGCGCCTTGCAATCGAAATCTTCCGGCGCCCGATCACCAACACGCTAATGCTTGGCGCATTCGCCCGCACCACCGGGATCGTTTCGCTCGACTCGCTGAAGCAGACCTTGTTGGAATCTGAGTTTCGCGATGCCGGTCTCGACCAGAACCTGGCTGCGCTAGACCGGGGCTACAACGAGACGCAGGTCCATCGCCTCGGAAGCAAGGCCGCCGCATGAGCACGCATCGCGCCTATCCGATGTTCAACCCAGCCAAGTCCGGCGTGCCGGACGATCTCTGTCCGATCGCAACGGAAATGAGCCCGATGCTGCCCGGCGACTGGCGCAGCATGCGCCCGGTCGTGGACCGCGACAAATGCGTCAAATGCGCGGTCTGCTGGCTGTATTGCCCGGTGCAATGCATCGTCGAGCGCCCCGCCTGGTTCGATATCGATCTGCGGACGTGCAAGGGCTGCGGCATCTGCGCTACCGAATGTCCACATCGCGCGATCGTCATGGTGACGGAGACGATGGAATGAGCACCGCGGTCCTAGAAAAGAATGAACACGCGGCGATAGCCAAGCCGCGTCATATCGTCTGCGAGGGCAACGAAGCGGCGGCGCTCGCCGTGGCTATGGTCCGGCCCGACATGATTTCGGTCTATCCGATCACGCCACAGTCCAGCCTCGTCGAGCATCTCGCCAAACTGGTGGCTGACGGCCGCATGGATGCGGAGATCGTCGACGCCGAGGGCGAACACTCCGTACTTTCGGTGCTGCAGGGCGCCTCGCTTGCGGGCGGGCGCACATTCACGGCGACCTGCGGTCCCGGACTGGCCTTCATGTTCGAGCCGTATTTCCGCACCTCGGGAATGCGCCTTCCAATCGTCATGGCCCTCGTTACGCGTGACGGCATCACCCCGCAATCGGTTTGGGGCGGCCACCAGGATGCGATGACCGTGCGCGAAGTGGGCTGGGTGCAAATGTATTGCGACACGGTTCAGGAGGTCCTCGACACCACCATCATGGCGTTCAAGATCGCCGAGCACCACAACGTGATGCTGCCGGTCAATATCTGCCTCGATGGCAATTACCTATCGTTCGGCGCCGCGCGCGTAACCCTGCCGGAGCAGGCCGAGGTCGATGCTTTCATGGGCCAAACCGACGTCAACTGGCATGCCGCGCTCGATCCATTGCGGCCGATGGCGGTCGATCCGCTCACCGGCGGTTCCGGCGGCAACGGGCCGGCGACGTTCGTGCGTTACAGGAAGGGCCAGTGTCGCGGCATGCAGAACGCGCTGCGCGTCATCACGGAAGTGCACGAGGAATATGCCGCGCGCTTCGGCCGGGCGTTCGCGCCCCTGGTCGAGCGATACCGCATGGAAGATGCTGAGTTCGCGCTCATGACGCTCGGCAGCATGACCGGCGCCGCCAAGGACGCGGTGGACGAGGCGCGTGCCGCTGGCAAGCGCGTCGGGATCGTCAAGATCAAGACCTTCAGCCCATTCCCCGTCGAGGCGCTGGTGAAGGCGTTGGCAGGCATCAAGGCGGTGGGCGTGGTCGACCGTTCCGTCGCATTCCGCTGGAATTGCGGACCGATGTTCCAGGAGACGCAGGGCGTACTTTACCGGCTCGGTTACCAGGTTCCTGCAGCGAGCTTCATCGGCGGACTCGCCGGGGCCGATATCACGGTGGAGCATTTCCATCGGGTCATCGAACAGACCGAGGCGTTGCTTCGCACTCCCGCGCCGACCGAGCCGATCTGGATCAATGAAAGCGATTGAGGAAACGATGGTGCACGCTCAATATCTGGTCGTTGGCAGCAGCCATGCGGCACTGGAAGCCGTTAGCGCCATCCGGACGCACGACACCGAGGGAAGTCTCGCGCTGGTGACGCGCGACAGCCGACTTCCCTATTCGCCCACCGTGCTGCCCTATGTCGTTTCCGGGCGCTCGGCGCCGGACAATGTGTATCTGCGGGCGCCGGACTATTTTGCCGGGCAACGCGTTGCCTACATGGCCGATCGGGGCCTGGCTCACCTTCATCCAGAGCGCAACGCCGCGACGCTGTCGGACGGCGTGGAGATCGCCTACGACAAACTGCTGCTGGCGACTGGGGCATCGCCGGCGATTCCGACCATCCCTGGAATCGACCTGGTTCCCTATCATGTGCTGCGTACGCTGGATGATGCACTGAAGCTGAAAACGGCGGTCGCCGCTTCGCGTCGGGCCGTCGTGCTCGGGGGCGGGCTGGTCAGCATGCACGCGGCCGAAAATCTTGTCAAGGGCGGCGCCGATGTCACCATCGTCGAAATGCAGCCGCAGGTTCTCAGCGCCTATTTCGACCGCGTCGCAGCCGGTCTCATCGAGCGCGCTTTCGTCGAGAACGGCGCGCGCCTTCTCACCGGGCGTCGCGTCGTCAAGCTTTCGCCGGCGACCGCCGGCGCCATGGTGCATCTGGACGACGGCGAGATGATCGAGACCGATCTGCTGCTCACGGCGACCGGCGTAAAACCCGACATGAGCTATCTTGCGGGCAGCAGCGTCGCACGTGACGCGGGCATCCTCGTCGACGATTACATGCGCACCAATGTCGCGAATGTCTGGGCGGCCGGTGATTGCGCGCAGGCACGGGATTTTTTCGGCGAACGCCCGGTGATAAATGCGATCCTGCCTGACGCGGCCGAGCAGGGACGCATCGCCGGCATGGCAATGGCAGGCGATCCGGGCGTGAAGGCCTATGCGGGCGGCGTGCCGTTGAACACCTACAATTTCTTCGGCCGCCACGCGATCGCAGTCGGTATCGGCGCGACGCCGGCCGGCGGTGAGGAGCGCGTGCGTCAGGACGAGGCCCGCGGAAGCTATTTGCGCGTCGTCGTCAAGGACGGCCGGCTGCAGGGCATTTTCGGCGTCAACGAATTCTTCGATGGCGGCGTCATGCGGCAGTTGATCCTGCGGCGCATCGACATTTCGACCGCACTCGATCGGCTGGTCGCTGATCCGCTCACCACCGGTCGCGAATTTATGTCTCGTTTGTGGAAATGATCATGGGACAATCTTACGCCACGATCGCTTTCGACGCCGTGAAATGCGACGGCTGCGCGAAATGTATGAGCGCCTGCGCGTCAGCCAAGACCGGCGCGGACGATATCGCACGTGCGCGCATCCAGGTCATGCCCACGAATTTCGGATTCGAACTGGCGACGTGCCGCCAGTGCGGCGATCCGAAATGCGTCACGGTATGCCCGGCCGGCGCGCTGGCGAAAGATGCTGAAAGCGGGGTGATCGCATGGGACGGTGACAAATGCGTCGATTGCCTGCTTTGCACCGTGGGTTGCGCTTACGCCGGCATCGCGCCCGATGCGGTGGATGGACGGGTGGCCAAATGCGATATGTGCGACGGCGCGCCGGCCTGCGTGTCGGCTTGTCCGACCGGGGCGCTACGTCACGTCACATCCGCGCGCATCTACAACGAGGTCGGCGACTGGGAGGATATGTTCGTACCGGGCCTCGCCGGCTGCCAGGGATGCAACACCGAACTCTTGATGCGCCACACGATGCGCCGCGTCGGCCCGGATGCCGTGCTGGCAACGCCGCCGGGCTGCGTGCCGGGTATGGGCTCGGTCGGCTACAACGGCCTCACCGGCACCAAGGTTCCGGTCTTTCACCCGTTGCTCACCAACACCGCCGCGATGCTCGCAGGCGTCAAACGTCAGCTCAAGCGCAAAGGCCGCGAGGTCACCGCGATGGCGATCGCAGGCGATGGCGGCGCTTCTGACGTCGGCTTCCAGTCGCTCTCCGGCGCCGCCGAACGCGGTGAGGAAATACTGTTCATGGTCGTCGACAACGAGGGCTACATGAATACCGGCATGCAACGATCGAGCTGTACGCCTTATGGCGCATGGACCTCGACGACCCCGGTTGGACGGGAGTCCAAGGGAAAGACGCAGGACGCCAAGAACCTTCCCCTGCTGATGGTCAACCATCGCTGCGCCTATGTGGCGACCGCATCGACCGCCTTTATGGAGGATCTGTACGGCAAGCTCGACAAGGCGATCGCCGCTTCAAAGCATGGCTTCGCTTATCTGCACGTCTATTCCCCGTGCACGACAGGCTGGCGCTTTCCGACCGACCAGAACATGGAAGTGGCGCGCAAGGCGGTCGAGACCAATTTCGTCATGCTCTGGGAGTTCAGCCCGGGCGACGGCCTGCATTTCACCCATCCGGTCAACGCGCCCTTGCCCGTCACCGAATACCTCAAGGCGATGGGCCGTTTCCGGCATCTGGACGAAGAACAAATTCGACACATTCAGGCGAAGGTCGAGGAGAACCGCGCCATCATCGAGCGGATCGCCACGAGTTCGAACGCAGCCTGAGCTCCCCGGCGCAGGAGTGATGCATCGCCGGCAGAGAAAGATGCGCTGAGCCGCGAGCAGAGATCGATGCGGCAACAGGGAGGTGCGCATGAACATCAATTTGAAGCTGGCCGGGCAAGAACCGGTCGAAGTCGCCAGTCGTGATGGATTGCTTGCGCTTCAGCTGGAGCGGCTCAAATGGTCATTGCAGCATGCCTACGACAATATCGCGCATTATCGCCGCAAATTCGATAATGCCGGCGTCCGGCCCGGGGATCTGAAATCCCTTGCTGATCTCGTCAAATTCCCGTTCACCACCAAGGCCGACCTGCGCGAGAACTATCCTTACGGAATGTTCGCGGTGCCGATGCGCGATATCGTTCGGGTGCATGCCTCGTCCGGAACCACCGGCAAGCCGACCGTGGTCGGCTATACCGAACGCGATATCGCCATGTGGGCGTCGCTGATGGCGCGCTCGCTGCGAGCGGCCGGCGCGACCGCCGACGACATAATCCTAAATTCCTATGGCTACGGCCTGTTCACCGGCGGGCTCGGCGCCCATTACGGCGCCGAACATCTCGGTGCGGCCGTGATCCCGATGTCGGGCGGGCAAACCGAGAAGCAGGTGCAGATGATCATGGACCTCAAGCCCACCGTGCTGATGTCCACGCCGTCCTATTCGCTGACCATCGCCGACGAATTGTCCCGCCAGGGCGTCCAGCCGAACAGCACCAGTTTGCGCATCGGCCTGTTCGGCGCCGAACCCTGGACAAACGAGATGCGAAGAGAGATCGAGGCCCGCCTGAGCATCGACGCAATCGACATCTACGGCCTCTCCGAGGTTATCGGACCAGGCGTGGCGTGCGAAGCCATCGAGACCAAGGACGGTCCACATATCTGGGAAGATCATTTCTATCCCGAGATCGTTGATCCCGTCAGCGGCGAGTTGCTGCCGGACGGCGCCGACGGCGAACTGGTGTTCACCACGCTGACCAGGGAAGGGCAGCCCGTGATCAGGTACCGCACGCGCGACCTGACTCGGCTGCTGCCGGGCACGGCGCGTGTCATGCGCCGCATGAGCAAGATCGCCGGGCGCTCGGACGACATGCTGATTATCCGCGGCGTGAACGTGTTCCCCACGCAGATTGAGGAAATCCTGCTGAGGAATCCGAACCTTTGCGCCCAATACCAGCTGCAGGTCACGCGGGAGGGGCATCTGGACGAACTCGACGTGTTCGTCGAGCTCCGCCCCGAATTGTCGGACCAGTTGGAAGCGGCAAGGCGCCAGGAAGTCGGGCGCGAAGTCGTCCATCATATCAAGGCGCTGATCGGAGTCACAGCAAAAGTTCATGTGGTCGGGACCGACATGATCGAGCGCACAGTCGTCGGCAAGGCGAAACGGGTGATCGACAAGCGTCCGAAATAGATCCAGGCGCCGGGGGCGGCGCGCCGTCCCTGCAATTGAGGAGAATTGATGCTCTCGCAATTCCTGCAGTTCATGTTTTCCGGCGTTACCGTGGGCGCTACTTACGCGCTCGCGGCATTGGGGTTTACGCTGATCTACAACGCCAGCAACGTTATCAATTTCGCCCAAGGCGAGTTCATCATGCTCGGCGGCATGTTGACGGTATTTTTTCTCAAGACCGGCCTGCCCATGCCAGTCGCGCTGGTCCTGGCGGTCGCAATTCCGGCCGCGGTCGGCGTCCTCGTCGAGAAGCTCGCGATCGAACCGGCCAAGGGGGCCGAGGTGGTCGGCCTGATCATCATCACCATCGGCGCGTCGCTTGTGCTACGGGGCCTCGTAGAGATATGGCTCGGCAAGGGCGCGGCCACCTTCCCGGCGTTTTCGGGTGATTCGCCGATCGCCGTCGGCGGCGCCGCGCTGGCTCCGCAAACCCTTTGGGTACTCGGGACAACAGCGGCTATTGTCGTCGCGCTCTGGCTGTTCTTCAACCGAACGCTTGCCGGCAAGTCCATTCTCGCCACCTCATTCGATCCCCTGGCCGCGCAGCTGGTCGGCATCAACACCCAGTGGGTTCTGCTGGTGAGTTTTGCGCTTTCGGCCGCGATCGGTGCCATCGGCGGCATCCTGCTGACGCCCATCACGATGACCTCGTACGACGTGGGGATCATGTTGGGCCTCAAGGGATTTGTCGCCGCTGTGGTTGGAGGCCTGGGCAACGGGCTTGGCGCCGTCGTCGGCGGTTTGATGGTCGGAATTATCGAGGCGCTGTCCGCCGGATACATCTCGTCGGCCTACAAGGACGCCGCGCCATTCCTTCTGATTTTCGTCGTTCTTTTTTTCCTGCCGCGCGGTCTGTTCGGCGCGAAAGCGACGGAGCGGGTATGACGCGCACGAATTACGGTCTGTTCATCCTCGCAGCCATCTTGCTTGTGCTCCCGCTGCTGCTCCCAAACACCTACTATTTCGATATCGCCAATCGCATGGCGATCAATGCGATCGTCGTGCTGGGACTCAATCTGCTGATCGGCTACGCCGGCCAGATCAGTCTCGGACATGCCGGTTTCTTCGGCATCGGGGCCTACGCCTCGGCGGTCTTGACCACGCATTTCTCCTGGCCGCCGATTGCAGCTCTGTGCGCAGGGGCGGCCGGTGCTGCATTGCTCGCGGCGGTGATCGCTCCGCCGATCTTTCGCCTGCGCGGCCACTATCTGGCCATGGCGACGCTGGGTCTGGGCATCGTCATTTCCATCGTTCTCAAGAATGAGGCCGGCTATACCGGCGGGCCGGACGGCATGTCGGTGTCACCGCTGTCGGTTTTCGGCTGGGAGGTTTTCGGCGAACGGCAATGGTACTGGCTGTTCGCCGGCATCCTGCTGTTCAGCGTGTGGGCCTGCCGGAACCTGATCGATTCGCCGTTCGGCCGCGCGCTGCGTGCGCTGCACGGCTCGGAAGTGGCCTCGCAGGTCGCCGGGGTAAGCGTCGCGCGTTACAAGGCCACGATCTTCGTGCTGTCCGCGTTCTTCGCCAGCATCATGGGAAGCCTGACGGCGCATTATATCGGCTTCGTCACGCCCGATACCGCCGAATTTTCGCATTCGATCGAGCTGGTGACCATGGTCGTGGTCGGCGGCATGGCGTCCGTGTACGGCTCCGTGATCGGTGCGGTGCTGCTGACAGCATTGCCGCAGGCGCTGACGACCTTCGAGGGCTGGGAGACGGTAGCCTTCGGCTCAATCTTGATGCTGTCGATGATTTTCCTGCCCAAAGGCTTGGTCCCGACGCTGGCCGCGAAGTTCGGGAGCTCACGCTGATGGCGCTGCTCGAGGTTTCTGATCTCAGCATGACGTTTGGCGGCGTACTGGCCGTACAGAATGTAAGCTTCAGCGTCGAAGCGGGCGTCGTCTATTCGGTGATCGGCCCTAACGGCGCAGGCAAGACGACTCTCTTTAATCTGATCACCGGCATTTACAGGCCGAAAGCCGGCGAGATCAGCCTTGATGGCGAGATGGTAACGGGTCGTCCGCCGCACGTACTGGCGCGCAAGGGCGTGGCGCGCACGTTTCAAAATCTTCAGGTCTGCATGAACATGACTGCGATCGAGAACGTCATGCTCGGCGGCCACCTTTCTGTCGACCGCAATCTTGTCAAAGGCATGCTGCGTTTTCCTTCGCTGCGACGCGCCGACGCTTTACTCCGTGAGAGGTCGGTTGAACTCATGGCTTATGTCGGGCTCGACGCCTATCGCGGTGCCGAGGCCAGTGTCATGCCCTATGGCGCGCTGAAACGGCTCGAGATCGCGCGCGCACTGGCGGCGCGGCCGCGCATTCTTTTTCTCGACGAGCCTGCCGCGGGATTCAATCCGATGGAGACCGCGGAGATCGACGGGCTGGTCCGAAAGATCGCCGATAGCGGCATCACCGTCGTCCTCGTGGAGCACGACATGAAAATGGTCATGAACATCTCCGACCGTATCCTGGTGCTCAACTACGGCAAGAAACTTGCAGAAGGCGCTGCGCACGAGGTCCGCCGCGACCCGGCCGTGATCGCCGCCTATCTCGGCAAGGTGGCCTGACCGATGACCGACGCGTTCGAAACGCTCACCAACGGACGCGGCGTATCGCAGCCAAACGGCTTGGTGCTGCAGTCTGCCCGTGAAGTGCCGGCACAGCCCGCCGCGCCGATTCTCGTGATTCGAGGACTCGGCAGTCATTATGGCCGGATCGCCGCGCTGCGCGACGTGAACCTCGTCGTCGCCAGACGCCAATTGATTGCGCTCGTCGGCGCCAACGGCGCCGGCAAGACTACCTTGCTGCGCGTGATCTCCGGTGTGCAGAAGGCCAGCAGCGGTCAAATCGAGTTCGACGGCCAGGATATTACGCAACTGCGCGCGGATAAGCGTGTCAAGCTCGGTATTTGCCAAGTGCCGGAGGGCCGCCATGTGTTCGGGCCGCTCTCGGTCGAGGACAATCTGCATCTCGGCGCCTACTGCCGCTCCGACAAGGCTGAGATCGCAGACGACCTCGATCGCATGTACGCGATGTTTCCGGTCCTCAAGCAGAAGGCACGGCTTCCTGCCGGGACACTTTCGGGCGGCCAGCAGCAGATGCTGGCGATAGCACGCGCTCTGATGGGTCGACCCCGGCTGCTGCTGCTCGACGAGCCGTCGATGGGGCTTGCGCCGCTTCTGGCCGAGGAAATTTTCAACGCCGTGACCGAATTGCGCAAGCTGGGGATGACGATCCTGCTCGTGGAGCAGAACGCGCATGCGGCGCTAGCGATCGCTGATCACGCCTACGTCATGGAAACTGGCGAAATCGTTTTGTCGGGTAGCGGAAAGGAACTGCTTGGCAATGAGCGCGTGCGCGAGGCCTATCTCGGTATTTGAAAGAGCGAGCGCTTCAAATCGAAAACAGAGCTCGATGATCGACAACAATCAGAGGGAGGAATGGTCATATGAACGCTATTCTCAAATCAGCTATGGCCGTGCTGTTCGGTCTCGGCCTCGCCATGCAGGCCAAAGCCGACGATCCGATCAAGATCGGCTCGGTGCTGTCAGTCACGGGGCCGGCTGCATTTCTCGGAGATCCAGAACTGAAGACCCTTCGGCTCTACGTCGAGAAGATCAATAATGAAGGCGGGGTCCTCGGGCGTCCGCTACAGCTCATCTTTTACGACGATGGATCGGACGCCGGCAAGGCGAACAGTTTTGGCAAACGCCTGATCGAGGACGACAAGGTGGATTTGCTGATTGGCGGCACTACCACCGGCGCCACCATGTCGATTGCGCCGCTGGTCGAACGCGCCGAAATTCCGTTTATTTCGCTGGCCGGCGCCGTCGTGATCATCGAGCCCGTGAAGAAATGGATTTTCAAGACGCCGCACACCGACCGGATGGCGGCGGAGCGCGTGTTCGAGGACATGAAGAAGCGCGGCCTGACGAATATCGCGCTGTTGTCGGAAACCAGCGGCTTCGGTCAGTCTGGCAAGAAGGAATCCGAAATCGTGGCGGCGAAGATGGGCATCACACTCGTTGCTGAAGAAACCTACGGTCCCAAAGACACCGACATGGGTCCGCAGCTCACCAAGATCAAAGGCACGCCAGGCGTCCAGGCTCTGTTCATCTTCGGTCTCGGTCAGGGGCCTGCCGTCGTCAACAAGAACATCAGGCAGCTGGGCATCACCGTGCCGGTTTATCATGCGCACGGCGTTGCGTCGGAAGAATTCATTAAATTGTCTGACGGCGCGGCGGAAGGCATGCGTCTGCCGGCCGCCGCGCTGTTGGTGGCATCGAAACTGCCTTCTGACGACCCACAGAAGCCGGTGGCGACCGGTTACGCCAAGGCCTATTCCGATCGTTACAAGGAAGAGGTCTCGACCTTCGGCGGCCATGCCTACGATGGGCTTATGATCGCAGTCGATGCGATCAAGCGCGCCGGCGGGACCGACAAGGCCAAGGTGCGCGATGCGATCGAGACGACCAAGAATTATGTCGGCACGGGTGGCAAGGTTAATATGTCACCCACCGATCATATGGGACTCGAACTCTCGGCCTTCCGCATGCTGGAGGTGCGAAACGGCGATTGGGTGCTCATCAACTGACGTTTGGGTCGCGCCCTTGGGCTGGACGCGGACCCTGAGACATAGCGGACTGGCGCGGGGAGGGCGCCCGACCCGTCAAAGTTCGATTGGATCCATCCGAAATCAAATGCCGGGGCACCCCTGCGATCCCTGAGGTGACGATGCGGCCATGAAAAATCGTTTGCTGGGCCAGTGGATCGAAAAGCAATTGGCTGATCGCCCATTGCGGGCGAATTCGCTGATCATCACGATATACGGCGACATGATCGCCCCGCACGGCGGTACGGTCTGGCTCGGCGGTCTTATCCGTCTGGTGGAGCCGCTCGGACTCAATCCGCGTGCGGTGCGCACCTCGGTATTTCGGCTCTCGCGCGAGAAATGGCTGGTGTCCGAGCAGATCGGCCGTCGCAGCTATTACAGCCTGACCGCAATGGGCCGACGACGGTTCGAGCACGCCTTCCACAGGATCTATGATGATGCGCATGTCGCATGGGAAGGCGACTGGCAGGTGGTGCTTACTCCCGGCGACGGCCTCACGCCGGCGCTTCGCGAAACGCTGCGCAAGGAACTGCTATGGGAAGGATACGCCGCCATCACTCCCGGCGTTCTGATGCATCCTTCGTCGCAGACTGATGCGCTTCTGGATATTCTTCAGATCGCCGGCCTGCACGACAAGGTGGTCGTGCTGCAAGCGAAGGCCGTCGGTGCGCTTTCCAGCCGGCCGCTGAAGGAGTTGGTCGATCAATGCTGGAATCTTGGCGAGGTAGCGGCCGAATACCAGTCGTTCATCGAGCGCTTCCGCAGTGTGGCGCGGGCCTTGCGTAGCGCGTCGGCGCTCGACGGCGAACAGTGCTTCGTCACTCGTACGCTTTTGATGCACGAATTTCGTCGCGTGCAGCTTCGCGACCCCTCTTTGCCGCGCCAGCTCCTTCCGGAAAGCTGGCCGGGCAACACCGCGCGGGCGATGTGCCGCGATATCTACCAGCTCTGCTGGCGGCAGACCGAGACGCATCTGATGAAGATGCTGGAAACTGCTGACGGCCCGCTGCCTCCCGCAGCGAAGCGTTTTCACGCTCGCTTTGGCGGCATCATCACGAATGAACCCGAACCGGGGGGCCCACAACCAATGCAGACCGGTTGAAATCGTGGTCGTCTGCCGGGGACGTCAAAACTCGTACCAAAGAGGTCTCGTTCACAACGAAAGGATGTGAATCGCAATGCGCCTAACCGAAGTCAAGGAACCCTCCCTGATATCCCGGTAGAAACGAGACGCACAAGCGCATGGACGAGGCTGATGAATTCGCTTCGTGATTACAATGCCGCGGTCGACTTCGTGGATCGGAACGTCGCCGAAGGCCGCGGCGACAAGACCGCTTTCATCGATCCTTCCCGCAATTTGACCTATGCCGAACTGTCAAATGCGGCGGCTCGTATCGGTCCCGTTCTGGCGCGCCTTGGTATCGAACAGGAAAGCCGTATCGCCCTTGTGTTGCTCGATACGGTCGAATTTCCCCTTCTGTTTTGGGGGGCGGTCCGGGCAGGCGTTGTTCCCGTTCTGCTCAACACGCGACTGACGGCCGACCAGTACCGCTATTTGCTCGAGGATTCGCGCGCCAAGGCGGTATTCGTTTCGACCGCGCTGCTTCCTGTCATTGAGGAGGCGGCGTTCGGCCTGGCCAGCCTCCAGGCAATCGTCGTCGTCGGCGGAGGCCCTACCTCGATGCCACGGCTGGACCGGCTGCTGGCTGCCGAAAACGAACTCGCTGCGCCAGCCAAAACCTGCGCGGACGATATAGCGTTCTGGCTCTACTCGTCCGGCACCACCGGAATGCCGAAGGGCGTCATGCACGTGCATTCGAGTCCGAAGGTGATGGCAAAGAATGCCGGCCAGCGCCGGATCGGATATCGCGAAGATGACCTGGTGTTTTCTGCCGCAAAACTGTTCTTCGCCTATGGCATCAGCAATGCGATGTTTTGTCCGATGTGGGTAGGGGCAACCTCGGTATTCTACCCGGAGCGGCCGACTTCCCAGACTGTCTTCGAGGTATTGAAGGGATATCAGCCGACATTGTTTTTCGGGGTGCCGACGCTTTACGCGGCCATCCTGGCTGATCCCGACTGCACTCCAAGAAACTCATCGCAACGGCTGCGGCTTTGCTTTTCCGCCGGGGAGGCGCTGCCGGCGCACATCGGAAGGACCTGGAAGGACAGATTCGACCTCGACATCGTAAACGGCGTCGGTTCGAGCGAGATGGGGCATCTGTTTCTGACCAACCTGCCGGACGCCGTGGAGTACGGGACGTCTGGCGTGGCGGTTGACGGCTACAAGCTCAGGCTGATCGACGAAAATGAAAACGATGTCGGAGACGGTGAAATCGGCGAACTCTGGGTAAACGGCGATTCGGCCGCCGCTGGCTACTGGAACCAGCGCGAAAAATCGCGCCGAACCTTCATCGGCGAGTGGACACGGACCGGCGACAAATACCTGCGTCGTCCCGACGGCGTCTATACCTTCTGCGGTCGCGCCGACGACATGTTCAAGGTCAGCGGCATCTGGGTGTCGCCCTTCGAGGTCGAGGAGGCCTTGATGAGCCATCCGATGGTCGCCGAGGCTGCCGTCGTTCCCGCCGAAGACGGCGACGGGCTGACCAAGCCCCGAGCGTTCATCGTGCTGATCCAAAGGGACGAGCAGGAGGCGGGCCGAGAATTGTGCGAAGAACTCAAATTGCACGTCAAGCGGACGATTGGTCCTTGGAAGTATCCACGCTGGATCGAATTCGTCGATAGTTTGCCCAAGACCGCAACCGGGAAACTTCAGCGCTACATACTGCGTGATGCGGAACCTAGATCAAACGGCGGAGGCCATTGACGTCGGTGCGACTAGGTCTTGCGCGGTTAGACGCTCAAGCCGCGGCAGCAATGAGGAGTGACAGGTTAATGCGAACGCAAGTCGTCATCATAGGGTCCGGCCCAGCCGGTCTACTACTGGGTCAACTGCTGCACAAATCAGGAATCGGTACGATCATCCTTGAACAAAAATCCAAGGATTACGTACTCGGCCGCATTCGCGCTGGCGTTCTCGAGCAGGGCACCGTCGCCCTTATCGAGGAGGCCGGCGCCGGCGTGCGCATGCGACACGAAGGCCTGGTTCATGATGGAACGGAAATCGAGTTCGGCGGCATCCGCCATCGCATCGATTTCAAGGGGCTGACCGGCAAGTCCGTCATGATCTATGGTCAGACCGAAGTGACGCGAGATTTGATGGATGTGCGCGAGGCGTGTGGTGCGCCGACGGTCTACGAAGCGCTCGATGTCAGCATTCATGACATCGAAACCGAAAGCCCGAGCGTGCGGTGGAGCGCGGACGGCAAGAAATTCGCGATCGACTGCGACTACGTTATTGGCTGCGACGGCTTCCACGGGGTGAGCCGTCAGGCCATTCCGGCAAATCGGCTTCAAACCTACGAACGGGCCTATCCATTCGGATGGCTCGGAATCCTGGTGGAGAAACCGCCAGTCTCCGAAGAACTCATCTACGTCAACCACGAACGCGGCTTCGCGCTGTGCTCGATGCGTTCGAGGACGCGGAGCCGCTATTACCTGCAATGCCCGGTCGAGGAGCATGCCGAGGACTGGACCGATGACCAATTCTGGGAGGAACTCACGCTCCGTCTCGATCCCCAAGCTGTAAGCAAGCTGCAGACGGGGCCGTCGATCGAAAAGAGTCTGGCGCCGCTGCGAAGTTTCGTCGCCGAACCGATGCGATTCGGGCGGCTGTTTCTGGCTGGAGACGCCGCCCATATCGTGCCGCCGACCGGCGCCAAAGGGCTTAACCTCGCAGCCAGCGACGTCGGCATTCTCTCTCTCTCGCTGATCCAGCGGTACAAAACAAACTCGGATGCCGGCCTGGATTCATATTCGGAACGGGCTCTGGCGCGGATCTGGAAGGCCGAACGCTTCTCCTGGCAGATGACGCAGCTTCTGCATCTCGTTCCCGATGCCAGCGGATTCGACCGGAAACTCCAGGCCGCCGGGCTTGAATATCTCTTCAAATCGACCGCCGCGCAGACGGCCTTGGCGGAGAATTATGTTGGGCTGCCCTATTGAGAAATCGAGATGAAGATCGCTCGGGGCGGTCCAGCAACCGAGAAGCAAACTTAGAACAGACAACCAGCGGGGTGGATACCATGCCAGGCAGTCGCAACATCGACATACAACTATTTCTGAATGCGAATCGTTTTTCGGCCTTTCAGTGGACCATCTTCGCGCTGTGTCTCTGCATTGTGCTCCTGGACGGCTTCGACACCGCCGCCATCGGCTTTATCGCGCCGTCGCTGGTCGCTGAATGGGGCGTCCCGCGGCCGGCGCTTGCACCGGTCTTGAGCGCCGCTCTTTTTGGACTGGCCGCTGGCGCACTGTTCACCGGTCCGCTAGCCGACAAGTTCGGGCGCAAGCTGGTTCTCATATTCTCGGTTCTGGTGTTCGGTCTCGCTAGTCTCGGTTCCTCCTTTTCGACCGACCTCACCATGCTGACTGTGTTTCGTTTCGTCACCGGACTGGGGCTGGGCGCGGCGATGCCGAACGCGGTGACGCTGATGAATGAATTCTGTCCCGATAGCCGGCGTGCCACCCTCACCAACGCGATGTTCTGCGGCTTTCCATTGGGTGCGGCGCTTGGCGGTTTTCTCGCCGCATGGATGATACCGCTGTGGGGCTGGCGCAGCGTCCTTCAGCTGGGCGGGATCGCGCCGCTGATACTGGCCGTGTTGCTGGTTCGCTTTCTTCCGGAATCGATCAGGTACATGGTCGCCAATCAGCGAAGCGTGGAGCAAGTTCGTGCTGTTCTGATGCGCATCTCGCATAGCGTCAAAGATGCTGCATCTTTCACGATGAGCGAGCCCGGCGGCGTCAGGAAAGGTCAGAGCGGGCCCGTTATCGTCGTATCTGGATCCTACGTCGTTGGTTCCCTGATGTTGTGGACCGCCTATTTTATGGGCCTCGTAATCTTCTACGCGCTTATCAACTGGATGCCGATCCTTTTCAAGGATGCTGGTATCGATCCCCGAACCGCCACGCTGATTTCCGCCCTGTTCCCACTTGGCGGTGTCGGTGCGATATTGTTCGGCTGGTTCATGGACCGGTACAACGGCAACTGGATTATTGCGATCGGCTACGGTCTTACGGCAATATTCATTTACGCGATCGGGCAGTCGGTCGGAACGATCGCACTGCTGATGGCGATCGTGTTCATCGCGGGCGCGCTGATGAACACGGCGCAATCCTCTATGCCGGCACTGGCGGCATCTTTTTATCCGACCCAGGGTCGCGCGACCGGCGTCGCCTGGATGCTCGGCGTCGGCCGCTTCGGTGGCATTGCCGGATCTTACCTCGTCGCCGAACTCTCGCGGCGGCAGTTGACGTTTGCGGAGATTTTCATGGTCGTGGCGATACCCGGTGTGATTGCCGCGATTGCATTGGTGGTCAAGCAGTTTGTCCATCCGGAGAAAAGAATCATTGGTCTTGCGAGCGTTGCTAGAACGCTGGCGCACTAGACCGTTCAACGGGGGAATCACATGCCCAACACGCAAGTCGAAGCCATTGCAGACTGCTCGATACGACGGCTTACATCGGCCGACCTCGACAGGGTCATAGAAATTGACCGCGAGATTAGTGGGCAGTCGCGGCGCGGATTTTTCGTGAACCGGCTCGCGGCGAGCCGCAACGAGCCGGGCGGTTTCATCTCGCTTGCCTATATCGAGAACGGGGTAGTGGAGGGGCATGCGCTCGCGCATATGCTTGATGGTGAATTCGGCATCCGCAAGCGTGTAGCCGTTCTCGATACGATCGGGACGTCGCAATCGGCTCGTGGCCATGGCGGCGCCCGCGCGATGATCAAGGAACTTCAACTCGCCGCGCGATCGTCCGGCGCACACGCCTTGCGCACGCAGGCGTTGTGGTCCAACGAGTCCATAATGCACTTTCTTGCCACAGCCGGCTTCAGGCTGGGGACCCGCATCGTGCTTGACCGCCCCTGCGCCAAGAAGCCCGGAGAGATGCGACCGGGCGACGCCGACGCCAATGTAAGCCTTGATCTTGCGCGCGATCCAATCTCGGTACGCTCCTTGACGCTTGCCGATCTTCCTTCGGTCATCGGCCTCGATCGCGGCATCACTGGCCAGGACCGCTCCGTCTACCTGAAGCACAAAGTCGATGAAGCGCTTCGCAAGAACGGCGTGCGCCTGTCCATGCTGGCTGAAATTGATGGAACCCCCGCCGGATTCATCATGGCGCGGGTGGATTATGGCGAATTCGGCGAAACCGAAGCTGAGGCGGTGCTGGACACGATCGGCGTCGATTCGGAATTTCAGCGGCAGAACGTAGCCACATCTTTGCTGGCGCAGCTGCTCTCCCAGCTCTCCAGTTTGCGTGTCGAACGGGTTCGGACCGTGGTCGAGTGGAACAATACGTCGCTGATCGCCTTTCTTGACCGCTCAGGATTCAAGCCGACGCAAAATCTGACCTTCGCGCTGCCGCTTTGAGGGCGCCGATGTTGTTTGAGGTATTGAGGCAAAGGTTCCACAGGAGGCCGTATTGTCACTCAAATATTCGTCGACCCGCATCTTACATGATGATCATATGGCAACCATCGCGCTCTTGGCCGAGGTCGAACGTGTCGTGCTTACCCGCCAAGCAGCGCCAGCCCAAGACGATCAGACGGGGAGATTCATCGATCGCCTTTGCAAAGCCGTGGATGGCGAGATTTCCGGTCACTTTGATTTCGAAGAGGCCTCGGTTTTCCCGATGCTCGCCGAATATGGCATGGCGGATCTGGGCGATTTGCTGGTCGAGGAGCATCATGTCCTGCGCAATGTCATGAACGACATCGTTGCCAGCGCCAACGCTACGCGCGCCAATGGATTTTCGCCCGAGACGTGGGGCGCATTCCGGCGGCTGTGCGGCGAACTGGTCGAACGCCTCACCTCGCATATCGAGAAGGAAGAGCGCGCGCTGATTCCGGAGCTGGAAGACGCCCTGACGCCGGAAATAGATACTGAGCTCGCTGCTCACCACGATCTTTGATCGCTAACTCGAGCGCACACCTAACGACGGCAAGGCCGGATTGCCGGTCTAGTCTTACCCGTTTGGCACGGGACGCACGATTTTCGGTCATTCCGAATGAACGGGGGGATCCGGGTCCTCATCCCAGCCGGGCTCGTCGGCAGCTACCTGTTCCAGCCATTGATCGACCCAGAGCACGTGATCGCGTTCTTCTGAGGCCATTTCCGCAGCGAATGCGGCAATCTGCGGATCAATCGCGGCGGCGGCGATGGCTTCGAAATACTTGACCGCTCGCTCTTCGTTGAATCGTGCAAGCAACAGCGCCCGTCGTGGCGTCATCAAATAATGCACATCCTCGCAATCGATGGTTTCCGGGCCGTCCGGACCGATCCAGCTGAAGCTCGCCGGGCGGCCCGCGACCAATGCGTCGCCGGCGCGGCGGGAGATCTCGTCGCGGTGTTCGCCCTCGATCAACGCCATCTTGCGAAAGATCGCGGCGGTCTCCTTGTTGTTATGCACTTCCATCTGGTCGGCCAACAGCTTATAGCGCTCGGTAGCTTCGACCTCGATGGCAAGGGCTTGCGCGAAAAACTCGGCAACGCTGTTGAGTTTTGGCGGTTCATTCGACTGCGTGATGTCGGTCATGTCGTAAACTCGGATTCGAGACGGGATGGAGCGAAATGGGCCAGCGGCACGGGCTGGTAAGGCCTTCGTTTGCCACGATAGAGCACGCCGGTATTGAAGCCATCATCGGTCATCAGGCGGCGCGCCGCGCGTGCCGGATCATCGGTCTCCGGCACGATGGCGGTATGGACAAGATTCTTCCAGCCCTTCTGCTGGTCTTCGCGGAACGTGACGCAGGGGCTCAAGATCTGCACGAAGGAAAATCCGGGCGTCTGGACAGCTTCGACGATCAATTTGGCGGAGCCGCCGACGTCGCCGGAAAAGCCGCGCGCGATGAAATTGGCGCCGGACGCGAGCGCGATCACCAGCGGATTGAAAGGGCTGAGGCCGGTGCCGCCGGGCGCGATGGCGGTGTCCCAGTCGGGCTCCGTGGTCGGTGATGGCTGGCCCTTCGTCATGCCATAGATGCGATTATCCATGACGACATAGGTCAGATCGATGTTGCGCCGACAGGCGTGAAGGAAATGGTTTCCGCCGATCGAAAAGCCGTCACCGTCGCCGCTGGCGACGAGAACGGTCAGATCGGGCCGAGCCACTTTCAACCCGGAGGCCAGCGCCAGCGACCTGCCATGGACGCCGTGGAAGCCGTAACAGTTGGTGTAGGCAGGGATGCGCGACGAGCAGCCGATGCCCGAAATGACCGCGACCTGCTCCGGTGGAAGCGCAAGTTCGGCCAGCGCCCGCTGGAAGGAAATCAGCACCGAATGGTCGCCGCATCCGGGGCACCAGACCGGTTTGACCGCCGACTTGTAATCGGCGGGGCTGAAGGCCTTCACGGCATTTGGGATCATGTTCATGCTTGTGCCCCTTTTTGAATGTGAGCGAAGGCTTCGCCTGGCCGGATCGGCAGCGGGCCGGGACAATGGATCGGGGTAACTTCGCCGGGCAGTTCGTAATGCGCGCGAAGATAACGCCAGAACTGGCCAGTGTGATTCTGCTCGATCACAAGAATGCGCTTCACGCCAGCTAGCGCCGCCGCCAGCAGTGCCGGCTGAACCGGCGCGATCAGGCGCAGCGCGATGAGCTTGACCTTGATGCCGCCGGCGCGAGCCGCGGCGACGGCTTCACGCAAAGGTTCGCTCGACGAGCCCCAGGTCAGTACGGCCAATTCGCCTTCGCCGTCGATCTCCGCCCAGTGCGCGCCGAAGTCGGAAGCATCCAGCTTGCGCTGGCGTTTGTCGAGCTGGCCGACATGATCCTTGCCCTGGCTCGAAGGCGTGCCACGCGTATTATGCGTAAGCCCGTCGGCGGTGTACTGACCGCCGGGAAGACCCGGTATGGCCATCGCCGAGATGCCCGATTCGGTTGCGGCGTATCGTTCGTAACCAACGACGGGCGCTTCGGGGACCAGGCGTTTGGACGGAAAAGCAATTTCTTCCGGCCTGTCGATCACGACGCGGGCCTGGCCGAGGGATTGGTCGGAAAGCATGATGACCGGCGTCTGGAACGTTTCAGCCAGATGAACCGACCATTGCGCCGTCAGCAGGCAATCGCCAACGGATAGCGGCGCGGTGACGATATGCGGGGCATCGCCATGCAGCCCATAGACGGCGATATTGAGATCGCTTTGCTCGGATTTTGTCGCGATCCCCGTCGAAGGGCCCGAGCGCATGACGTCGACGACCACCAGTGGAATTTCGGAAGCCACGGCGAGGCCGAGGGATTCGACCATCAGAGATAGGCCGGGTCCGGCGGTCGCGGTCAGTGACGGTGCGCCGCCATAGCTTGCGCCCATGACCATATTGATAGAAGCGAGTTCGTCTTCGGCCTGCAGCAGCACGCCGCCGCATTGCGGTAAAGCGTGCGCCATCCATTCCAGGATTTCAGTCGCTGGCGTGATCGGATAACCGGCAACAAATTTGACGCCACCCCTTAGCGCGCCAAAGCCGGTCGCCTCGTTGCCGGTGATCGACCAGCGGTCCTGCTTCGGCGCCTCAGGCAGCGGTAGTTTGGGAAAGGCTACGTCCGGCGCTGCGTTCGCGCCGAGCAGAACCGCGGCTTCGCTCGCCACCAGCGCTTCCGGCTTCTTGCGGCCGATCGACGTGGCGACCGCAGCTATGATCTCCGTCTCCGGCAGGCCCATGACCCGCGCCAATACACCGAGGCCAACCATCGCAATGCGTCCGCCTTTGACACCTTTCGCGAGTTTTGACATCGGCACGCGGCCGATGGCGGCTCCGGTATTCTTCAGGAAGTCCGGAATTTCGCCTGCGGCCGGATCGGCAATGATCAGGCTGGCGGAATCCAGCGGCAGCTCGTCGGCAAAGCGTTGCACATTGTCGAAATCGAGCGCCAGCAGGATGTCGAACCGGTCGCCGGGCGACTGTACCGGCTTCGATGAAAGCCGGATCATCGCCGCCGCCTCGCCGCCCCTGATCTGAGGGCCGGTGGAACGCGTCATAAGGCCATAAAGGCCACAAGTCGTCGCCGCGTCGAGCAGGATCTGCCCGGCAGTCATGACGCCGGCGCCGCCCGAACCCGTGAGAACGATCGAAAGCGAGGCGTCGGAGGGTGATTTCATCATGCTGTTCGCCGCTTCATTTGCGCGTCCTCCTGTTTTGGAGCCGTTGTTCTGGCCCGCCGACAAGTTCGAAAATCGGCCTTGCTTATTTGGTAATCCTGTACTAATATACCAAATTAAGGGACGGACCGCAACTGGCAAACGCGCGGTCCGCAATAAAACAGGGAAACAACATGGCTCAGGGCATCGAGGCGCATCGTTGGATGATGACAGGTGTAAATCAGCCGATGGTGCGCGAGGCCTTCGTCGCGACACCCGGCCAGGGCGAAGTCGGCATCGCCGTCGCCGGCTGCGGCGTCTGCCATACCGATCTCGGCTATTTCTATGACGGCGTACGCACCAATCATCCGCTGGCGCTGGCGCTGGGCCATGAGATTTCAGGACGAGTTGTGGCGACAGGAGCTGGCGCCGAATCGTGGCTCGGCCGTGCGGTGATCATTCCTGCAGTGCTGCCATGCGGCGAATGCGACGCATGCAAGCGCGGTCGTCCGAACATCTGCCGAAAACAGAAAATGCCCGGCAACGATATCCACGGCGGCTTTGCCACGCATATTGTCGTCCCTGCGCGCGGTCTCTGCCCGGTGGACGAAGCCCGGCTTGCCAAACGCGGCCTGACGCTCGCTGATGTGAGCGTCGTCGCCGATGCCGTGACAACGCCGTATCAGGCCGTGCTGCGCGCCGGTGTCACCAAGGGCTCGGTGGCGATCGTTATCGGCATCGGTGGCGTCGGCGGCTATTCCGCGCAGATCGCCAAGGCGTTCGGCGCTACCGTGATCGCCATCGATGTCGATCCGGTCAAGCTCGCCGCGATCGGCCATCATGGCGCGAGCCTGACGCTCAATGCCCGCGAGCACGACATCAAGGGCCTGAAGGCGAAGATCGGCGAGTTCTGCACGGCGAATGGCCTGCCACTCACGGAGTGGACGATTTTCGAATGTTCGGGCACTGCGGCCGGACAGACCACGGCCTTCGGCCTTCTGACCTATGGCGCGACGCTTTGCGTCGTCGGTTTCACGATGGATCGGGTCGAACTGCGTCTCTCCAATCTGATGGCCTTCGATGCGCGGGCGCTGGGAAACTGGGGATGTCCGCCCGAACTCTACCCAGCCGCGCTCGATCTCGTGCTCGACGGCAAGATCAATCTTGCCGACTTCGTCGAACAGCATCCGCTCGAGGAAATCAACTCAGTCTTTGAGCAGGTGCACTCCCACAAGCTCGCCCGCCGCGCGGTTCTCGTTCCACAGTGAGAGGAATTTTCAAGATGCCCCATCTCCAACTCGTCAATCACGATATCGTTGCCTTCGAGCCTGTAGCGGGCGTTATCTATGAGAAGCGGCCGGCGCGCGGCGCTGATGGCAGGGTTGTCCCGGGCTTGTTCAACGCCTGGATCTGGCTCGACAATCCGAACCAGTTCAATTCTTACACCACCGACATGGTCAAGGGCGTGATCCGCGCCTTCCGCGCCGCTTCGAACGCGCGGGACGTCGTCGCGGTGGTCTTTACCGGTGTTGGTGACAAGGCGTTCTGCACCGGCGGCAATACCAAGGAATATGCGGAATACTACGCCGGCAATCCGCAGGAATACCGGCAGTATATGCGCCTGTTCAACGACATGGTGTCGTCGATCCTGGGTTGCGACAAGCCGGTCATCGCACGCGTCAACGGCATGCGGATCGGCGGCGGTCAGGAAATCGGCATGGCGTGCGATTTCACCATCGCTCAGGATCTTGCGCGGTTTGGCCAGGCCGGTCCCAAGCACGGCTCGGCCGCGATCGGTGGCGCCACCGACTTCCTTCCCCTGATGGTCGGCGCTGAGCGTGCGATGGAATCCGGAACGCTTTGCGAGCCGTGGTCGGCGCATAAAGCCTATCGGCTCGGCGTCGTTCTCGACATCGTGCCGGGTTTGAAGGTGGACGGCGCGTTCGTTCCCAATCCGCTGGTCGAAACCCAGCGCTATCTCGACGAATATGGCCGCATCGTTCATGGCGAACCCCTGACCGGCGCCGCCCTGGCGGCAGGCAAAGCGGTGATGACGCGCGGCGCCGTCGATCTGTCGCTGCTCGATGCCAAGGTCGAGGCGATGTGCACCAAGCTGATGACGACGTTTCCCGAATGCCTGACCAAGAGCTTCGAGGAATTGCGTAAGCCCAAGCTCGACGCCTGGAACCGCAATAAGGAAAACAGCCGCGCTTGGCTCGCCCTCAACATGATGGCCGAGGCCCGAACAGGATTCCGTGCCTTCAACGAAGGCCCAAAGAATGAACGCGAGATCGATTTTGTGGCGCTTCGCCAGCGCCTGGCCAACGGCGAAGGGTGGACCGAGGCGATGATTGAGGAATTGATCCCCCAGGCCGGAGCATCGAAGGCGGGAGGGCGCACGGCGTGAGCAGCCCGCTGAAAGCCTGGTTTGAGCGCGACGGACACCTGCTTCGTCTGCGGCTCGATCGTCCCAAGGCGAATATCCTTGACGCGACCATGGTCGGCGCGATCGAGCATACGCTCGGCCAGCATGGCGCCGTTGCGGGATTGCGCGGCATTCTCATCGACTCGGCCGGCACACATTTCAGCTTTGGTGCCTCGATCGAGGAACACCTGCCGGATCGATGCGCGGCGATGCTCGCGGGCTTCCATCGGCTGATCCTGCAAATCCTTGCTTCGCCAATTCCTGTCCTGGTGGCGATCCGTGGCCAATGTCTCGGCGGCGGTCTCGAGCTCGCGAGCGCCGGACATCTGCTCTTTGCCGGACGGGATGCCAAATTCGGCCAGCCGGAGATTCAGATCGGCGTCTTCGCGCCGGCCGCTTCCTGTCTGCTGCCCGAACGCATCGGACTTGCGGCGGCCGAGGACCTCTTGCTTTCCGGGCGCTCGATCGGCGCCGAAGAGGCATTCAGGATCGGCCTCGTGACGGAGGTCGCCGACGATCCCGAAGCCGCCGCGCTCGGTTATTTCGATCGGCATCTGGCGCCCAAAAGCGCGGAATCGCTGCGCTTCGCCACCCGCGTCGCCAGACATGGCACGATCGAACGGATTTCTGCGAAACTTGCCGCGATCGAGAAGGTCTATTTGGCCGAGTTGATGGCGACGCGGGACGCCACCGAAGGCCTCACCGCATTCATCGAAAAACGACCTGCAAGCTGGAAGGATCGCTGAGATGCTCGATAAAACCAAATCGGCAACGGCCACTATCGTCCAGCGCTGCGAAGACCTGTTCACCGATTTGAACTTCGAGGCGGCGCGCACCTGGAAGGAAGCAAGGCCAGGCCGAAAGGTGATCGGTTTCATGCCGTATTATGTGCCGCGCGAGATCATCCACGCCGCAGGCGCGCTCCCTCTCGGCATTCTCGGCGGCGGCGACCAGCTCGAAGTCATTCACGGCGACGCGTACTATCAGAGCTATATTTGCCGCATCCCGCGTTCGACCATCGAACTCGGCGTCTCTGGCCGTCTCGATTTTGTCGACGGCATGTTGTTCCCCTCGATCTGCGATGTGATCCGCAATCTGTCAGGCATGTGGAAGATGATGTTTCCCAACGTCTACGTCCGCTACTTCGACGTACCGCAGAATTACCGCGACGACATCGGCGGCAATTATTACATCAACGAGCTTGCCGAACTCCGGCACGATCTCGGCGAACTGCGCGGCGCCCCGATCACCGACGCCGAACTCAACCGCTCCATCGCGCTGTACAACGAGAATCGCCGGCTGGTGCGCGAGCTCTATGCACTGCGCGCCGAGCGGCCGTGGCAGACGCCGGCCGCCGAAGTCTATCTGGTGTTGCGCGCCGGAATGGTGCTGCCGGTCGAGGAGCACTCGGCGATGATCCGCGACTATCTCGCCGCGGCCCGCGTCGAGGAGCGGACCAAGCGCGACAATTGCCGCATCGTCTTGACCGGCGCCTTCTGCGAGCAGCCGCCGCTCAATCTCATCAAGTCGCTCGAGCTGTCCGGCTGTTACGTGGTCGACGACGATCTGTTGCTGGTCACCCGCTGGCTGACCGGCGACGTGCCGACCAAGGGCGATC
>JBKQRS010000470.1:0-10227 GCA_052143915.1 Bradyrhizobium sp.
ACGACGCCATCGTCGTGGTCGAGAACATCGCCCGCCACTGGGGGATGAATGACGGGCGGCCCCGCCTGCAGGCCACGATCGAGGCTGTCGCCGAAGTCGGCAATCCAACCGTCGTCGCGACCTTGACGGTCGTTGCGGCGCTGCTGCCGATGCTGTTCGTCTCCGGGCTGATGGGCCCCTACATGGCGCCGATTCCGGCCAACGCCTCCGCGGCCATGCTGTTTTCGTTCTTTGTCGCGATGGTGGTAGCGCCCTGGCTGATGCTGCGGCTGGCGCCGAAGGACGGCGAGGTTCCGGCTCACGCGGCGCATGACGAAGGCGTGCTCGGGCGCATCTATCGGCGCATCGCGACGCCGATCGTCAGCAGCAAACGCTCAAGCTGGATATTCCTGATCGGCGTCGGTGTTGCGACATTGCTGTCGATGGTGCTGTTCGCGACCAAATCCGTGACGGTCAAATTGCTGCCGTTCGACAACAAATCCGAGATCGCTGTCATGGTCGATCTGCCGGAGGGGGCGAGTCTCGAAGACACCGAGCGCACGTTATTTGCGGCGGCGAATATCGCCCGCGGACTGCCTGAAATCACTTCGGTGCAATCCTACGCCGGCACGCCGGCGCCGTTCAATTTCAACGGCCTCGTGCGGCACTATTATGTTCGTGAAAGACCCGAACTGGGCGAGCTGCAGGTCAATCTTGCCGCGCGCGCGGATCGCAAGCGGGTAAGCCACGACATTGCGCTCGATCTGCGACAGCGCCTCAAGGCGGTCAGCGTTCCCGCAGGCACCAGCATCAAGGTCGTCGAGGTGCCGCCGGGGCCACCCGTGCTGGCAACGCTCTTGGCGGAAGTCTACGGGCCCGACGCAGCAACGCGACGGGCGGTCACCGGCGAGATTAAAAAGCTCTTCGCCGAAGTGCCGTTCATCGTCGATATCGACGATTCGATCGGCGAGAAGCGGCCGCGGCTGCGGCTGTCGATCGACCAGGACCGGCTCGAGTTTTTCGGCGTCGAGCAGCGTGACGTCTACGACACCATCCAGACGCTATTCGGCGGTGTCTCGATCGGCTATTCGCATCGCGGCGAAGACCGCAATCCGATCGAGATCGCGGTCAGGCTGCCGAAACGCGACCTCGCCTGGACCGAGGCGCTGGCTTCGACGCCGGTGCCTGCGAACACCTTGCCCGGCAGCAAAACGGTTGTCGAACTCGGACAGGTCGTCAAAGCCGTCACTGAGGAGGGCTCTCCAGTCATCTTTCGGCGCGACGGCCGCTTCGCCGATATGGTGATGGCCGAGCTCGCAGGCCGCTTCGAGGCGCCGCTCTACGGCATGCTCGAAGTGGCAAAACGCGTCGACGCCCACGACTGGGGCGCGCTGCCAAAGCCCGTCATCAGCCTGCACGGCCAGCCGGCCGACGAATCCCATCCGACGCTATTGTGGGACGGCGAATGGGAAATCACGTATGTGACCTTCCGTGACATGGGGGCTGCATTCGGCGCGGCAATCCTCGGCATCTATGTGCTCGTCGTAGCCCAGTTCCGCAGCTTCCGTTTGCCGCTCGTGATCCTGACGCCGATACCGCTGACGCTGATCGGCATTCTGATCGGCCATTGGCTATTGGGCGCACCCTTCACGGCGACCTCGATGATTGGTTTCATTGCGCTCGCCGGCATCATCGTGCGCAACTCGATCCTGCTGGTCGATTTCATTCGTCACAGCGGCGGACAGGACAAGTCGCTGCGTGAGGTGGTGCTGGAAGCCGGCGCCGTGCGCTTCAAGCCGATCCTGCTTACCGCGCTGGCGGCGATGATCGGCGCCGCCACCATTCTGCTCGACCCGATCTTCCAGGGCCTGGCAATTTCGCTGCTGTTCGGGCTGGCGTCCTCGACGCTGCTCACGGTCCTCGTCATCCCCGCCATTTATATCGCGCTGCGGCAACCGTCACCGCAACCATCCTCTGGCAAGTAAGGAGTCACCAAATGGAAAAGAGCTATTCCGACATCACCAAACGCATTTCCGGCGACTTGCGGAAATTGCGCCAGGACATTCCCGATACCATGAAGGCCTTTTCGGCGCTGGCGCAGGCCGCAACCCGCGAAGGCGCGCTGGACAGGAAGACCAAGGAACTGATCGCGCTGGCGATCGGCATCGCAACCCGTTGCGACGGCTGCATCGGCTTCCATACCGAGGCCCTGGTCAGGCTCGGCGCCACGCGTCAGGAAGTGGAGGAGACGCTTGGCATGGCCGTCTATATGGGCGGCGGGCCGTCGCTGATGTATGCGGCGGACGCCATCTCCGCCTATGAAGAATTCGCGAAGCAGATGAACGTGGCGGCCTGAGTGAAGCGTCGCCACCAGCTGTAGCGCACGACGCCCTTTGGTGCGGAAGCTCCATTCGCTGTGGGTGTCGGCGGCGGCGTAGGGCGTGATGCCGACGCCACCTTTTCACGGCGCGATGAAGCGGTGGCCGCCCTCGAGGCCGGCGGCCGGAATTCGCGCTGAACTCCGCATGCAGTCGATCGGCACCGGCGATGGTCACGGTGCGATCGGTGGCGATGCGCTGCTCGATTTTCCCTTCACACAGGCGACTCTTAAGCGCCGCTCGGCGATGCCGCCATTCGTTGCCTTGCGGCGTTACGGGATGGCCATCGATTACATTTTCGTGATTGCGGAATGATCGCCCCACCGCGGCGTACTGGAAGAGTCGGACGGGTACTCTCCAGCCGTGTCACAGGACATGGCGCGGTCAGGAACAATCGGGGAAATTATGATCAAGAACATGCCACGATATGTTTGCGAACATATTTTGCCTGGTGACAAGCCAGCACCGGCTCGAGGATGAGAATGTCCAGTCAGCCGCATCATCGCGATCAGGTCCGGCAACGAATCATTCAGAGCGCGCTGCAGCTGTTCAACCGCAACGGTTTTACGGCCGCCTCGATCGACGACATCATGGCAGGCGCGGGGATGACGCGGGGTGGCTTCTACAGTTATTTTCAGAGCAAGAGCGAGCTCTATGCCGAGGCGATAAGCTGCTTTGTGAGCGAGAAGCTGGAAGGCATCGCTGCCGTCGACAAGGCGCCGGACCGCGCGGTCCAAATTGTGCGCGACTATCTTTCTCGCCGGCACTTCGAGGAAGTAGAGACGAGCTGTCCCCTGATCGGCCTGCCCAATGATCTCTCCAGACGTGACCAATCGGTGAGAGAGGCGCAGGAATCGGCGCTGAGGATGATGGTCGAAACATTCGAGCAGGGCATGAGGTCGTCCCCGCAGCCGGCAAGGCAACGCGCCCTGGCGCTCACGTCCCTTTGTATCGGCGGCATGGTGATTGCGCGCGCGATCGAGGACCGCGCGCTTGCCGACGAGCTCCGTGAGGCCACGATGGCTATCGCACTGGAACTTGGACCTTGGGTTTAGCCGCGGGTCGCGGCGCGCATACTCGCCTCAAATCGTCTGGTAGCTTTCAAGCGCGCAGGTGTCCTCGGGTTCGGCGCGCCGCCGGTCGATGATGGCGCCGCTGCTGATCGTGATGCGATAGGTTTCCTCACCCAGCGGTTTGCCCGTGGCGGAGGTGAGCTCAGCCCTGACGCACGCGGTCCAGCCAAGCCCGCGGAGATCGTGGCGCGGCGGCGAGACCCGCACCTTTTGCGGATTGGAAGAGGCGACGAATACCGAATCCAGTCCGGCACGGACGAGCTGTGCTACGTCGGGCGGAGGTTCAACCGGCGGCGGATCACCGCCCTTGGTGCGCATGAACTCCGGTACCGGCGAACGGCTGTCGGCAATGCCGCAGCCCGCCAGCGCGAGGGCGCCTCCCACCATCAATGCCATATGAACAACGATCCGCCGCATCGACCGATCTTATCCCGGCCGCGTCAGAAATGCGCGCGGCGACCATCAACAATCGTTGAAAGTGCCGACGCGAATACCCGATGTCGGCCGCGCCGGGACCTAGCGCAGGCCGTGGTCGAATGCAACGCCGATCCTGATGTCGCTGCTCCAGACCGGACGGCAGCGGCGTACGAATTGATCGCTCTCGATAACGAGCGTGAAGGATCGCGGCAGGCCCAAGGGATTGGCGACTTCGAGCCGCGCCCCACCTGAGGAGATATTGCGCACCATGCAGTCGACGCTGCCACCACCGCCAAAGGCGAGGGTGCCGTGTTTGAGCACTCTGTGTCTGGGCGACGTTCGCTTCTCGATCATTGCCGCAAATCCCGAACCGTATCGGTGGTTTGCGGTTCGGGATAGCAAACCGGAATTACCGGCAATTGAATCGAATATGCCCCGTATCCAGGGCCGGATTCAGGATTCGTTAACGCTGCGTTTCAGGCCCGTTGATCTTGGTGCTCACAGCATCGCGAAAGCGCTTGATACCATCGCCACCGGCTTGTTGTCGGCGGCGCTGAACAGGGTGACGCGGCCGAAGCTCATGGTGCGTCCGAGCCGGACCACCCGGGCATCCGCCAGCACCTCCGATTGCGTAACGGCACGCATGAAATGGGTGGTCTGATCGACGGTCGTCATCGGCCGATAACCGCGGTTGGCGGCAAGGATCGCGATCACCATGGAGGTGTCGGCGAGCGCCATCAGCGCCTGGCCGCAGACGATGCCGCCGTGCCGGCACAGACGCTCCGAGAAGGCCATGCGCAGGACGGCGCCAGGCTGCCAGTCGGCCGTAGCGCCCGGCGGCGGAACGGTTTCGATGCTGTCGACCGACAGCCCAAGGTCCTGTACCCAGGGTGCGAATACCTCGCCAAGGACGCGCCGGGCTTCCTCGATATCGAATGTCTCAGCCTTTGGTCCGTATTGCATGCAGCTTGGTTCCTGGACACGGGATTGCCGATGATGCCTGTTTCTGGGCACCCGGCAAATCGGCCCGTGCCCGGTGCGGCTTGAAAATGCCAGACTTTGGGTTTTATGATAGCTGGTGCCCGGGGAGTGCGCAGATCATGTTCAGGCGATTGGCACTGATTTTCAGCGTTGTCGCCGTCGGCCTACTCCTCAATAGCTGCACCAAATGCGGTCCGATCTGGGACGATTGGATGCAGTCGCCGAAATCCTGCAAATCGGACCATTTTTAGCGCGCAAGGCAATGCGTTTGGCGTCATCAACTGCGCTTGGCGACGCCGCCAGCGCGGTGATATATTGCCGAAAATACAGGGGGTATCCCATGAGAATTCTTAGCGCCGCGGCCGTCATCATGTTGCTGGCCTCACCCGCTTTTGCCCAGATCCCCCCGGTGAATTTGCTGCAGGACAACAAGCCCGCCAAGACGCAGGAGGAAAGGGACGCCGAGGCGGCGCGCGATAAAGCCTACCAGGATTCGCTGAAGAAAATACCGGACGCCAAGCCGGCTGCCGATCCCTGGGGCAACGTGCGCACGACGGATACGCCCAAGCCCCCCGCCAAGGCCGCCGCTTCCGCGAAGCCGAAGACCAAGACCGGCAGCACCGCCAATTAAAGCGCGCGGCTTGCACGCAGCGCTGCCGAGGCTGCTGCGCCCCGTGCGGCTCTTCGGCGTAGCGTGCGCGATCAGTTCAATGCGGCCGATTGGTCCAGCAGGTTTTGGTAGCACTCGCAGGACATCCGCATCAAGGCGGAACGATCCAGGATCCTGATCACGCCGCGCGAATAGGTGATCACGCCGGCGCTTTGCACCTTGCTTGCGACTTCCGTCACCGAGGTGCGCCTCACGCCCAGCATCTCGGCGAGAAATTCCTGCGTCAGCGCCACGGTGTCACCGCCCGCCCGATCGGCGCATTGCAGCAGCCAGCGGCAAAATCGGGCCTCGATCGGGTGCAGCGCGTTGCAGGCGGCGGCGACCCGCGCCTGCGACAGCAGCACCTCGTTGTAGCGAATGCAGAGATTGCGAAGGGGCTCGCTGGCGCCGACGGCGGTCCTGAAATGCTTCGCCGGGATCTTGCTGCAGGTCATCGGCATCTGCACCACGACGCGCACCATCGATTTATAGAGGCCAAGCCCCGCCATCGCCCCGACGACGCCTTCGCGGCCGACGGTCGCGGTCTCGATCGCCTTGCCGTCGCGCAACACGGTCAGAAGCGACAGCATGCCGTCTTGCGGAAAGTAAACCTGATCGACTTCGTCGCCTGCTTCATACAGCACGACTCCCTGTTGCAGGGGGATCGTCGTCAGGTGCGGAAGCAGCCGATCGAAATGGCTGCGGGACAGCGAGGCAATCAGTTTATTGTTCAATGGAAGACCGTTATTTTGAAATAGGCAATTTGAAACAGGCAACAGGCTAGAAACGACCCCGTCGACCGGGAAAAGCACGTGCTCGATCGAACGTGATGCTTGATAGAGGTTTTTTTTAGTCGAGAACGACCAGCGACAAATGCGGGCGCAGCCGCTCATGGTCGTCATCCAAAAAGAGAGCGAGAGGAGCCGGTTCGTTCGTCGAATGGGTATGCTCTGCTACTTCCAGCATTTGGCGGCGGCATGTGCACCTGCCGCGTGTCGTCATTTCGCCTGGCGCTGCCGCGTGCGGCGTACTCATCGGCAAGCGTGAGAAGGTTCTCGTGCAACGCGAGGTCGGTGGAACCGCGGGCGAAACGGCTACATCGCGTGGCCTGCCTGCGAAAGTCGCGTTTGGCACGCTAGGCCCTTATGTCCGATAGGCGACTCCATTCCCTTTCGGCCGGGCGGCGCGGGGGACTCGGTTTGGCTGCGGCGAGCGCTATATTGAACTGGTCGTCATAGGTTGGAGTTGCGACATGGTATTACGCCCGCGCGACCTCGCGGACCGGATGGCTGGCCGCAAGCCGGATGATGGCTATTTGCGCGAGACCTTCACTCTGCCACGCGACAAGGCGCGGACCAAGGCACGCGATTTCCTCACCCGCTATCCCAAGCAGGCCTATATGAGCGGCGTCGAAAGCTGGCGTGAACTGCCTGACGGCGACATCGAATTCACGATGCGGCGGCTGCGGAGCGCCGACTAGAGGCAGGCTTTCCATCTCTGGAGGCGGTTTCGCAGGATGGCGCGATAACTCCCTGTCATTTCTGGTTTTTTATCGGGGGGCCAGCTGAGCCGGATTCCACGATCAGCCGCGCGAATTCGGCTATCGTTGTTGCTCGCCGAGCAGCTTGCCGTTCGATCGATTGATGAAATGAAGCCGGCTACAGGCCTGGCAGACCACGGTTTCGTAAGCGCACTGTGGATCGTCCGGTGCGACTTTATCCGCCAGCCGGTGCTGCACGTTCATTCCGGTCCGGGGACCCTTGAAGATGATGTTGTTCATTTCTCTGAGCACACTTACGGCCCAGTAGCCTTTCGCCCTTGATCCAAATCAATGCGGCCGAGCGCAGGCCGATGCAGCGGCTGAACTCTGGAACGTTGGTTCTGATCAGACCAGGACGGAGGCTCTCATGCTTTTTTCGACCCGTTTCCCCGGCGCAAACCGGTGTCCATCCCGGATCGGGGCCGGGGCCGGGGCAGGGGCCTGGACAGGGGCAGGCTTTCGCCTGAAAATGCCTTGTCCAGCGACTCCGCCATGAGACGGATTCGAAAAACCGGCTGCTTGGACTCGTCCAATAGCTCCATGTCCCATTCGGAATCAGGTTGGAGCTTGCGGGAAATTCCGCCGACGATATCTGCGCAAACGCTGGTCAGCTCGTGCCATGCAGCAACGCGATCAGTAAGCTCGGTGCCTTGATCGGAAGCGCCGGAATAGCGGCCATTTCGGATACGAAAGAAATAGAGCGGCATGGCCATTACCCGATACGCAGAAACCGCTCACGGGGTGAGAGACCCAACAAGATCTACAGTGAGTTGATTCCCAATCCGGGGTTTGATCAACACCGGGTGTTTACGGGCTTGAGTACGGCAACCCTGATCTGCGCGACAGACGGGACGCGTTCGTGCTTACTCGCTTTCCGTGATCCGGATCAGCCCGTCTCCGGTGACGACCGGACCCTTCGCAGTCACCACGACGTAGCCGAGGCTGATCAGCTTGGCCAGGTGAAGCGCCGGTATTGTCGGGTTGGGAGAGGTTATCGCGATTTCGATCAGCGAGGCGAACTCTTCGGGTGTCAGAAGCTTGGGTGCATGGACAGTCATCGTCAACTCGCGATCAAATCGGGCTCGCCCGTCATCTCGGAAGGCTGCACCGCACAACAACGGTGCAGCAAAAATCTTACCATCTATTTCGGAGAGTTTGACAGGCCGGGCCAGTAACTTTTGGAGCAGCGGGATCGACGAAGCGGCAGCTTGAGTTGCGCCGACGCAAGCGGGGTTCGGTCGACGGGGACGGCAGAGAACGGTGGCGGAAACCACGGGGTTCTGGACAGGAGGAAATTCGGTCAAGCGATCGCTGTTTGGGAGCGGGGTGCCGAACTATGGGGCTGGTGCGCGCGCCGCCAGCTTCAGCGCGCGGTCGATCCGCAGCTGAACACGGCGGACGGCCAACGGGCTGATCCTCGTTTCCGTCTTGCCGGTCTTGAGTTCATCTCCGATTCGGAACTGCCATTTCCAGATGCCTGGCGTTGTCGTGATGGCAATCGAGTATTCTATACCCCTGTGATTCATCGGAATTCTCCGAGCCCAAGATGCTGAGCACAGAGGCCCGATTCCCTCTGTTCAAGGCCGGCCGCCTCTGGGGTGGCCACACGGAAGGAGCCTCCGGACCCGGGAATCCGGAGGCTCGATGTCAACGTCGCAGCTTCCTTGTGGGGCAGTTCGGCAATGACAAAAAAACAATAGCGCGGATCGCCCTTGGCCGTATTGAGTGAGATCAAGGGCCGCGCGGTTGGCGCGTCAAATCACGTCAGGGGTAAAACCGAAATGGCCGCGCGCCGCTTGTTTCCAGACTGTGGCGAATGGTTCGTCTGATTGCTCCTTAGGGCGTGACACGCCCTGCGATCATCCGCGGCTCAGGTGGGGTCGCCGACCTATATAAAACAAGCCGGCGACCCCCGCCGCGCAATTGAAATTGTGGCCCTCGCGGGTCAGCTCTGCACGACAGCAGGAGACATCCTGATTGTGACCGCACGCGCTACTCAAAAACTGCCTATCCGGATTCATACGGATGAAAAGCCCGCCGCCGCAGGCTTGCCTCAAACCAGCTCGATATCCTCGGCGGTCGATTGATCAGGCTCCAGCTGACGCGCCAGCCAATGCCAGTGGGTCGACAGTTCGAGCCATTCAGCCTTGGTGCTTCGGTCAGGGGCCGATGCCGCGCGCCGTTGGCATTCGTCGCCTTGCTTGCGGAGTGCGGCAGTGCTGAGCTTCATGGGTGCAATTCAAATCCCGACATGAAGCTCAAAATGCGCCATGGGCCCACGGACTTCAATTCCGGGGAACTACGGCTCTTGCGGATCCGATTTTCCGGTTGCGCGCCAGGGCCGTCCACATATTCACGAATGTCGATGCTGCGATCTCGGGCGGGTGGTTGTGGATCGGTCAACCGGCGCGCCTTAGCCGCTCACTCGGCCACTGGCCGATTCTATTTACCACAGGGGCTTGTACGGACGACTCCAGGTGCTGTCCTAACCAGGACGCCCGTCCCGATAAATTAGCACACTGTGCTTGGAACCTTTTCCGCGCGGGTGGCTTGTATTTGCCCGCACTGGGTTATTCCAATGCTGGGGGGAGGCCCCGATGGGCACACCCCCCTGTCACCTGTCGGGTGTCTGAATCAGAGCGGCCTCAGCGCAACCGCCCCGCGCTGGGGCCGTTTCCTTGACACTCGTGGCGGAGAATTTTCATCCTTCATTTCGTGGCCCCTTGAACCAGACCTGGCCACTGGTCGATTCTATTTAGGCCACAAGGGCTTCAATACGGACGGCGCCAGGCTCCAGGTACTGGCCGAAATTGGGCACTCGCAGATGCGAAATAGGCCACTTGTGAAAAGGCTCACATTCTTAACTAAGGGCATTCGCTATGTTGCGCTGCCCTCAAGTTCTGGTCCCCCGGAACACCCAAGGGGGCAGGCGGCCTCGGCATGTCTCGGCGTGGCGGGGCCGTTTCCTTTCTTGCCGTGCAATAACATGGATAATTTTCGCGAGAAGCTCGCCAGAGTATTCAAAAAGAGCCCGGCACAACTATCGCTTTTCGATTTTGATTTTTCGAAATGAATGAAAGAGGCCGCCAACCGAGGCGGCCTTACAATATCCCGACGGGTTTGCGCGTGATGAGGGTCCAAAGAGCTACCAGGACCAATAGCGGAATGTACACCGGCAACAATGCTGCAAATACGCAGTACTGTTTGAGT
>JBKQRS010000471.1:0-4374 GCA_052143915.1 Bradyrhizobium sp.
GCTTACTCGCTATCCTGGCCTGGCTTGGCTTGGTCTATCGCGATGCCGGGCCTCGGCAATCGTGCCCAGTTATCTTTCGGCGCGGCCTTGCCAGATGCGCCGGGATCAGCCCGAGAACAACGAATAACAAGGGAGGGACCCATGACAATGGCGATGCATGCTTTTCTATTTACCGGCGAATTATTTTGTCTCTCGTTCGCTGCGATTTTCTTGTTCCGGCTCGCCGAAGGACTGCGATCTGGCTTCTTAGGGAAGCCCTAGCGCGTAAGCTTGTGCCCACAAATTTCGCATCGAACGTAGGGTCTTTGCCATTGAGGTCGCGGCCTTACTTCGAAGCGTTTGCGATCTTGTGTTCCAAGTGGCCGGTCTCGTGATCGCGGCGGAGCTGACTCAGTGACGTTTGGTTGAGCTGAAGAAGAACCTCGCTCAGTTTCTCGGTTTCAGGATAGCCTGCGGCGAAACTCTGTCCGTAAACCTTACGCAAGGTGCGGATGAGCGTGTTTCCGTGCTTGTGGCTGATTTCGCCGTCATGGTTGCGGTGGCGATTGTCGAGACCTGCCTTGCTCATGCTGCTCTCCATGGTGCCCACAGCCGACACCATCCTCCCGCAGGGGCTAAATGGCAACCTTGCGCCGCAACCGGGGCGCTCAAGCCGGGCTCATGTCGACACGTCGGCAGCTGACTCACAGCGCAAGGCGATTACAGAATGACTGTCGAACAGCATCGGAGTCATTATTAACGGTTGCTCTTTATCGTGCAGATTGCCACGGAATCCCTTCGCGTCCCGTGACCAATTGGTGATGCATGCAGCCTATCGAGATTACTGATCCGAAAGAGGCCCGACGTTGCCGCTTCGCTCAATATCGGGGCCAAAAGACGACTGTGATGTTGAATGGATTGCCGGTCACGGGCATGGTGCGTTCGGTCATGGAGCATAAGTCCAATCCCATGCGCTGGACCGTCACAGTGGTACCTAAGCAGGGCATCGCAGCCTAGCCCTTAGGAGACCGGCGCCAGCAAGAAGGTCGAGGTCACCGCGCTGCATAGCCGGAACGCATCACCCGTGCACATCTGCCGTGCCTCGGCGCTGAAATCAAAGCTCGATGTCGAGAGAGCGCAGAGTCCGAGAGCGACCGCAATCATATCAGCCCGGCCCAGCGAAATGTCTTGGCCATGGCGCAATCCCCTTTGTTGAAACGTCCTTGATAGCGAGAATCGGTTTCAAGCCGGGTTCGTGCCGCTGGAGCATGATCCCGACCCGGAGGGCCGCGCTGGCGCAAAGTGGGCACCGGTTTTCCCTTAGCTAGCAAACGCGGAACACGTTTGCGCGGCGATCATGCTCAAACGAAAAGATAGAGCGAGATGACCGTTCAACGAAAAGTCATCTCGCTCTCGAAGAATTGCTTCGTCAGCGGGGAGAAATGATTTCGTCGCGCCCGCTTCCCAAATGCGGACCACTGCCTATTTGTTGGAAGAAATCCGTCGCGGCGGGCGAAGCAAAGTCGAGACGACCCTCGTTAGGAATTTCGAAACCAATTCCGGTAAAGAGGGGCCATGGAATCGATGAAGAGCGAGACGTATGCCCGCTAAAGACGAGCGTCGAGAGTTAGTCCCGGTGATAATTGCCGCCATTGTTGCGACGATCGGCGCATCTTGCCTGTGGTCCGACCTCAGAAACGATTCGCTGGGGCACGGCGACGGCATGATCACGTCCGCGGTCGTGTCACGGGCCGGCGCGATCGCGACTCCATCGGAACCGCCGGCCCATCTGGTGGTGCCGCAGACCGTGCCTGCCACCGAGCCTGCAACGGTCGGCCGCGCGACACGCTGAAAGTATCCAGCGCCGCACGCGCGCTACGCGATACCGCGGGCTATGCTTCTAACGTTCTCCAGCATCCAAAATCCAGGTCCGGTCGGCGAACGCTACATAAATTCGCTCCTGCCCAAGAGCAGCACCAAGCTCAATCGACAGTTCGTTCAACATCGCCTCGATTGTCTCGTCGGACAGATGGCCCAAATAGGCGTGGACAGCTTCGCCAGTGAACAGCGCCACCGGTTCGCGGTCTGAGCCAACCGTGCCATCGGGGCGCGGCCAAGCATAGGTAACTTCAGCGCGGGTGAACATGCCGGATAGCGCCGGTTGGCCCGCTTCCACACGGCGCTTCATCCAGGCACGCGCGGTGCGGACGGCCTCCGAAACGTCGAACACACGGCCGTCTGCGTCCCAACCGTCGCGCAAGCCCACGCTAATGCGAAAATCACGGCGAGGACCTAATGAACCCGAAACGACGGAATAATCTTTAGCCCTCGGTGCTGGGGTTCGAGCGCTCATTTCTTCACCTAACGTCAAAGCCGCCGCGAGAGCTTAGCCAAGCGGCCTCTTCAAGACGATTTCTCATAAAGGCTCAGCTGCAGCCTGAAGTGTAATTCTATTTGTATGGGTGAGCGCGGAGGGACTCGATTCCTCGACCCCATGATTAAGCGTCGAATTCGGCCGATTTTCTAACCCGCTGGCCGCCCACATGGCGACCCCAATGCTGCACGAAACAGATCGCCCCATCCAGGGGCAGTGGTTGAGGTTAACCGCGATGGGGCGAAAGTCTGGGGTCTAGGATCGACGCCGTCTCGTCGAGGAAAGCAACCTGCGATTGTGATTCGGGCAACTTGAGGGCGCGCACCATTGAAGCGCGGCCCAGGCGCTCAGGTAACGACGTTCCAGAGCGCATCTCGAATGGCGAACAGGTCCGCGCCACGAAAGTTGGTCGCTGCTCGGAGATCGGAGTGGTTAAACCGGTTCCGGAACGCTTGGCTTATCATCGATAAGGGCGATAAGCGGACTTTCGGCCCATTTCACTGCGGGGTCGTCGCAGCTGATACATTGCAGGTCCGTACGACCAGCGATGGTGATTACCGGGACCATTCGTTTTCCGCATTTCGGGCAGCGCGTTACTTGATCCATGAGATCCTCCCGATTTTTTTACCCACAACTCGGAACTGGAACTTTTTGTTCCATTCGAGCATTTCGGCGTGGAGTGCTCATCGCTTCGCCGCGGCGAGGACACCCATACGGCGAATATCAGCTACGACCGAATTGAAGATTACGTCGGCCTTGATCGCGGGCGGATGAAAACAGCGATCAGCGTCGATCGGCGCAGCCTGAACGCCTGACAGCAGCCAGGGCGCGGCTTTTGGTCCCGCGCCACCGGCTCACAAGGATTGGCGCTGTACGGTAACCAGGTGTGGCGAACGGCGACCGGTACGGTGGCGCTCAACGGACTGCAGCAGAGGCCGGCGCTGCGAACTTGTGTTCCGGTTGGTAAAAATCCGGCAGCTTGGGTCGTCGAGCCGATTCAGCGCATCCAGCCAAGCCTCAAGCAGAGGGTTGCGCCGTCGAAGCGCCCGCATTTTTTTTTCGACATCGTCAGGCCGAATCCCCATGAACACCAGAATAGTGCGTGATGGTTTAAGAGTGGTTGCCAAAGCAAGTCCGCGCATGACAGCCCGCCAATTCCGGACTTGCGGCCTTCCTGGAGTCTTAGCAACCGGCTCACTCACGGCGCTCTTACCTCGGCGGGTGCAAGTCGCCTTGAAGCCAGCGTCCAAGATCCTTGGACTTCATGGGGTCTTCATATGCGGCAAGGGTCTTAAGTACGCCATTGCAGATAGCGCATTCAAACGTTTGCAAGTCGACGCCGCGGCCCGCTTGCTCGATACAGGCGAGCATCATCGGGGCCTTGCACTTCGGACAGGCGGGACGCTCAATTGCAGCGAATGGAATGACGGACGACAGGCGCTGAGGCTGTGCCATGATGCTTCCCTCGAAAATAGGCGGGAGCGCAACACTCTCTGTCACCGGTAATGCCTAGGGGGCTGAGCGGTGATTAACCAAGTATGCGCCTCCGGGGGTGTCAAACGCGAGTCAATTCGCTCTCGCCAGGTTCAAGACTTCCCCGCAATCCGGTTGGCATGGCCATGCCTCGGGAGCGGGGCGTTGATCGTTTGGGCGGGCCAGTCGCTCACCAGCGGCTTTCCCAGAGTCACGGCGGGCTATCCGCCGGTCAGCCGCCGGGCATGCCGTCGTCAAGGGGGTCTTGGCCGCCTGGTGGCAATCCGCGCGCTACCTCGTTCACAATCTCAATGATCTCCCGCACGATATCACCGCGGTCGCTCCCCGCGGCGCCCTTGAGCAAATACCGAACCGCCACGCGTATTGCCGCCTTGGCATCGTCGGCGCCGGCGAAATCCCAATCGTCTTGATCTGACATGACAGCTCCCCGAGTGCGTAACTGATTTGCCAACACGGTGCCGACACAGACGGTTTTGGCTGATCTTCGAAATCGGGTTAAGTGCTTGATTTTCTTGGTGAGCGCGGAG
>JBKQRS010000472.1:0-12040 GCA_052143915.1 Bradyrhizobium sp.
GCCTGCGGCTTGGTGAGTTTCATCTGCCCGAGGACCGCGCCGGTCACCATAATCGGCGACATGCCGCCGATCTCCCCGCACATGTATTTCCACGTCCAGCCCTTCTCGCGCTTGATGTCGAGCAGCTTTTCGGTGAGGTCGGATCGCTTCATGTGTCTCTCCCTTGTTTAAGTCTCGTCACGTCCGCGCCTGGGCGCCAACGGGTCCGCGCAGAGCGCGGCCCGATGACAGGCTCCGCGCGTCGTTGTGTGCAATGTGTCCCGGGCATCCACGTCCTTGGCTCTCAATTTAGGAAGACGTGGATGGCCGGGACAAGCCCGGCCATGACGCCTGCCTTGCTTCCTGAAGCGGCACATCCGAAACCGATGCGATCACCAGTTCGGACTTGCCGATCCGCACCACCGGCACGTTGCGCGGATCGTGATCGGGCATGTCAGTGGCAAAAATCTTGCTGCGACTGACCAGAAAATCGACAATGTGATTTCGCACCGCGTAGTAATAGGGATGGCGGTGCAGATCGGTGCGGCCGCGGTCCTTCGGCAGCGGATTCTCCACGATCTCGGCCAGCACGGCGCCGGGGCCGTTGGTCATCAGGAAAATCTTGTCCGCGAGATAGATCGCCTCGTCGACGTCGTGGGTGATCATGAACGCCGTCTGCCCGGTCTCCAGACAGACGCGGCGGACCTCGTCCTGCAGCGTGCCACGCGTCAGCGCATCCAGCGCCGAGAACGGCTCGTCCATCAGCATGATCTTCGGCGTGATCGAGAGCGCGCGCGCAATGCCGACGCGCTGCTTCATGCCACCGGAGAGTTCCGACGGACGCTTGTGCTCGGCGCCGGTAAGGCCGACGAGATCGATGAAGGTCTGCGCGTGCGCCCTCACCTTGGCGCGGTCCCAGTGACGCCATTTCGAGGTCACGGCATAGGCGACGTTGCCGAGCACGGTGCGCCACGGCAGCAGCGCGTGGCTCTGGAAAATCACGGCGCGGTCGAGGCTGGTGCCGTCGATCGCCTGCCCGTCCACGATCACGGCGCCTTCGCTCGGCGCATCCAACCCGGCGAGGATGTTCAACACCGTGGTCTTGCCGCAGCCGGAGTGACCGATCACGCAGGCGAATTCGCCGCGCTGCATCGACAGCCAGAGATCCTCGAATACCGCAATCTCGCCGCCGCCGGCGCCGGGATAACGCTTTGCGATAGCTTCAATGGAAATGAATTTGTCGGTCATCGCATCATTCCGGGAACGTGACCATGCGGGTGAAGCGCGCCAGAATCTGATCGAGCAGCATGCCGACGATGCCGATCAGGAGAATGGCGATGATGACATTGGTGATCGAGAGGTTGTTCCACTCGTTCCAGACGAAATAGCCAATGCCGGTGCCACCGACCAGCATTTCGGCGGCGACGATCACGAGCCAGGCGATTCCGATCGAGATTCGCATGCCCGTGAGAATGGTCGGCGCTGCCGCCGGCAGGATGACGGTGAAGGCGCGCCGAAGCGTGCCGACTTCAAGCGTGCGCGCGACGTTGATCCATTCCTTGCGCACGGCGGCGACGCCGAACGCGGTGTTGAGCAGCATCGGCCATACCGAACAGATGAAGATCACGAAGATCGCGGACAGCCCGGAATCCTTGATGGTGTAGAGCGCCAGCGGCATCCAGGCGAGCGGCGAGATCGGTTTGAGAATCTGGATGAAGGGATCGAGCGCCTGGTTGATCAAGGGCGACATCCCGATCAGGAAGCCAAGCGGAATAGCGACAATCACGGCAAGAAGATAACCGAGCCCGACGCGCGCGATCGAATAGCCGAGCTGGATGCCCAGTCCCTTGTCATTCGGCCCGTTATCGTAGAACGGCCGCTTCAGATGTTCCCACAATTTGGCGCCGACATCGAGCGGACCGGGCATGGCCGACTTTCCGGCCGTCGCCGTCAGGCCCATCAGCTTGGCATATTCGGGGCTCATGCTGGCAACCGCGCCTGTGCCGCGGGTGGCGATGTGCCAGACGCCGATGAAGGCCAAGAACAGCGCGATCGAGACGATCGCCGCGCGAAGGCGAAGAGAGGAGGTCATCGTCTTGTCTGCTCCCCTCCTCCCGCGCAGCGCAGCGAAGCGGCGGGGTCGAGACGAGCGAAGCTCGCTCTTAGGGGTTCGGGGTGGGGGGAATCTTTATGCGGAAGCACCCCCCACCCCGGCGTCTTCGACGCCGACCCTCCCCGCCACTCGCAAGAATTCGTAGAGGGAGGGAAAAAGAAGCGCGATACTGCCTGATCCCTCACGACGACTTCCTGATCTTGAAGCTGTTGAGATAGTCCTCTGGAGCAGCCGGATCGAAGGTCTTGCCCATCACCGAGAACGACTTGTAGGACGACGCCGGCGGCGCCAGCCCCATCTCCGCCATGGCCTTGCGGGTGTCGGTCGCGAGATAGACCTGCTCGGCGATCGACTTGTAATCGACCTCGCCCTTGACCTGACCCCAGCGCTTCATCTGCGTGAGCATCCAGACCGCGAAGGATTGCCAGGGGAACGGGTCGAAGTCGACACGCTTGGCATCGGTTTTGACGCCGCCCAGTCCGTCGGCATAGGTCCCGGTGAGCACCTGCTCCAGCACGGTGACCGGCGCGTTGATGTAGTTCGCCGGCGCAATCGCTTCCGCGATCTGCTTCCGGTTTTCCGCTTTCGAGGCGTAGGCGGTGGCGTCGAGGATCGCCCGCGTCAGCGCGGCGAAGCTGTTGGGCGAAGTTGTGATGAACTCCCGGCTCGCCGCGAAGCTGCAGCAGGGATGCCCGTCCCAGATCTCCTTGGACAGAACGTGCATGAAGCCGGCGCCGTCGTAGATCGCGCGCTGGCAGATATTGTCGGGCGCGAGGAAGCCGTCGATGTTCTCGGCGCGCAGGTTTGCGACCATCTCCGGCGGCGGCACCGAGCGCAGCTGCACATCGGTGTCCGGGTCGAGGCCGTGTTCGGCGAGGTAGTAGCGCAGCAAATAGTTGTGCATCGAATAGTCGAACGGAATGGCGAATTTCATGCCTTTCCAGTCCGCAGGATTCCGCTTGTCCTTGTGCTTCATCGCAAGCGTGATGCCCTGCCCGTTGATGTTCTCGATCGCCGGCACCGCGAAGGGAATCGCCTGGGCACCGAGGCCGAGCGAAATCGCGATCGGCATCGGCGCCAGCATGTGGGCGGCGTCGTATTCCTTGTTGATGGTCTTGTCGCGGACCACCGCCCAGCCGGCCGTCTTGACCACCTCGACGTTGAGGCCGTGCTTGGCATAGAAGCCGAGCGGCGCCGCCATGATGATCGGGGTTGCGCAGGTGATCGGGATGAAGCCGACCTTCAGATCCTTTTTCTCCGGGCTGCCTGCTTCCGCAAAGGCCTCGGTCGCCGTCTTGAGCGGAAAGAATTGGGCGATCGCGGCGATCGCGGTCGCCGCACCGACCGATTTAAGAAACCCACGGCGCGCGGCATCCTTCGGAAACATCCCGCGCATGACAGCCGAGGCAACGACGCCCTCGTAACGCTGCTCGCTGCTTGCCATCGGCTCGCATCGCAGCGCCACAGCAGCCTGATCATGTTCGGCCGCTGATCGATGCCGGCCGCACGCGCAGCCCGCCCGCGAAAGCGCGCGATCGGCATCGAAAGGGTCGTCGAAGGTGGACATGCCTACTTTTCCTCAGGTGGTGCCGAACGATCCGAAGACAAATCCCGTCATGCCCCGCGGATTCATCGCCCGGCCGCGAACGCACGGCCGGGCGACGAAAAAACATGCACTTTCTATGCCGCTTTTTCGGTCAGCTTCGCCTCCGTAGGCAGCCCCTCCTCGATCGGCAGCGATGGATCGCGCGACCATTCGTTCCAGGAGCCGAAATACATCCGCACATCCTTCACACCGGCATTCTTCAGCGCGAGGAAGGTGTTCGCCGCACGCGCGCCCTTGAAGCAATAGAGATAGACCGGGGTATTCTGCGAGATGCCGACGGTCGCGCATTCGGCCAGGATTTCATCCTTGGACTTGAAACGCGGGCCCTCTCCGGTCGGCTTCATCATCCGGTACCATTCAAGCCAGACGGCGCCGGGGATGCGCCCCTTGCGCGGGCAGAAGTCCTTGCCGTAGGGCGAGGAGCTGTCGCCGATCCACTCATCGACGTCGCGCACGTCGAGCAGAGCGATGCCGGGCTTGCCGACGGCCGCAAGCATGGTCTTGGCGTCGATCAGGATGTCACCGGCCTCGGGAACGATCGAGAATGATGCCGGCGCGGGCGTCGGCACGGCTGTCGTGACCGGCAATCCCTTCGCCACCCAGGCGTCGTAGCCGCCGTGCAAGACCTTGATCTTGGGATAGCCGAGCATGGTCAAGAGATAGTAGCCGCGGCAGGACTGGCCGAATCCTGAATTCATCGACTGCTCGTAAATCACGGCGGTTTCCTTGCCCGACAGCCCGGCCTTTCCGAACGCATCGGCGAACTTCGTCTTCAGTTCGTTCATGCCTTCGGGCGTTGATGTGGCGAGGTAAGTGAAGATCTCATGCACGTTCACGGCATTCGGGATGTGCCCCGCGCCATAAGCATCCGGATTCCGCGTATCGATGATGACACACGGCTCCCTGGATGCGAGTTCGGCGAGTTCGCTGGCAGAAATCAGAACGTCCGTCATGGCAGCCTCTCCTGTTTTGCTGTGGAAGTTAGGGTCGATCCGAAATCCTTTTGAAAACTCACATGTCAGCCAGCATCTTGCGCAGCTGCTTGGTGGCCGGCGTGACGATGGCGACGAAATAGGCTTCGCGAAGCCGTCGCTGGGCGCGATGGCTCATGAGGTAACCCCGCGCGCCGCAATGGAGCATCGCCGCATGCGCGGCGGCGACACAGGCGTCACCGGCGCGCAGACGAAGGGCTATGACCTTGCGCCAATAGCGGTCCTCCTCATTGAAGGGATCGGAGGCAAGCGCCATCGCTTCCGTTTCAAGCTCGGAAAGCAGTTCCTGGAAGTTGACCGGCTGTTGCGGCAGGTAGCGGTTGACGTGGCCGAGCGGCGCATCGACCTCGTTCATGATGTTGATACAGTCTTTGATCAGGCCGGTGGCCATGCCAGCCTGCAGCAGAATGAATCCCGCGCGGATTTTCTTCACAAAAGGGCCCGCCGGGTCAGCCAGGATGAGATCGTCAGGCACAAAGACGTCGCGGAACTGCACGCCGTAGGTGCCCGTCCCGTCCATCGCGAGGAACGGCTTGCATGGCTGCAAGGTGACCCCGGGGTCTGAACAATCGGCAAGAAACATCACGATGCCGCCGGCTTCGTCCTCGCGTTCGAAAATGGTGCCAAAAAAATGGCCAGGCCCAAGATTCGACACCCAGGGCAGCGCGCCCTTGATGACGTAGCCGCCATCGACCTTGCGGCCCTTCAATTTCAATTTCTCGATTCCGAACAAGCTCTTCATCGGATTGGATAAACCAGTGCCGCCGAGGATTTGCCCGGTCGCGAATTTGTCGCCGAATCTGGCAATCAGCTTTGGATTGCTCGAATTCGCGGCGTACCAGACCAGCGTGTTCTGACACCACGCCATGAAGGCAGTCGCGCCACAGACTTCGCCGAGCGCTGAGATCGAGGCAATGGCGCAGCGCAGATCGGCTGCGCCATTCTTCGGTTGATGGCTTCCCCACGCGCCGACATCGCCAAGGCGGCGGAGCAGTTCGTCGGGATATACGGTCCCGGCATCGATCGCGGCCGCCATCGGAGCAAGGTTCTTGCGGGCGATAGTCGCGACCTGATCGGCAATCGATGCCGGAGAAAGATCGTCCTCAACCGCGCGCCTTGATGCAGCCAATGAACCCATGAAACCCTCCGCGAAACGCCTGGTTTTGCAACGCCTGGTTCTTCTTGGCCTTTAGGCGCTGACCTCGAGATTGACGGGGCGCGTGAAGGTGTTGGCGACCGGCGACCACTTCTTGACGTGGGCCACCAGCGCGTCGATCTCGCTCTGCGGAACGCCCTCGCATTCCATGTCGACCTTGACCCGGACATCGGTGAAACCGACCGGCTTTTCGCTGACGTCGCCGGTGCCCCAGACCGCGGTGATGTTGAGGTCGCCCTCAAGCTGAAGCTCGAGTTTGTTGACGATCCAGCCGCGGTGCACCGCGTTGGCGTGGAGCCCCACCGCAAGACATGAACCAAGGGCGGCGAGCGAGGCCTCGGAAGGATTCGGCGCGGTGTCGTCGCCGAGAAGACCCGGGGGTTCGTCGACGATATAAGGCGCGAGGTTGCGGATGTAGTTGGCGTGGCGGAACTTGCCTTCGGCCACCGTCTTGCACTTCAAGGTCTTGATGACCTTCGGATTGGCCTTGCCGTTGGCGATGAGCTGCTCGAGCCCTTCTTTATCGATCGGGGCAAGGCAGCCTGTAAGCACTGTTTTCTGAGCGACCGCGGTCATTGATTTTCTCCCTAGGGGGCAGGATACCGAACGGTCTGTATCCTGCATGAAGCGTGCCAGACGCCGTACGGGAGAAAACGCAAAGTCCTAAAGCCGCTTAGCCCGGTCTGCCTTCGAATCGACCAGCGGCGCGCTGCTTAATCGTGATGCAATTGGTGGCACGCGCGATCATTTTGCGCGCAGAAAGATGCGACTTGATGATTGCGGCGCAGTTGGATTAACTGGGGCCATGGCCAAGTCATCTTCGAAAGGACGTTCCGTCGCTGCTCACCTCGCCGCCGGCGATGACGAGTCCGCGCGCGGACGCCTGCTGAGTGCCGCGACGCGGCTGTTCTGCAAGAACGGCATCAACGCCACCGGCATCGACGCCATCATCAATGAAGCCGGCACCGCAAAGACAACGCTCTACAAGCTGTTCGGATCGAAAAACAATCTGGTGCACGTCGTGCTTGAGACCGAGGGCAAGCAGTGGCGCGAATGGTTTATCGCCGCCATCGAAGCCGGCGGCGGCAGCGCGCAGGCAAAATTGACGCGGATTTTTCCGGCGCTGAAGGACTGGTTCCGCCAGGAGCGCTTCTACGGCTGCCCCTTCATCAACGCGGTCGGCGAGCACGACAAGGATCAGAAGCAGCTTCGCGCCATTGCGATGCGACACAAGAAGGTCGTGCTCGCCTATATCGAGAAGCTCGCCGGTGAGATGGGCGCGGCCGAACCGGAAGTGCTCGCCCATCAGCTCGGATTGCTGATGGACGGCGCGATCGTCGCCGCCATGGTGTCGCGCGATCCCGGCGTGGCCGACACAGCGGGGCTCGCAGCGTGCTCGCTGTTCGTGCCGTCGAAGCCCAGGAAACAAAAACGCGCGGGCAGCGCGCCGGAACAACTGCTGGCGGTCTGATCGGACCGACGGCACGACGCCGTCCTGCCCCGGCTTATTTTCCGAGATGGCTTATTTTCCGAGATGCGTGTCGAAGAAGCCCGCGCTTTGCGCCTGAGCCCTAGCCGTCGTGACGATGGACATCAGAGCCACGCAGCCAAGGCCAAGGCATGGCCAAGCGAACGCGGCGACTTCTTCATCGGTCGTCTCCAATCCCAGGGCTATATTGTTGCAAAACCGCGCTCTATTTGAGCGCGGCCTCAACCTTGGCGAGCCCCGCATTGGCGCAGACTTCATCCTTCTCACCGCCGGGCGCGCCGGACACGCCAACGCCGCCGATCACCTCGTTGCCTGCCCGGATCGGAACGCCGCCACCGACGCCGACCACGCCGGGGATCTGCCGGATAAAGGCATTGGCGGGGTCCTCGAGCAGCTTCATGGTTTGCAGCGAGGTCTGGTTGCGGGTGCGGGCGGTGTAGGCCTTGAGGCGGCTGAACTCCATGGTATGCGGGCTGGTGCCGTCGCCGCGCAGTTGGGCTGCGACATTGCCGGACCTATCCACGATGGTGACGGAAACCTTGTATCCGTCCTTGGTGCACTGTTCGATCGCGCCCTGGATGATGGCGAGCGATAGGCCCATCGAAACATTCTTTTCGACCTGAGGCGCCTGCGCGAAGGCTGGCGCGGCGGCAAACATCGAAGCCGAGGCGAGGAGTGCAAGTCTGAGAGGACGCATGTTTGGGGTCTCCCTTTCGTTATTGATTGTTCTTGTGCAACCCTTATCCGCAGCCCTTAATCCTGGCAATGGCGGAGAAATTCGCGCCCGGCATGGCTGTCCCGGGCGTCAGGAGCGTCCCGGCAGGAACGATACCAGTCGATCGAGCTCGGCCGCCAGATCGGCCTCGACATCGGCGACGCCCATGTTGACGACCTGGTAGCCGCGCGCCTCCAGCCAGGCCTGACGCGCGGCGCGATCGCTCGCAATCACATCGGTCTCGTTCGGATTGATCAATTCGATCGCGATCCTGTTCACGAAGGAGACGAAATCCGGAATATGCCGCCCGACCGGCGTCTGCCGCTTGAATTGGCCGGCGAAGCGGCGGTCGCGGGTGAGCGCCTGCCACAGGATGCGCTCGGCGTCGGTCGGATTGCGCCGCAACAGCCGCGCCAGCCCCCGCACGGTGCCGCTTTCCGACGGCATGGCGCCCTGCCCGTGCTCGGCCAGCAGCGCACGCAACCGCGTGGCCTGCGCTCCGTCGAGCACGCCGCCCTTGGCCGGACCTTTACGTCCCTCCGCGATCGCCATCACCACGCCGTGCAGCGTATGCATGTCCTGCTTGGTCGGATCCATCCGGGTGAAGATGTTGCGCAGATTGACCAGCATGGTCTCGCGCTTCTCCGCCGGGCGCAGGAATTCGACCTTGTCGAGCTCGCGAACCAGATTGTCGAAGAAGGCCTGCATCTGGTGCTGCGAGGCGGGCTCGGAGCGCTCGGGCATCGAAAACGGCAACGCGCCTTCGGTTGCGAGCTTGAACCACTCATAGCCGATCAAGAGCACCGCCTGCGCCAGATTGAGCGAGGCAAAGCCGGGATTGACCGGAAAGGTGACGATGCGGTTGGCGAGCCCGACCTCCTCGTTCTGCAGCCCGTAGCGCTCGCGGCCAAAGAGGATTCCGACCGTGCCGCCGGCTCTGACCTGGCTGGCCATCTCCACGGCGGCCGCTTCCGGCGCCATCACCGGCTTGGCCTGGTCGTGGGCGCGTGCGGTGGTGGCGAACAGTAGCGAGCAGTCGGCGACCGCCTGCTCTACCGTGTCGAACAGTTCGACCTGATCGAGGATGTGGTCGGCGCCGGCGGCGGCGCGCTGTGCGCTGATATTCGGCCAGCCGTCGCGGGGATTGACGATGCGCAGCCGCGTCAGCGCGAAATTTCCCATCGCGCGCGCCGCCATGCCGATGTTCTCGCCGAGCTGCGGCTCGACCAGAATGACGATGGGGCCGGCGAGCGCAAAGCCTGATTTGGTCTTGTCGGTGCCCGAACCGGACATCTCACTTCACTTTCTGATTCAAGGTCTGGGCGCTCTCAATCAATCCCGAAGAACCTGATGCAACACCTCAGCAGCGAAACTTCCCGCTGCTCAGCGGCGAACCCATTCGTTTGCCTGTCCGGGAGGATTTCTCAAGCAATTTAATTAGCTTAGTGAAACTTTCTGACATCGGATCGAAGCCCGGACGCGAGGTCGCAACCGTCGCTTGCGCGCGCTCGCCTTTCGGATAGGCTATCGATCACAATCAAAACGAACCCAAAAGCCGGTTCAACGGCGCTGGGGGACAGGGGAGGCTACCATGCATCGTAAATGGTCGTTGGCCATTGCCGGAGTGATTTTGATTCTGGCCGGCGGAGTGCTGGCTTATCTGACGCAAACCTCTGACGGCATCCAGATCAGGGATGTGCGCTTTGCCGGCGCCAAGGGCAACACCATGAGCGCCCTGCTCTATATCCCGCCCAACGCGACCGCCAAGACCCCCGCCCCCGGCATTCTGGCCGTGCACGGCTACATCAATTCACGCGAGACCCAGGATGGCTTTGCCATCGAATTTGCCCGCAGGGGCTACGTGGTGCTGGCGCTGGACCAGACCGGTCATGGCTACAGCGATCCGCCGGCCTTCGCCAACGGCTTCGGCGGCCCCGACGGCTTAGCGCATCTGCGCAGCCTCGATATCGTCGACAAGAGCAATATCGGGCTTGAGGGCCACTCAATGGGCGGCTGGACCGTGCTCGCCGCCGCATCCGCCATGCCCAACGACTACAAGTCGATGGTGCTGGAGGGATCCTCGACCGGCAAACCCTTCGCCGCCGAGGGCACTGCGACCTGGCCGCGTAATGTCGCGCTGGTGTTCGCGCAGTACGAGGAATTTTCGGACCTGATGTGGGGCGTCGAACGGGCGCGCGACGTCACGCAAAGCCAAAAACTCTGGGCACTGTTTGGCACGCAAGGGCCCGTCGAACCCGGCAAGGTCTATGGCGACATCGCACAGGGCACCGCGAGAGTGCTGTACACGCCAGCGATCACGCATCCCGCCGAGCATATTTCGGATCAGGCCATCGGCTACAGCCTCGACTGGTTCGCCAAGACCTTGCAAGGCGGCACACCGCGTCCCTCGGACGACCAAATCTGGTTCCGCAAGGAGCTGGGCACGCTGATCGCGCTGATCGGCTTTGTCGTGCTCCTGCTCGGGGTTTTCGACGGCCTGCTCGGAGCGTCGGTGTTTTCGCGCCTCGGATTGCCCGAGAGCGCCGCTGCCGTCGCACCGGCCAAGGTCGCATCCAGCGGCCGCCGCTGGACGGTAGCTTTCGTGCTATCCGCCTTCATTCCCGCGCTGACCTATTATCCGGCCTTCGCGCTGGGCGGCACCTTCGTGACGCCATCACCCTACCTGCCCCAGGGCATCACCAACCAGATCATGGTCTGGGCCGTCATCAACGGGCTGATCGCGCTCGCCCTGATGCCGTTTGCGCCCAAACGCACCAGCCGGACCGGGATCATCGTGCCGTCGATCCTGATCGCGCTCGCCACCATCATCATCGGCTACGCCGCGCTGTGGCTGGCGGACCTTGCCTTCAAGATCGATTTCCGCTTCTGGATCGTCGCGCTCAAGCTGATGAGCGCGAAGCAATTCCTTATTTTCCTGATCTACCTCATTCCGTTCACGGCGTTTTTCGTGATCGCGCTGCATGTGCTGCACCGGAATTTCTCGACCATGGGGGCCGGGCGCGGCGCGCTTTACCTGACCAATATCCTGGCGCTGACGCTGGGGTTCATCGTGCTGTTGGGCTTGCAGTACGGCACGCTGCGGCTGTCGGGAAAACTGTTCAATCCGCTGCCCGATCCCGGCTTCGTGCCGCTATCCACTATCGTCGCAATCCAGTTCGTGCCGCTGCTTGCGATCTGCGCCGTCATCGCCACGTTCACCTGGCGGCGTACCGGCTCCAGCCTGCCCGGCGCCCTGATCTGCGGTCTGTTCGTCACCTGGTACGTGGTGGCGGGCACGGCCACCCAGGCGGCGTTTTAGAGCTTTTCGAGCCAAGCATGCCCCCGGACTTGATCCGGGGGTGGGCACGGGTTCGCGTCAAGAAAACGCGTCAAGATGAAAGAGATAAGGCCTCCGTTCTGATCGATCAGAACCGAGGCTCTCGGCCAAAAGATGGGCTGATTCTGCATAACGCCTTGGCTTTCGCCAGGGCGTTTGCGGTGCTATAGCGCGCATATCACCCCATCCACCCCGAAACGCGCTATTCCAAGAAGGCCCGATCTCCATGGCAAAAATCAAGGTGACCAACCCCGTCGTCGAACTCGATGGCGACGAGATGACCCGGATCATCTGGCAATACATCAAGGACAAGCTGATCAACCCGTTCCTCGATATCAACCTGATGTATTTCGACCTCGGGATGGAATACCGCGACAAGACCAACGACCAGGTCACGGTCGACGCCGCCAACGCCATCAAGAAGGTCGGCGTCGGCGTCAAATGCGCCACCATCACCCCGGACGAGGCCCGGGTGAAGGAATTCGGCCTGAAGGAAATGTGGAAATCGCCGAACGGCACCATCCGCAACATCCTGGGCGGCGTGGTGTTCCGCGAGCCGATCATCTGCAGGAACGTGCCCCGCCTGGTTCCCGGCTGGACCAAGCCAATCATCAACGGCCGTCACGCCTTCGGCGACCAGTACCGCGCCACCG
>JBKQRS010000473.1:0-9391 GCA_052143915.1 Bradyrhizobium sp.
CAGACCATGCTGACCTTGTCGCGCCGGATGCGCCGCCCGACCGTCGCCCAGTAGCCGCGCGCGTCGGTCGCGGGCGCCGCCTGGAGGGCCGCGTCTGCGATCGCGCTCATATACGGATCCTCATCGGTTCAGCTCCGCTTGATCCGCGGGTCGATCGCGGCCTGCGCGATATCGACCATCAGATTCAGAAACACGAAGAACAGCGCCAGCACCAGGATCGTGCCCTGCAAGAGCGGCAGATCGCGCTGGAAAATCGCCGAATTGAGCAACAGCCCCGATCCCGGCCACGAGAACACGGTTTCGATCAGGATCGAGCCGCCAAGCATGTATCCGAGCTGAAGTCCCATCACGGCCATCGCCGTCGGCGCGGCGTTCTTGATGACGTGACGGAAGACATCGGTTTCGCGCAAACCCTTGGCGCGCAAGGCTTCGACGAAATCCTGGCTGAGGATATCGCCGGTCAAGGCCCGCACGGTGCGGGTGACGATGCCCATGGGAATCACCGACGTGGTGATCGCCGGCAGGATCAGATAGCGGAGGTGTTCCCAGTCCCATCCCCATGCGCCGGAACCGCCCGGACCGGCGCCGACGGCGGGCAGCCAGTTAAGCTGCACCGAGAAGATGATCACGAGAACCATGCCGAGCCAGTAATGCGGCACCGAGACGCCGGCGATCGCGATCGAGGTCGCGACCTTGTCGATCCAGGTATCGCGGAAATAGCCGGCGATCAGCCCAAAGAACAATCCGAGCGTAAATCCGATCAACGCCGCCGCGATCGCCAATGTCACGGTGTTGCCGACCGCGCGCATGACTTCCGTCAGCACCGGCCGCCCGGTCGCGATGGAATGACCGAGATCGCCGTTAACCGCCTTCCACAGCCAAAGCCCGAACTGCACCGGCAGCGGACGGTCGAAGCCGTAGGCGACGCGCAATTGATCGGCGAGTTCCTGCGAGGCGTCGGCCGGCAGGATCGCGACAAGCGGATCACCCGGCGTGATGTGCACCAAGAGAAAACACACCAGCGCCACGCTGATGACGATGGGGATCACATAGACGATGCGGCGGACGATATAGATGAACACGTGTGACCTTTTGCTTACTTCCCTTCTCCCCTTGTGGGAGAAGGTGGCGACAGGCGGCCTTCAGCCGCCGTTCTTTAATTAGGACGCCGATGCTTTGCATCGGCTATGCGAAGTCCGTGCCGGATGAGGCGTTTGCGTCCGCGGAGAGAGACCCCTCACCCGCCTTCGGTGCTGCGCATCTCAGGCACCCTCTCCCGCGAGGGGAGAGGGTGAAGAGACATCGCGGTTGAACGTACGCTACGGCGTCATTGAAACCGGCGAGAAGTCCACGAACCAGCTCTTTGGCTGCACGAAGCCCTTCACCTTCGGGCTCATGGCGCGGGGCGCCACGTCATGGGCGACATAGAGAAATGCTGCGTCGTCGACGGAGGCCGCATGCAGCTCGGCCAGCGCCTGGTCACGCGCGGCCGGATCGAAGGTCTGGCGCGCCTTCGTCACCATCTCATCGAATTTCGGATTGTTGATATAGCCCCAATTATTCGACACCGGCGGCGCCATCGACGATTGCAGGAAGCGCACCATGGCAAAGAACGGATCCATCGCGGCGTAGGTCACGTTGATGGCATTGGCGCCGTTGGCGGAGGGATCCTTGGCGCCGCGCCGCCAGTTCGTGAACAGCGTGTTCCATTCGATGACGTCAAGCTGGACGTCGAAATAACATTCGGCCAGCGCCTGCTGCAGATACTCGTTCATCGGCAATGGCAGCATCTGGCCCGATCCCGACGCCGAGGTCTGGACCTTGACCGTCAATTTCTTGTTCGGGCCAAAACCCGCCTCCTGCATCAGCTTCTGCGCCGCGGGCTTGTCATATTTGATCTGGAAGGTCGGCTTTCCCCGCCAGGGATGCCCCGGCTCGAAGGTGCCGGTCGCCGGCACCATCAGGCCTGCGAGCAGGCCATCCTTCAGGCCTTCGCGATCGATGCAGAGATTGGCCGCTTTGCGAACGCGGATGTCGTTCCAGGGCGAGCCTTCGACACGCGAAAACTGCCACGGCCAGACATGCGGCTCTTCGTTGGAGTAGATCACAAAGCCGCGCTGCTTGATTTCAGCGACCGCGTCCGGCGCGGGCGCTTCGATCCAGTCGACCTGGCCGGAGAGCAATGCCGCGGTGCGGGCATTGGCCTCGGGCATCGGCAGCAGCAACATCTTGTCGACTTTGGGAACGCGCGCCTTGTCCCAATAGTTTTCGTTCTTCACAAGCTCAAGCCGCTCGCGCGGCGTGAAGCTCGACATTTTCCACGGTCCGGTGCCCGAAGCATCCTTCGCGAACGCGGCCCAGGCGGCTTGCGATTTCGCCTTGGCATCCGCGCCTTCGGCCGCGTCGAACAGCTTCTGCCATTTCGCCGGGCTCGCCATGAACAGATTGGTGAGGTTGATGGGCAGGAAGCTGTCCGGTTCCTTGGTGGTCAATTCCACCGTCATGTCGTCGATCTTGCGGGCCGAGGCCAGTGTCGGCATTCGCGACGCGGTCACGCCGACCTGGCTCGGATCGAACTGGGGTGCATCCTGCCTGAGCACCTTTTCGACATTCCAGACCACCGCGTCGGCGTTGAACGGCGAGCCATCATGGAACTTGACGCCCGGGCGAAGCTTGAACCTCCACTTCTTCTTGTCCGCGTCATCGACCGACCATTCGGTCGCGAGCCCGGGAATCATCATGCTCGCCTTCTCCGCGGACGACAGGTCCCACATCGTCAGCGCTTCATACATGGTGAGGCCGGTGAACCGGTTGCCCTCAAAGCCCTGATCGGGCTGACCCAGCGTGCGCGGAATGTCGGCCGCGGTCATGCCGATGCGCAGGATCGTTTCGGCACCGGCGACCCGCGGCTGGGCCACGATTGCGGCAAATGCCAACAATCCAGCTGCCGCCGCGGTGCGGCGTTTTCCAGGTTTCAAGCTCCACATCGCAACCAATCCCCTCTCGAATTTCTCGATGATTATTTCTTATGCAACCGTATGCAACGGCTATGCCAATGGCGGCAGCGGCTCGCCTGATTATGATGGCCGTTACAGCTCCTTGTAGCCGTCGCGGCCAAAAGATGCAGATGCCTATTCTGGCATCAACCTTGCAGGATAGCTTCAAAAATTGTCCTCGAAAGTTGCGCCGCATCATCCGGCCAGCGGAGCTTAATTCATGCGTGTCCGACATTCGATCCTTGCCGCCTTGGCCCTCGCTGTCGGCATCAGCCTGCCGGCCGTTTCCGCGCGGGCCGAGACGGTGGTGCGATACGGGATTTCGATGGCGGATATTCCCTTGACGACGGGTCAGCCGGATCGCGGCGCCGGCGCTTACCAGTTCACCGCCTTTACGATCTACGACCCGCTGGTCGCCTGGGAAATGGATGTGTCGGATCGGCCGGGCAGGCTGGTCCCCGGCCTCGCCACGGAGTGGAAGGTCGACGACAAGGACAAGACCAAGTGGCGTTTCACGCTCCGCAAGGGCGTCAAGTTCCATGACGGCAGCGAATTCAATGCCGATGCGGTGATCTGGAACCTGGACAAGGTCCTCAATGACAAGGCGCCGCAGTTCGACAAACGCCAGAGCGCACAGGTCAAAACCCGCCTGCCCTCGGTCGCCGGTTACGCCAAGATCGACGACTGGACGGTCGAGATCACCACCAAGACCGTGGATTCGTTCTTCCCCTATCAGATGCTCTGGTTCCTGATCTCCAGTCCCGCGCAATACGGAAAACTCGGCAAGGACTGGGATAGGTTCGCAAGCCAGCCTTCGGGCACCGGGCCTTTCAAATTGACAAAGCTGGTGCCGCGCGAGCTCGCTGAACTCTCGAAGAATCCGGACTACTGGGACAAGAAACGGATCGCGAAAGTCGACAAGCTGGTCCTGGTTCCGATGCCGGAAGCGCTGACCCGGACCAACGCGCTGCTCGCCGGGCAAGTGGATCTGATCGAAACGCCGGCGCCCGATGCGGTGCCGCAGCTGAAATCGGCGGGCATGCGGATCGTCGACAACATCACGCCGCATGTGTGGAATTATCACCTCAGCGTGCTGCCCGGCTCGCCCTGGACCGACATCCGCTTGCGCAAGGCCCTCAATCTCGCCATCGATCGCGACGCGGTGGTCGGATTGATGAACGGCCTTGCAAAACCCGCCAAGGGCCAGGTCGATCCCTCGAGCCCCTGGTTCGGCAAACCGACTTTCGACATCAAATACGATCCCGCGACCGCAAGGAAACTCGTCGAGGAGGCCGGTTATTCGAAGGAAAAGCCGCTGAAGACCACGTTCATCATCGCACAAGGCGGCACCGGGCAAATGCTGTCGCTGCCGATGAATGAATTCCTGCAGCAAAGCTTCAAGGACATCGGCATCGATATCGACTTCAAGGTGGTCGAACTGGAGACGCTCTACACGCACTGGCGCAAGGGTGCGGCGGATGAAATGAACGCCGGCATCACCGCCAACAATATCGCTTATGTGACCTCGGACCCGCTCTATGCGATCGTTCGCTTCTTCGCCTCCGATCAGGTGGCGCCGGTCGGGGTGAACTGGGGCGGTTACAAGAATCCGAAGGTCGATGCCCTGATTAGTGAGGCCAAGCAAACCTTCGACATCAAGCAGCAGGACGATTTGATCGCGCAGGCGCATGCCTTGATCGTCGATGACGCCGCACTGGTGTGGGTGGTGCACGATACCAATCCGCACGCGCTTTCGCCCAGGATCAAGAAATTCGTGCAGGCGCAGCACTGGTTCCAGGACCTGACCACGATCGGCGTGGAGTGAGGACGCGAGTGTTTCGGGACGCGGTCCATCTGCTCCCACAAGCCGTCATACTCCGCCACCGGGTCTCGCCTCCGGCGAGCCCGATGACAGGCTCCAGCGGAGTATCCAGTACGTAGCGGCGTTTCGGCCAAGTCACTACTGCTCGGGAATACCGGATCACCCGCATTCGCGGGTGACGACGATTTCGAAGGAAGCGTCCTATTTCGTCAGCAATGCAAAGGCGCCGGTCCAGTCTTCCGGCGGCGGGCTTTCCTGATAACCGAGAATGCGCGCCTGATACAGATTATACAAAAGCTCCAGCGCATGGGCGCCCTCGGTTCGCCGGCCGCGCTCGATCGCCGCGAGCGCTCCCTGCCAGTTCCGGCTGCGATAGCAGGCCAGCATCTCGATCGTCAGGTTGCGCAGGCGCTGAAAGTAGGCCGACTGAGCGGTATCCTCGCGGCCGGCAATGGCGTAGATGACCTCCGGCTCCTTCTTGCCCTTGACCATGATGTAATCGAGTTCGAGAATCGCGAACTTGTCCTTCACCGCGAGCGCGGTCCTGGAACCGGCGATGATCGGGAAGCCATATTCCTTGGATTGTCCCTCCAGCCGTGATGCCAGGTTGACGCTGTCGCCGAGCACCGAATAGTCGAAGCGCAGGTTGGAGCCCATATTGCCGACGACGCAGATCCCGGTGTTCAAACCGACCCCGACATTGATCGGAATATAACGGTGGCCGCCGTTCTGGGCCTCGATCTCGCGCTCCTTGTTGAGGGCGTCGATCCGCTCCAGCATGTCCAGCGCCGCTTCGCAGGCATGGATCTGATGCTCCCTGTCATCGAGCGGCGCGTTCCAGAACGCCATGATGGCGTCGCCCATATATTTGTCGATGGTGCCCTTTCGCGCCAGGATCGCGTTGGTGAGCGGCGTCAGGAACCGGTTCATCAGCGCGGTCAGCCCCTGCGGATCGCTCTTGTAGGACTCCGAGATGCTGGTGAAACCCCTGACGTCGGAGAACATGATGGTCATCTCGCGCTCCTCGCCGCCGAGCACGAGCTTTTCCGGTGACTGCGCGAGTTGCTCGACCAATGCAGGCGACAGGTACTGGCCGAACGCGGAGCGGATCTGTCGCCGCTGCGCCTGTTCCCTGACGAAGCTCGCGAAAATCAGGGTGAGATAAATCGCGGTGGTCGACAGTAGGGGATAGGTGAAGTCAACCAGCAGCCGGTGCTGCGTGTAGAAATACCAGGATGTGCCGACCAACACTGATGCAAACATGGCGCCTACGCCGACGAGCGTGACCGGGCCGAGATTCGGCGCAAAAGCAATCACCAGGAGGCCGGCGACTAGCGCAGCGAGAAACTCCCACACCTCGCCATTGCTCGGCCGCGATAGCGTCGAACCGGACAGTGCGCTTTCGAGCGCCTGGGCATGGATCTCGACGCCGGGCATCGCGCGCGAGACTGGCGTCGTCTTGATGTCATTCATGCCCGTGGCGGACGTGCCGATCAGGATCAGTTTTTGCGAGATCATTTCCGGTGGAACGCGGCCGTCTAGCACATCGACAGCCGAGACGTAGATCGAGGGGTCGTTGCGTGCATAATGGATCCAGACTCGGGCGAAGCCATCGGTCGGAATCTTCAGTCGAAGCCCCTGTAGGACGACGCTGTCGATGCCGGCCTTATCCGACTTGATCATGATGGTGCCGGAGCCACCGAGGATCCGCAGCACCTCGAAACTCAGTGCCGGCATGCGCACGTCCTGCGCATCCATGATCATCGGCACGCGACGCACGATACCATCGCGCTCGGGCACGATCGTGAACAGGCCGCGTCCAGCGGCGGCCTCTTCCAGCACCTTTACGTTGCGCAAAAGCCCCCCGAACTTGAACAGATAAGGCTCCGGGTCCTCGCCCAACATGGCAAAGCCGGTGACCGGCAGTTCCCTGTCGAGGTCTGAGTGAACATCGTGTCCCCCCGATTCGCCGAGCACCACGCGCGACTTGCGGATGACGTCGGCGAAAATCTGGTCGTTGCTAGGCAGCGCTCGCAATTTCTGCCGCGTTGCCTCGTCAAGGCCGCGGAAATTGTCCGCTGCGATGTCAGGATTGAGCCGGTCGGGCTCGGCGAAGACGACGTCGAACGCGATCACGACGGCGCCCATCCGGGTGAGATTGTTGACGATGTCAGCGATGCGCGTGCGCGGCCAGGGCCATTGACCGAGCCTGGGGTCGGCAAGGCTCTTTTCATCGATGTCGACGATGGTGACCGGGCGCGCCGTCTTCACCCGGGGATCGAAGCGCTGGAAGGTATCGAATACCCTGACGCGAAGCTCCTCGATCGGCGCAAAGTCGGCGATGCGCAATGCCGCAACGCCAATCAGCAACGCAAGGCACAAGAGCCTGGCATAGCCGAACTTCCGCCCAAACCAGCGCCGTATTAACTTGAGGCGCTTCATGCCGCGTGCATATCAGGTTGGAGCAATTTGATCAGGTCCGCGACCAAGCCGCGCTGGGGGCATTTCAAATCCGTCAAATCCCGCAAAATGGCAACGTCGCAAATCCGAATAAGCCATTCATCTTGGCCTTGCACGCCAAACCGTGCAAACTCTTTTTTGCTGCAGGCGGGTGAGCGCGGAGATGACAACGCTTTAGATGACGTGGAAATCGGAAGCGTGCAACTGCGCCTTGAGGACACCGTTCAAGATGATGGTGTCGTGAGCATCGATGGTGACCACCGTGTTTCCGTGGCCGTCATCCAGCGTCGCGTTCAAGGCTGCCTGTGCGTTCGCGAAAACCGAGCCGCTGAACTGGAGCATATCGGTCGCGGCGTGGAAGTCGGCTACCGTCGTCTGGCCGACGTTAGCGAAGTTGAAAACAAAGGTATCGCTGGCCGCAAGACCGCTCAGCGTCTGGTTCGGCGCGCTTGCGACGATCGTGTTGCTCGCCGCCGGGCCGGGATCGTGCATGACGACGGAATTAACAGCCGGACCGGGATCATTCACGATCACGCTCGAGGTCGGAGTGCTTGCTGCCGTAACACCATTGCTGGAAGTCGCAGCCCCGGAGGACACCGGCGGATCGACGATCAGGGTATTTCCGCTACCGTCGTTCTCAATGGTAAAATTCGCCAGCTGGTAACTTCCGTCGAAGGTGATGCTGTCAAGCGCTTGCCCATTGGCGTTGTGCAGGGTCAGCGTCCCGGTACCGTTCCCGTTGTCGGTATAGGTGGTCTTGTTTGTCGCCACGTCGGCAAAGTTGACGTCGCTGAGGTCGATCAGATCCGAATTCGAGGTCGTCCCGTCCCCCGCAAAACCGGCGATTTGCCCGGTGAAAGCTTTGGAATTGTCGAGCACGAGCTCGCCGGTGCTGCCGTTGCCGTTGGTAAAGCTCACCGTCGCTGTGCTTGCGGCCGAAATGTCCAGCGTGTAACCGCTGTCGATCGTCACCGTGCCGGATGATGCCGACGGATCATCGATTAGCGTCCCGGTAGTCGAATCTCTCGCAATCTCAAAAGCAGGGTCCGGGGCACTTCCCGAAAGCTGGAGGGTGACTGAACTTGTACCGTTACTAACGGTAACGGTATCGGCGCTGCTATTGAAATGGGCCGACATATGGCCTGATACGTAGGTCAGATCCTTGAGATCGACGTGATTCTCCTGGCTTTCGCTAGAAGCTTCCACGAGGCCGACGATCGTTCCATGGAAGTCTTTCGAATCATCGAGGATGAGCGTGGCTGCGGCGGCTGCCGCGCTGAAGGTCACGGTCTGGCCAGAGGAAACCGAACCGCCGATCTCGAGCTTTGCGTTGTCGAAGAGCTCGATCGATCCCGTTCCGGTAATATTCCCGGCGACCACCACCCCGATCGAACTGCCAACGCTGCTGTAAGCTTCGATTACCCCGTTGTTCAGGACATTGTCATCGATCTGCAGCGTGTGGCCCGCCGAGTTCTCCAGGATACCTCCGGGATTGTTAGTAACCGTGAGGCTGCCTACGGGCCCGGCGCTGGTGGTGATGGTGGGGGTGCCGGTATCAATGGTCAGCGTATGTGTCCCGGTCGCATCGATAGTGCCGTCGTTCACCAGCGTCAGAAGGATGTCACCAATCGTGCCAGCGCCGGAGATCGTGTTGGAATTGGTAAGCGTTGCCGCCAACCCGTCGCTGACGATCGCGTTGTGGGTGTTATCGGTCAGCGTCACATGGCCGGCGCCGTTGAGTGAGACGTCGCCAGAAATTTCCAGCTGAGTGGTATCGCCCGAGGAGTTCAGCGCAATCGTGCCACCGTTGGAGATCGTACCCTTGAGGTCCAGCGCTGTATTATCGGTCACCTGAACGGTCGTACCGCTGGCGATTGTGACATTGTTGAGTGTGTCGGCACCGCTCACTGTCGCAATCGTGCCGGGCCCGCCCAGCGTGCCGCCGTTGATGGTGGCGTTCTCCAGGTCGAGCGTGCCGGTGGTGGCATCGATCTCGCCCTTGTTGGTGATGGTCCCGGTCAGGTCGAGCGTGCCGACCGCCGCCGCCACCTTGCTGCCGCTGGCAATGGTGACGTCGTTCAGCGTGCTGTCGGTATTGCCGGTCGCCGTCGCA
>JBKQRS010000474.1:0-11426 GCA_052143915.1 Bradyrhizobium sp.
AAATGGCGCGCCCGAAGAGATTCGAACTCCTGACCCCCAGATTCGTAGTCTGGTGCTCTATCCAGCTGAGCTACGGGCGCGTTTTTCGCTGTAGGCTCGGGCTTAACAGCCCGTGTGCATCCGAGAACGTATCGGAAGGTCGCGAAAGAGCGCTTTAGCTACCTGCTCCGGCCCGAATTGGCAAGGTCCGGAAAGCGGCGTCCGAGCACCGATTTTCGACGTCATTCCAGAGGCGATGCAGCGCATCGAACCCGGAATTTCGTGCATTTGCCTCTGGATTCCGGGTTCATCGCCATGGGCGCTGCCCCGGAATGACGGGGGTTTACGGTTAAGCCCGCGCCCGCTCGTTGCGCACGCTCAAAAGCTCCACCGGCCGATCCGGTATGGCGATCCGGAAGGTCGCGCCGATGGTTCCCTCCACCAGGTGAATCTCCCCGCCATGGGCGCGGACCAGTTCGGCGGCGATCGCGAGCCCGAGCCCGCTGCCGCCCGGCCGGCCTGAAGGCTGGAATGCCTCGAACAGATGTTCGCGGGTCTTGGCCGGAATGCCGGGACCGGTGTCGGACACTTCGATGATCGCGACCGAGCCTTCGCGCCGCCCGGTGATGCGGATCTGCATCGCCGCGGCATCGCTGCGCGGCCGGCCTTCGAGCGCCTGTGCCGCATTGCGCACCAGGTTGAGCAGCACGCGAAACAGCTGATCCGGATCGGCGTCGATCGAAAGCCCGCGCTCGATCGCGCTGATCCAGGTGATCGCGGCATCCGAGACGAGCCCTGCGGATTCGCGGACCTCGATCACGACGGGCTCGATCAGGATCATCCGGCGGTCGGGAGCGGCTTCCTGCGCACGGCCATAGGACAGCGTCGACTGACAGAACGCAATCGCGCGCTCCAGCGAGCGCATCAGTTTCGGCGCGAAACGCTGCACCCGCGGATCGGGCACGGTCGAGAGCTGGTCGGAAAGCAGTTGCGAGGATGCCAAGAGGTTGCGCAGATCGTGGTTGATCTTCGACACCGCAAGCCCAAGTGCGGCGAGCCTGCTTTTCTGATGCAGCATCGACACCAGATCGCGCTGCATGTCGGACAATTCGCGCTCGGCAACGCCGATCTCGTCGCCGCGATGCGACGGCACGATGATCCGCGCCGAGCTTTCGGGATTCTCGTGAAAACCGACAAGGCTCGCGGTCAGGCGCCGCATCGGACGCACGAACAGGAAATGCAGCGCGAGATAGACCAGCGCCGCGGTCAGGATCGCGATCGCCAGCGAGACCAGGAGAAGGTTGCGGGAAAATACATACATCGACTGACGCAGCGGCGCCTCGTCGACCACGACCTCGATGAACTGCCCGCCACCGCCCGGCGGCGGCCCGATGACGCGGATCGCCTGGTTGCCGGTCTCCAGCATCATCTCGAAGGAATCGACGATCGACGACCACACCGTCAGCGACCGCATGTCGACGTCGTGGTCGATCGCCGGCGGCAGACCGGCGCTGGCCAGAAGCCGCCGCTGTTGCCCCATCTTGATGGCCACCGCCCGCGCGCCGATGCTGTCGAGGATTTGCCGCGCCAGCGAATCCGGAACCATTCCCAACGGGGCGGCATCCAGCACCAGCGCTGCGGTATTGGCCGCCGCCAGGCGGCCGTTCAGCCGGTTCATCCAGAAATTCGCGATCGAGGGCACATAGATCAGGACCTCCGCGATCATGACCAGCGGAATGGTCAAGAGCAGCAGCTTGCCGGACAGGCCGAGCCGGCGCTGCAGCCTTGGCCGCGGCTTGTCTATGGTCGGCTGTTGGTCGGTCGCTGATATCATAACTGCTTTCGGAGCCTCACCTTTTTAAGGATGCGTCCGGCCCCCGGGAGCGGTCAAATTAAGGTTTTATAACAACCACCGTTGCCGGAACCCGTGCCCGCCCAGACCTACCTATGCCGGATTGGGCAACAACTCGGCAACAACATTGTCCAAGGTCGGCTGCGGCCGGCCCGCATCATCTCACGTAAAACACCGCGAATATTCAATTATTCGCGCCAATTGTGCCGTTTCGAAGAACCTTAATTGAACCGCCCGGCAACATTGACGAAAAGAGGTCGCTCCCGTATAAGCCGCGCCAACTGTCCGCGATGACCCGGCCCGACCGGGGCGGCTCGATTTGGGCCGGAAATGGCCCGCTTTGGGCCTGTCAGCATCGGCGGACATATCTCATTTATCAGGCAGATTGCCAATCTTAGCAGGCAAATTGTCAGCGGAGAACGACCCGTGAAGCGGACTTACCAACCCAGCAAACTGGTGCGCAAGCGCCGTCATGGCTTCCGCGCCCGATTGGCCACGACCGGCGGCCGCAAGGTCCTCGCCGCGCGCCGCGCGCGTGGCCGCAAGCGTCTGAGCGCCTGAGCCGGGCTTCCCGGAGAGATCTCATCATGGATCGGCTAAGGCAGCGGGCGGACTTCCTCGCCGTTGCCAATGGCGCGCGGACCAGCGCGGCCGCCTTTGTGGTGCAGAGCCGCCGCAGGGACGATGGCGGCCCGATCCGGGTGGGCTTCACCGTTACCAAAAAGAATGGCACGGCGACCGAGCGGAACCGTATCCGGCGCAGGCTTCGCGAATTGGTGAAGCGGCTGGATGCCGTATCCATGCGGCCGCACAGCGATTATGTGCTAGTCGGCCGTCGAGCCGCCCTGACCCGCGACTTCTCTGGCATGCTCGAGGATTTGCGCTCGGCGCTGCGTCGAATAGAGCGGCAACCCTCAAGACCGCGCGACGCGAAAGCGTCTTCGGGCGAAGTGGGGGGCCCTTCGCGTCAGGACGACGGGAAGGCGCGCCAAAATAGCGCGCCAAAATAAAGTAGACCTTCGGTTCCGGTCTCCGCCGGGACCGAGTCACAACCAAGATGAATGACGAGATTTGAACGATGACCGACAATCGCAACACCATCCTCGCCGTCATTCTGTCCGGGCTTGTGCTGCTCGGCTGGCAATATTTCTTCAACATTCCGCAGATGGAGAAGCAGCGCGCCGCGCAGCTGGCACAAAGCCAGATGACCAAGCCCGCGCAGGACGCTGCGAACACGGCCGCCCCGCAAACCGGCGTCGCGCCTGCGCCGTCCGCCACTACACCGGGGCCCAACGCACCGGCGGTCAATCAGCCGGGTTCGGCAGCACCCGTCAGCCGCGACGCCGCGATTGCCGCAACGCCCCGCGTCAAGATCGATAGCCCCCGCCTCACCGGCAGCATCTCGCTGAAGGGCGCGCGCATCGACGACCTGTCGCTAGTGCAGTTCCGCGAAACCGTCGATCCCACTTCGCCCGCGATCGTGCTGTATTCGCCCTCGGGCAGCGACAATCCCTATTATGCGGAATTCGGCTGGGTCGCGGCGAGCGGTTCGACCGTGAAAATTCCCGACCAGAACACGGTCTGGCAACAGGAAGGCACCGGCAGCCTGACGCCGTCGACCCCGATGACGCTAAAATATGACAATGGCGACGGCTTGACCTTCCGCCGCACCATTGCGATCGACGAACGTTATCTCTTCACCATCAAGGACGACGTCAGCAATGTCGGCAATGCGCCGGTGACGCTCTATCCGTTCGCGCTGATCTCGCGGCACGGCACCCCGAAAGTCTCGGGCTACTACATCCTGCATGAAGGCCTGATCGGCTATCTCGGCGATCAGGGCCTGCAGGAATACGCCTACAAGAAAATCGATGAGACCAAGGCGGTCAACTTCAAGGTCACCAATGGCTGGCTCGGCATCACCGACAAATATTGGGCGTCGGCGCTATTGCCCGACACCCGCGCCCAGCTGCAGGCGCGGTTCTCTTCCAACCTGGTGGGTACGGTCCGCACCTATCAGACCGACTATCTGCAGGACGCGCAGACCATCGCGATCGGCGGCACCGGCAGCGCCAGCACGCGGCTGTTCGCCGGCGCCTAGGAAGCCAGCGTCGTCGGCATCAATTTTCCGATCGGGGGCCTCGGCGGCTACAACAAAGAGCTCGAACTCAACCATTTCGATCTTCTGATCGACTGGGGCTGGTTCTATTTCATCACCAAGCCGATGTTCCTGGCGCTCGACTTCTTCTATCACCTGTTCGGCAATTTCGGCATCTCCATCCTGTTGGTGACGGTGTTGGTGAAGCTGTTGTTCTTCCCGCTTGCCAACAAATCCTATGCGTCGATGGCGAAGATGAAATCGGTGCAGCCGCAATTGGCCGCGCTGAAGGAGCGCTATCCCGACGACAAGGTGAAGCAGCAGCAGGAGATGATGGAGATCTACAAGAAGGAGAAGATCAACCCGATCGCCGGTTGTCTTCCCGTCGCATTGCAGATTCCGGTGTTCTTCTCGCTCTACAAAGTGTTGTTCGTCACCATCGAAATGCGCCACGCGCCGTTCTATGGCTGGATCAAGGATCTGTCGGCGCCCGACCCGACCAACCTGTTCACTTTGTTCGGCCTGTTGCACTTCGATCCGACACAACTGCCGGTGTTCGGACACTACCTCGCGCTTGGCGTCTGGCCCATCATCATGGGCATCACGATGTGGTTCCAGTTCAAGCTCAACCCGACGCCGCCGGATCCGACCCAGCAGATGATCTTCGGCTGGATGCCGCTGATCTTCACCTTCATGCTCGCAGGCTTCCCCGCGGGTCTGGTGATCTACTGGGCGTGGAACAACCTGCTCTCGGTGGTGCAGCAGAGCTTCATCATGCACCGCAATGGCGTGAAGGTTGAACTGTTCGACAATCTGAAGGCGACATTCGCTTCGAAGAAGGCCGAATCGAAGACCTGACAAACCGCCCGCGAAATCGTCATGCCCGGGCTTGTCCCGGGCATCCACGTTTCAGGTGCAGGCGAAACAGAACACGTGGATGGCCGGGCATAGGCGAGCGGAAGCGACGCCGTCCTTCGGACGGCTATGCCCGGCCACGACGAATGGAAAGTCTTCGCATGACCGCCGCACCCGATGCTGACCTGATCGAACAGGGCCGCAAATTGTTCGCGGGCGACTGGCGGTTTTTCTGGGCCTCGCCCTCGATCGAGACGCTGCCGCCGATGGCGGGCATGGAGGTCGCATTTGCCGGCCGCTCCAATGTCGGCAAATCGAGCCTGATCAACGCGCTGACCGGCCGCAACGCGCTGGCGCGGACCTCGCATACGCCGGGCCGCACCCAGGAATTGATCTTCTTCGAAGGGCCCGACAATGCCGGCTTCCGGCTGGTCGACATGCCCGGTTACGGCTACGCATCCGCGCCGAAGGCCAAGGTCGCGTCCTGGACCGCGCTGATCCACAAATTCCTGCAGGGCCGCAGCAATCTGGCCCGGGTCTATGTGCTGATCGATTCGCGTCACGGCCTGAAAGACGTCGACCTCGACGTGCTGAAGACGCTCGACAGATCCGCCGTGAGCTACCAGATCGTGCTGACCAAGGCCGATCAGGTAAAGCCGGCCGAACTCGAACAACGCACAGCCGAGGTCAAGGCCGCGCTTTCAACCCATCCTGCCGCCTTTCCGGAAGTGATCGTGACTTCCTCGCAAACCGGGGCCGGGATGCCGGAACTGCGCGCCGCGATGGCGCGCCTGCTCGGAGAGCGCCGCCAATGATGCAATCCCGCTTGTTCCGCATCCTGATCATCCTGGCCGGCGTGATGGGCGCCGATGGCGTCATCCTGGCGGCGGCGTCCGCCCATCAGGGCGATGCCACGCGGCTGGTGCCGGCGTCGTCGATGCTGCTGTTTCATGCCGCCGCCGTGCTCGCGGTCGTGGCCTTGACCGAGCGCGGGATCATTCATGTGAGGGCCGGGCTTGCCGCCGCGTTCGGCTTTGTCGTCGCGGCGGCCTTGTTCGCCGGCGATCTAACCTTGCGGCACTTTGCCGGCCACAGCCTGTTTCCGATGGCTGCGCCCACCGGCGGCACGCTTCTGATCGTGAGCTGGCTCACGCTCGCGGTAGCCGCCGCCTGGCCGCGGCGGGGGTGAGCGCTCCTTTCTTGCCTCTCCCCTTGCGGGACAAGGTGGCGCGTGAAGAGCGCCGGATGAGGGGTCTCCCTCCGCGGACAGAACCCTTCACCCGCCTTCACTTTGCGAAGGCACCCTCTCCCACAAGGGGAGAGGCAAGAGAGCAAGCTGCACTTTGCGCCTAACGCGCCAATCGGATAGAACCCGGCCCGAGTTCCTGACAAAGAGATCCGCTTCATGACCGACGCGCCAAATATCAGTCCGCTCGATCAGGCCCGCATCCTGTCCGAGGCGCTGCCCCATATGCAGGAGTATGACGAGGAAACCATCGTCATCAAATATGGCGGCCATGCCATGGGTGCCGAGGACACGGCCAAGGCGTTCGCGCGCGACATCGTGCTTCTGGAGCAGACTGCGGTCAATCCCGTGGTGGTGCATGGCGGCGGGCCGCAGATCGCGACCATGCTGAAGCGGCTCGGCATTCAATCCGAATTCGCCGCCGGCCTGCGCATCACCGATGCCGCAACCATCGAGATTGTCGAGATGGTGCTGGCGGGCTCGATCAACAAGCAGCTGGTCGGCTACATCAACGAAGCCGGCGGCAAGGCGGTCGGCCTGTGCGGCAAGGACGGCAACATGGTGACGGCGTCGAAAGCGACGCGCACCATGGTCGACCCGGGCTCGCATATCGAAAAGGTGGTCGATCTCGGTTTCGTCGGCGAGCCCGAAAAGGTCGATCTGACGCTGCTGAACCAGCTGATCGGCCATGAACTGATTCCGGTGCTGGCGCCGCTGGCGACGTCGAAGACCGGGCAGACCTTCAACGTCAACGCCGACACTTTCGCCGGCGCGGTGGCGGGCGCGCTCAAGGCCAAGCGGCTGTTGCTGTTGACCGACGTGCCCGGCGTGCTCGACAAGTCGAAGAAACTGATTCCGGACCTGTCGGTGAAGGACGCGCACAGGCTGATCGCCGACGGCACCATTTCCGGCGGCATGATTCCGAAGGTTGAAACCTGTATCTACGCGCTCGAGCAGGGCGTCCAGGGCGTCGTCATCATCGACGGCAAGACGCCGCACGCGGTCCTGCTCGAATTGTTCACCAACCAGGGCACGGGCACACTGATCCACAAGTGATGACTCACGCGGTCACGCCACTGAGAGCCATCGTGGCCGGAATTATTCCGGCCATCGCCCTCTTGGCGAGCGCCGCGCCCGCTTATGCCGACCTCAAACTCTGCAATCGCATGAGCTACGTGATCGAGGCTGCGATCGGCATCGACGACAAGGCCGCCACCGCCACGCGCGGATGGTTCCGGATCGATCCGGCGGCGTGCCGCGTTGTCGCGCAGGGCACGCTGACCGCCGATCGCATCCTGCTCAACGCACGCGCGCTCGGCCTCTACGGCTCATCGCCGATCCCGCAGAACGGCGGCGACACGCTGTGCATCGCGGCCGACGATTTCGTGATCGCGGCCGCCCGTCAGTGCCGCTCAGGCCAGACGCCCGCGCCCTTTACCCAGATCACCCCGACGCTGGCCGATGACGGCAACCTGGTCGCCTACCTGGCCGAGGACAGCGAATATGATGACGAGCAGGCGAGGCTCGCCGGCATCCAGCGGCTCCTGGTGATCGCGGGCTACGACGCAGCGCCGATCGACGGCGTCGACGGCCCGAAGACGCAGGCGGCATTGGCGGCGTTCCTGAAGAGCCGCGGGTTGACGGCCGATGTCGTGCAGTCGCCGAATTTCTTCGCGACCATGATCGAGGCGGTGCAGTCGCCGTCGTCCACCGGGCTCACCTGGTGCAACGACACGCCGCACAAGGTGATGGCCGCGGTCGGCACCGACGACGGCAAGACCGTGGTCAGCCGCGGCTGGTATCGCATCGATCCCGGCAAATGCCTGCATCCCGACGTCAGCGGTCAGCCAAAGCGGATCTTCAGCTTTGCCGAGGCCGTCGATACCGAAAACCGCACCATCAAATTCAGGGACAGGCCGCTGAACTGGGGCGGCACGACCCCGCTTTGTACCCGCGAAAACAAGTTCGAAATCAGCGAACAGGGCGACTGCGGCACCCGCGGCCTCGCCTCGACCGGCTTTGTCGCCGTCGACATGTCGAGCGGCGGCAAGACGCTGCGCTTTGCGATGCCGTGATGAGGGGCAAATTTCGCCTCACCGCCTTTTGCTGTCATCACCCGTGGGTGATCCAGTACGCCGCAACTTCTGTAGCTATCACAACCGCCGCGGCGTACTGGATGCCCGGCGGAGCCTGTCATCGGGCGGCGCCTTGCGCCGACCCGTTGGCGGGTATGACAGCGGATAAAATGTGATGAATCGCCCCCGTCCCTTCACCGGCATCGACACCTGGGTGTTCGATCTCGACAACACGCTCTATCCGCATCACGTCAACCTGTGGCAACAGGTTGATCAGCGGATCGGCGAGTTCGTAAGCCGCTGGCTCAAGGTATCGGCGGAAGAAGCGCGCCGGATCCAGAAGGATTACTACCGCCGCTACGGCACCACCATGCGCGGCATGATGACCGAACATGGCGTGCGCGCCGATGACTATCTCGCCTATGTGCATCAGATCGATCACTCGCCGCTGCAGCCGAATCCGGCGATGGGCGGGGCGATCGCAAGGCTCCCCGGACGCAAGCTGATCCTAACCAATGGCTCGACCGATCACGCCGACAAGGTCTTGCAGCGGCTTGGCCTGGTCACGCATTTCGAGGCGGTGTTCGACATCATCGCCGCCGAACTGGAACCGAAGCCGGCGCCGCAGACCTACCACAAGTTCCTTAAGGCGCACGGGGTCGATCCGGCCAAGTCGGCGATGTTCGAGGATCTGGCGCGCAACCTTGTCATTCCGCATCAGCTCGGCATGACCACGGTGTTGGTGGTGCCCGACGGCTCAAAAGAAGTCGTGCGCGAGGACTGGGAGCTGGAAGGCCGCGACGCTGGCCATGTCGACCACGTCACCGATGATCTGACGGGATTCTTGGAGGCACTGACCTCGGCGACGTAAGCCCCCCTTCTGTCCTAACGTCGTCCCTGCGCAAGCAGGGACCCATACGCCGCGGCTTATCGATCGGGCGATATGGCAAACGCCTTCGGTCACCAATTCGGGCCTGTGGTTATGAATCCCTGCTTGCGCAGGGACGACAACAGAGCGAGCCTTGACTCTCCCGCCCCAAATCCCGACAAAAGCCTCCCAAATCGACAGCCCTAATTATTTCGCTCTCCAAGGAAATCCCGATGTCGCTTCCCGCCCTGGAATCCACCATCAATGCCGCGTTCGATGCGCGCGACGGCGTCTCTGCCGCGACCAAAGGCGAAGTCCGCGACGCCGTGGATCATGCGCTCGACCTGCTCGACAAGGGCGAGGCGCGCGTCGCCGAGCGCGAGGCGAGCGGCAAGTGGAAGGTCCATCAATGGCTCAAGAAGGCCGTGTTGCTGTCGTTCCGGCTGAACGACATGAGCGCGATTTCGGGCGGCCCGGGCAAGGCCTCCTGGTGGGACAAGGTGCCCTCGAAGTTCGAAGGCTGGGGCGAAAACCGCTTTCGCGACGCGGGTTTTCGCGCCGTCCCGGGCGCCATCGTCCGCCGCTCGGCCTTCATCGCGAAAAACGTCGTGCTGATGCCGTCCTTCGTCAATCTCGGCGCCTATGTCGATGAATCGACCATGATCGACACCTGGTCCACGGTCGGCTCCTGCGCCCAGATCGGCAAGCGCGTGCATATCTCCGGCGGCGTCGGCATCGGCGGCGTGCTGGAGCCGTTGCAGGCCGAGCCCGTGATCGTCGAGGACGATTGTTTCATCGGCGCCCGCTCGGAAGTCGCCGAGGGCGTGATCGTCCGCAAGGGTGCGGTACTGGCGATGGGCGTTTTCCTCGGCGCCTCGACCAAGATCGTCGACCGCGACACCGGCGAAACGTTTGTCGGCGAGGTCCCGGAATATGCCGTCGTGGTGCCCGGTACCTTGCCGGCGCGGCCGCTGAAGAACGGCGCGCCCGGCCCCTCCACCGCCTGCGCCGTCATCGTCAAGCGGGTCGACGAGCGCACCCGCGCCAAGACCAGCATCAACGAGCTCTTGCGGGACTAGATCGAACCTAGAGCTGGTAAACGGGCCTAACCGGCCCTGATCCACTGGCGCCGATCGAAACCAAAGCCCCTACAGCCACGCGCTGGGACCAGCCAAGCGAGCCGGAATTTGTTCCGCGCAGCGCTGGCCCATCGGCGGGCCCGCATGTTATGCGGGGGCATGACTGACGCCCTCTCGATTGCCCGCGATCTCGTCCGCTGCCCCTCGGTAACCCCGGCCGACGCCGGCGCGCTTGGGGTTCTGGAAAATCTCCTGAAAGGCGCAGGGTTCGTGGTGCACCGCGTCACCTTCGGCGAACCCGGCACCGCCGATGTCGACAACCTCTATGCGCGGATCGGCACAGAAGCTCCGCACATCACCTTCGCCGGCCATACCGACGTGGTGCCGCCCGGCGATGGGAGCGCCTGGACCCGTGGTGCCTTCTCAGGCGAGGTCAAGGACGGCTTTCTGTATGGCCGCGGCGCCGTCGACATGAAGGGCGGGATCGCTTGCAGCGCTGCTGCGGTGTTGCAATATCTCGCCGATCACGGCGGCAAACCGAGAGAAGATGGCAAGGGTTCGATCTCGTTCCTGATCACCGGCGATGAGGAAGACATCTCCGTCAACGGCACGATCAAGCTGTTGCAATGGGCGGCCGCGCGCGGCGAGAAGTTCGACCATTGCGTGCTTGGCGAGCCCTCCAATGTCGAGACGCTGGGCGATTGCATCAAGGTCGGCCGCCGCGGCTCGCAGTCGGGCACACTTTATGTCGACGGCGTCCAGGGACACGTCGCCTATCCGCATCGCGCGGCGAACCCGGTGCCAGATATTTCTCGGTTGATCGTGGCACTCAGCGACGAGCCGCTGGACCACGGCAGCGCGCAATTCCAGGCGTCCAACCTCGAATTCACCTCCGTCGATGTCGGCAATACCGCCAGCAATGTGATCCCCGGACAGGCGCGGGCGAAATTCAATATCCGCTTCAACGATCTCCATACCCAGGCGAGCTTGAGGGACCTGGTTGAGCATCGCCTGGCGGAGACTGCGGGCAACCGGATCCGCGCGCGGATCGTGTGGGAGCCGTCCAATTCCAACGTGTTTGTCACCAAGCCCGGCGCCTTCACCGACCTCGCGGTCGCGGCGATCGAGGAGGTCACCGGTCGCCGGCCGGAATTGAGCACGAGCGGCGGGACTTCGGATGCTCGCTTTATCGCGGGCTATTGCCCGGTGATCGAGTTCGGCCTGGTCGGCCAGACCATGCACCAGATCGACGAGCGCGCAGCCGTGTCCGACCTCGAGAAGCTGACCAAGGTCTATCGCGGGATACTGGACAGATATTTTGCGTAGCGATGTGCTCTCGTACTTCGTCATGGCCGGGACAAGCCCGGCCATGAC
>JBKQRS010000475.1:0-9431 GCA_052143915.1 Bradyrhizobium sp.
GAACTGATCGCGCAGCACCTGGCCGGTGGCGCGCAATTCGCCGTCATAGCCATGGCGCTCGCGCAACAGTCGCGCCTGGCTGTAGGCGCGGCCGTCGCGGAAGGTCGGAAACACCAGGGCGACCACCGCGAGCCGGTCGCGGAAGGGCACGAGATCATCGACGTCGCGATTGTTCGGCCAGACCACCCCCGTCTTGCCCGCGCGCCGCAACAGCGCTTCCGGATCCTCGAGAAACCGCGCCGCCGAAACCAGCACCGCGCCGTCGCCCGGCAGTTCGGCACCGTCCGGGACGTGGACAAAGCTGTCGGTGACTACTCTTCCATTCCTAACGAGTGGCATAGACCCGCTCCCTGAAAGGTTCGACGCCGAGCCGCTTCACCGTGTCGACGAAAAGCTCGTCGGGGCGCGCGCGCAGCGCAAGATAGGCTTCAACGATATCCTCGACCACGTCGGCGACTTCTCCATAAGGCACGGCGGGTCCGATCAAGGCGCCAAGCTCGGCGTTCTCGTCGGCACGGCCGCCGATCGTGATCTGATAGAATTCCTCGCCGTTCTTCTCGACGCCGAGAATGCCGATGTGGCCGACGTGATGATGGCCGCAGGCGTTGATGCAGCCGGAAATGTTGATGTGCAGCCGGCCGATCAGCTCGGCAGTGTCGTGATTGGCAAAACGCCGGGTCAATTCCTGCGCGATCGGAATCGAGCGCGCATTGGCGAGCGAGCAATAATCCAGTCCCGGGCAGGCGATGATGTCGGAGATCAGATTGACGTTCGGCGTCGCCAGCCCGATCTTCTCGATCGCCTTCCAGAGCGCCGGCAGGTCGCGTTTTGCGACATGGGGCAGCGCCAGATTCTGCTCATGCCCGACCCGAATTTCGCCGAAGGAATATTGATCGGCGAGATCGGCGATCGCATCCATCTGGTCGGCAGTGGCGTCGCCGGGCGGTCCGCCCACCGGCTTCAGCGACAACGTCACGATCGCATAGCCCTGCACCTTGTGCGTGAACACCGAGTTCTTGCGCCACCGCTCGAACAGCGGATCGTGCGCGGCCTTCTTCAATTCTTCCGGCATATGCGGGAGCTTTTCGTAGGCCGGATAGGAGAACCGCGAGCGGACATCCTCGACGACGGCGTCATCCAGCGTCAGCGCGCTGTCGCGCATCGCGCGCCATTCGTCCTCGACCTCCTGGGCGAATTTCTCGATGCCGAGCTCGTGCACCAGGATCTTGATGCGGGCCTTGTAGATGTTGTCGCGGCGGCCATACTGATTGTAGACGCGCAGGATCGCCTCGACATAGCTCAGAAGATCGCGGCCCGCCACGTACGGCTTGATGGTCTTGGCGATGAACGGGGCGCGCCCCAATCCGCCGCCGACCAGCACCTCGAAGCCGGTCTCGCCTTCCGCATTCTTGTGCAGCCGCAGGCCGATGTCGTGAATCTTGATCGCGGCGCGATCATGCGCGGAGGCGGTGATCGCGAATTTGAACTTGCGCGGCAGGAAGGAGAATTCCGGATGCAGCGTCGTGTATTGCCGCAACAGCTCGGACCAGATGCGGGGGTCTTCGATCTCGCCCGGCGCCACGCCGGCCCACTGATCCGACGTGACGTTGCGCGTGTTATTGCCTGATGTCTGCATGGCGTGAATGCCGACCTCGGCGAGATCGGCCAGCGCATCCGGCAATTCGGCGAGCTTGATCCAGTTGAACTGGATGTTCTGGCGGGTGGTGAAATGTCCGTAGCCGCGGTCGTAGCGACGCGCCACATGCGCCAGCCGCCGCAATTGCTTCGACGACAGCGTGCCGTAGGGGATCGCGACGCGGAACATATAGGCGTGCAGCTGCAGATAGACGCCGTTCTGCAGCCGCAGCATCTTGAATTCGTCCTCGGTGAGTTCGCCGGACAGCCGGCGTTTCACCTGGTCGCGAAATTCCTCAACGCGTTCGTTGATCAGCGTGCGATCGAGTTCGTCATATGCGTACATGATGGATTGGCCTTATGCCGGAACCGGGAGATCGATGGTGACGCCCCTGAGCCGGATATGTTCGCGCAGGTTGCCGGGCTTGATCTTGCCGCCGTCCTTGATTTCGACCGGCGCGATATAAGGCCCGACCGCGCCGACATCGTCGGCCACCGATTCAATGAGCAGCGCGCGCGCCTCGTCGGCGGTGCGGACGATCGCGGCGTCGGACAGGCTAGTCGACCAGCCCTTCGCCGCCGTTCGATAAATCACTGCGCCATCCCAGGTGCGGTTGGCGGTGACGATGGAGGGACCGGTGATCTTGATCTTTTGTTCCAGTGGAGATGTCATTCGGCGGCGACCTGAAAATATGAGGCGAGTTGAGCGAGGTTCTGATGGCGCCAGGGCGCGGAGTGCGCGACCACGTCACCAATGATGAGAATGGCGGGGCCGCCGTCGATCCTTTCGACGAGATCGGGCAATCCTTCAAGCGTTCCGACGACGGCCTGGGCGTCCGGCCGGGTGACGCGCGCGAATACGCCGACCGGCGTCTGCGGCGAACGTCCCGCGGCCAGCAGGCCGGCGCGCACCGAAGGCGCCGCGGTCATTCCCATGTAGACGACGATCGTCATCTTCTCGTCGGTCAGGACGGACCAGTCGACGGCTTCCGCGTCTTTGGCCTTGTGCGCGGTGAGGAAGGTGATGCGCAGCGCCTCGTGACGGAAGGTGAGCGGCACTTCGAATTGCGCGGCAGCACCGAGCCCGGCCGTGATTCCCGGAATCACCGAATAGGCGACGCCTGCCTGCCGCAGCGCTTCGATCTCCTCGCCACCGCGGCCGAACACCAAGGGATCGCCGCCCTTCAGCCGAACCGCGCGCTGTCCCGATTTCGCAGCTTCGACCAAGAGGCCGTTGATGGCGTCCTGGCCGATGCCGGGCTTGCCGACGCGGCGGCCAACCGGCACGCGCTTGGCATCGCGCCGCGCACGATCGAGAATTTCCGGCGACACCAGCTCATCGTAGAAAACGACATCGGCATCCTGCAGCGCGCGCAACGCTTTCACCGTGAGCAGATCCGGATCACCCGGACCGGCGCCGACCAGCGTCACCCTGCCCTCGGGGCCGCCTGACGGCAGCGAACCGGCGAAACCGGAGGGATCGCGAATTTCCCTCAGCGCCGCTTCCGCCTCCTCGGCGCGCCCGGCGAGAACAAGCGCACCAATCGGGCCATCGACCACGCGCTCCCAGAAGCGGCGGCGCAACGCAAACTCGGGGATCAGGCCGTGAATCGTTTTGCGCCAGCGGCCGATGAAGCCGGCGAGTTCGCCAATTCGGGCGGGCAGTGCCGCCTCGATGCGCTCGCGCACGCGGCGCGCCACCACCGGCGAGGCGCCGCCGGTCCCGACGGCCACCACCACATCGCCGCGATCGACGATGGCGGGAAAGATGAAAGTCGAATGTTGCAGGTCGTCCATCACGTTCACGGGCAGACCGACCGCCTTCGCCCGCGCGGACATCGCCGGCCCGACACCGCCTGCGCCCGCGCAAAGAATGGCGATCACCCCGCCGAGATCGGCGTTCAACGGATCGCCGGCAGCGAGCTCGATCCGCGCCGCCTCGTCCGCGCCAAGATCCGTGCTAAGAGCGGTCAGATCATGATGGCCATCAGTCGCATACCAGCGGACCCGCGCCCCCGCGGCGGCGAGCAGCCGCAATTTCGCGCGCGCCAGATCGCCGGCGCCGACCAGCACCACCACGCCGCTTTGCAGATCGAGGAATACCGGCAGGAATCGCATACGATACTCGCTTCCCCAACTTCTGGGGTTGACTGGAATTATTTTCTATATATGTCTCACTCACCGCTCGCAAAGAGAAAATTATTTCTTCTCTATTGCAGTGCAACTATAGAATTTTCACCTCCGAAGGCCAAGGGCCGGTAGATGCATCTTCTCGACAACGACCACGTCAGTGACCGGCTGCATCGGGCAGTCCCGATCAGGCCGTCCACGGCCACGCAAATTTCAACGGATGGCCGCGCCGAGGTGCCCTCGATGGACCACCTCGACGCGCTCGAGGCCCAGAGCATCTACATTTTCAGGGAGGCCTTCGCGCGGCTGAAGCGGCTCGCGCTGCTGTGGTCGCTGGGCAAGGATTCCAACGTGATGATCTGGCTCGCGCGCAAGGCCTTTTTCGGCCGCGTGCCGTTCCCGGCATTGCATGTCGATACCGGCAAGAAATTTCCGGAGATGTACGCGTTTCGCGATCGCTATGGCAAGGAATGGGAGCTCGACTTAAGGATCGAACCGTGCCCGCCGCTCGAAACCGTCGATCCGACCTTGCCGCCGGCCGCGCGATCGGCCGCGCGCAAGACCGAAGGGCTGAAGCTCGCGCTCGCCAAATTTGGCTTCGACGGATTGATCGCCGGCATTCGCCGCGATGAAGAGGCGACGCGCGCCAAGGAACGCGTGTTCTCGCCGCGCGGCACGGAAGGCGGATGGGACGTGCGCGATCAGCCGCCGGAATTCTGGGATCAGTTCAACGCCTCGCCGCCGCCGGGCGCGCATTTGCGCGTCCACCCGATCCTGCATTGGACCGAAGCCGACATCTGGGCCTACACAAAGCGCGAAAACATCCCGATCATTCCGCTGTATCTCGCGAGGGACGGCCAGCGTTATCGCTCGCTGGGCGACGCCGACATCACCAATCCCGTGGCTTCGACCGCGTCGAATATCGAAGAAATCCTCATCGAGCTCGATCGCACCAAGGTGCCAGAACGCGCAGGCCGCGCGCTCGATCATGAAACCGAAGACGCCTTCGAACGGCTGCGCGTCGCCGGCTATCTCTGACGGATGAATGGGTTGAGCGCAGCAATGAACATAACCGTCCCCGCCGCGTTATCGGCAACTCCCAACGGCACCACGCGCCCGCAGGTGCGCATCGTCATCGTCGGTCATGTCGATCACGGCAAATCGACCTTGGTCGGCCGTCTGCTGCATGAGACCGGCAGCCTGCCGGAAGGCAAACTGGAAATGCTCAAGGCCGTCAGCGCGCGGCGGGGCATGCCGTTCGAATGGTCGTTCCTGCTCGACGCACTGCAGACCGAGCGCGACCAGGGCATCACCATCGACACCACGCAGATCCGCTTCCGCACCAAATCGCGCGACGTGGTGTTGATCGATGCGCCAGGCCACGCCGAATTCCTGCGCAACATGATCACCGGCGCCTCGCAGGCGGACGGCGCGCTTCTGATCATCGACGCGCTCGAAGGCGTGCGCGACCAGACCCGGCGCCACGGCTATCTGCTGCATCTTCTGGGCGTCAAGCAGGTCGCGGTTGTCGTCAACAAGATGGACCGGGTTGATTTCAGCGCGGCGCGATTTGCCGAGATCAGCGATGAGATCTCCGCTCATCTGACCGGTCTCGGTGTTACGCCTCTGGCGGTTGTTCCAATTTCGGCGCGGGATGGTGACGGCGTTGCCGAGCGCACGCGCAGGGTAGCCTGGTACGACGGCCCGACCGTGGTCGAGGCGCTCGATGCGCTTGAGCCGGCGCGGCCGCTGGAGCAGCTTGCGCTGCGGCTGCCGGTGCAGGCGATCTACAAATTCGACGACCGCCGCATTATCGCAGGCCGCATCGAATCCGGCGCCCTCGCCGCCGGCGATGAAATCGTCATCATGCCCGCCGGAAAAATCGCCAAGATCAGGAGCGTCGAGGGCTGGCCGGTGACGCCGGTCGAGGGCGCCCAGACGGCGGGACGGTCGGTCGGGATAACGCTCGACCGCGAACTGTTCATCGAACGCGGCGACGTCATCGCCCATGTCGGAACCAGCCCGCGCGATACGCGCCGGCTGCGCGCCCGCATCTTCTGGCTGCACGACAAGGAGCTTGCCAAAGGCGAGCAAATCCTGGTCCGGCTCGGCACGCGGGAGGTCCGCGCCACCGTGGTCGCGATCGAGAAGGCGGTCGATCCCGGCGAACTGTCGAGCGTCGAGAACAAATCGATCGCGAAGAACCATGTCGGCGAGATCGACATCTCGCTGGCGCAGCCGATCGCCGCCGATCCCTACACCGACAATCCGCGCACCGGACGGCTGGTGATCGAGGTCGGCGGCCGCATCGCCGGCGGCGGGCTGGTGCTGTCGGTCGACGCCGGACAACGCGCCATTCCCGTCGATATCGTGCCGGTGGAATCCGCGCTGCGCCCCGACGAGCGCTCGGCGCGCTATCGCCACAACGGCGCGGTGATCTGGCTGACGGGCCTGCCGGGCTCCGGAAAATCGACGTTGGCGCGCGCGCTGGAACGCAGGCTGTTCGGCCATGGCGGCTCGCCGGTCCTGCTCGACGGCGATACGCTGCGCGCCGGGCTCAACCGCGATCTCGGCTTCTCCGCGGCCGATCGCACCGAGAACATTCGCCGCCTCGCCGAAGTCGCCACCCATCTTGCGCGCAACGGACACATCGCCATCGTTGCGGCGGTTTCGCCCTCGCGCGAAGACCGTGCGGCGGCGCGCCGCATTGCCGACACCGCGTTCCGCGAGGTCTATGTCGCAACGCCGGCCGAGGTTTGCGAGAGCCGCGATCCCAAGGGCCACTACGCCAAGGCGCGCGCCGGCGCGCTACCGGCATTCACCGGCACCGGCAACGATTACCAGCCGCCCACCGATAGCGAATTGACGCTCGACACCTCGACGCGTTCAGTCACTGATGCGACCGACGAGATCGAAAGGATGCTGACGTGGTCCGGCGTTCTGTTCGACGAAGTGGTTGATCTGGCTGCCAATATTTGAGCCGACGACCGCCGCTGCAATAGGCAATCGTAGGGCTTTTCTTAAGCCCGGCTTTAGCGTTAAAAGGCCCCTAAACGTCGCGCCTCACGGCGCTTTTTTTGCCTTTTTGCCCCTGAAACCAGCGCTCGACCGCTGTTTCTCGTGAGAAACCCCATCATGAATCGTATCGATGCCCACGGACTGAAGATTGCCCCTGTCCTGTTTGATTTCATCGCCAAGGAAGCGACTCCCAAAACCGGGATTTCACCCGACGCGTTCTGGGCAGGTTTGGCCGCCATCGTCCGCGATCTGGCGCCGCGAAATCGCGAGCTGCTCGCCTTCCGCGATACTTTGCAGGCGAAGATCGACGGCTGGCACCGTGCCAACAAGGGCAAGCCGATCGACCTCAATGCCTACACGGCATTCCTGAAGGAGATCGGATATCTGCTGCCGGAGCCTGCGACCCAGAAGGTCGAGACCACCAATGTCGACGAAGAGATCGGGAAGATCTGCGGGCCTCAGCTCGTCGTGCCCCTCACCAATGCGCGCTACGCGCTCAACGCCGCCAACGCGCGCTGGGGCAGCCTTTACGACGCGTTTTACGGCACCGACGCGATCCCGCACGAGGCAAGTGAGGGGGCCAAGGGCTTCAACAAGGCACGCGGCGACAAGGTGGTGGCGAAAGCCAAGACCTTCCTCGATTCCGCCGTGCCGCTCGCGACCGGCAGCCACACCGAAGTGACCTCCTACGGCGTCATCAGCGGCCAGCTCGCGGTCAAACTGAAGAGCGGCAACGCCACCGCGCTGAAATCGAACGCACAGTTCGCGGGCTATCGCGGCGATGCCGCCTCGCCTTCGGCCATCCTTCTGGTCAACAACGGGATGCACATCGAAATCAGGATCGACCGCAGCCACATGATCGGCAAGGACGATCCGGCCGGCGTCGCCGACATGATGCTGGAATCCGCCGTCAGCACGATCCTCGACATGGAAGATAGCGTCGCGACCGTCGATGCCGAGGACAAGGTGCTGGTCTATCGCAATACGCTCGGCCTGATGAACGGCACGTTGTCGGCCGACTTCGAAAAGGGCGGCAAGACGCTGACGCGCGCGCTCAACCCCGATCGCGTCTACAAGACCCCGGACGGAGGGGAACTCAAGCTGCACGGCCGCAGCCTGCTGTTGATGCGCAATGTCGGCCATCACATGTTCACCGATGCGGTGCTCGACGCAGCCGGCGAGGAAATTCCGGAAGGCCTGCTCGATGCCGCCGTCGCCGGCCTGCTCGCGATCCACGACCTCAAGGGCAATTCGAAGGTGCGCAACAGCCGCACCGGCTCGGTCTATATCGTCAAGCCGAAGATGCACGGCCCCGACGAGGTTCGGTTGACCTGCGAACTGTTCGGCCGAGTCGAAGAGATGCTGGCGTTGCCGGAAAACACCATCAAGGTCGGCATCATGGACGAGGAGCGCCGCACCACCGTCAACCTCAAGGCCTGCATCCAGCAGGCCACAAAGCGCATCTGCTTCATCAACACCGGATTCCTCGACCGTACCGGCGACGAGATCCACACCTCGATGGAAGCTGGCCCCATGATCCGCAAGAACCAGATGAGGGCGCAACCCTGGATCAAGGGCTATGAGGACTGGAATGTCGATATCGGCCTGATCGACGGCCTGCCCGGCCACGCCCAGATCGGCAAGGGCATGTGGGCCGCGCCCGACATGATGGCGGATATGCTGGCGCAGAAGATCGCCCACCCGCAGGCCGGCGCCACCACCGCATGGGTTCCTTCACCGACCGCGGCGACGCTGCACGCGCTGCATTATCACCAGGTCAACGTGCTGGCGCGCCAGCAGGAGCTGGCGAAGGGCGGCCCGCGTGGAAAGCTCTCGGACATTCTCACCATCCCGGTATCGCAATCGAACTGGGCGCCCGACGATGTCAGGCAGGAGATCGACAACAACTGCCAGGGCATTCTCGGCTATGTCGTGCGCTGGATCGATCAGGGGGTCGGCTGCTCCAAGGTGCCCGACATCCACGACATCGGGCTGATGGAAGACCGCGCGACCTTGCGCATCTCGAGCCAGCATCTGGCGAACTGGCTGCATCAGGGCGTCATTACCAAGGAACAGGTGATGGAATCGCTGAAGCGAATGGCGGTGGTGGTGGACGGCCAGAACAAGGGCGACCCGCTGTACCGGCCGATGGCACCCGGTTTCGACGGCACAGCCTTCAAGGCGGCCTGCGACCTGATCTTCAAGGGACGCGAGCAGCCCAACGGCTACACCGAATACATCCTGACCTCGCGGCGCCGCGAGGCCAAGGCGGCCGGCTGATCCCGGAACGATCGGATATCGCGATCGTTATATCGGTCACCTCAATGCAAGAGGAGATGGCGATGGATTGGAACCGGGTTGAAGGGAACTGGAAGCAGTTCAAGGGCGCTGCCAAGGAAAAATGGGGCAAGCTCACGGACGACGATCTCAACGTGATCGAGGGCCGCCGCGAGCAGCTCGAGGGCAAGCTGCAGCAGCGCTACGGCTTCGCCAAGGATCAGATTCACAGGGACGTGGATGACTGGTTCAGGACGCTAAAATAAGAGCCCTGGATCAGCCAAAAAGGCCCCGGTATTCGCCGGGGCTTTTTGTTGCGCATTGCAGGCTTTCACCAACGCCCCAACAGGCCCGCCGGAATCGCCCCAAAA
>JBKQRS010000476.1:0-17494 GCA_052143915.1 Bradyrhizobium sp.
TGGTGCCGCAAGGATACGGCTTGAACGCCAGCGTGTCCGTCACCCAGCGCGAGCCGAAATCACCCGTCAGTGCGTCATAGTCGCCCTGGGTGGTATGCGCAAAACCGTGAAACAGCCCGTGCACGCCCTCGAACACCGTGCGCGGACCGACAAAGCCCTGCCGCGCCAATAGCGCCGCGCGAATACCGGATTGCGCCGCCCAGCCCGCATGCAGCCGCTTGGTCCAGGCGCCTTCCGCGAGATATTCGATGATGCCGCCCGCCATGCTGCCGGCAATGCCGAGCGCGTCCACGATCTCTTTTGCCGTGAGCCCAAGTGCCGCGCCGACGCCCGCGGCAGCGCCCATCGCGCCGAAGATCGCGGTCGGGTGAAAGCCGGCTTTGTGGACGGCCTTCGGCACCACGAGGCTCAACCGGCAGAGAACTTCGGTGCCGACCGCAATTCCCGTCAGCGCCATGCGGCCATCCGGATGGTGCCGCTCGCAGGCCGCCAGGACCGCCGGCACGATCACGGCGCCGGCATGGACGGGACCGCCCTCGAACGTGTCGTCGAAATCCTCGCCATGGGCCGCGGTGCCGTTGACGAAGGCCGCGCCGGCTGTGGTCAGCGTTCGCCTGTGACCGATGACCGTGCAGGGGCCGTCATCGTCGCAGCCATTAAGGGCGCTGCGCGCATAGTCCTCGTTGCGCGCGGTGACGCACAATCCGACGACATCGATCAACAGGTCCTCGCATTTGCGCGCCGTCGCAGGCGGCAGCACGCCCGGCTTCAGGCCTGCGATTTTTTGCGCCAACGTTTCGGCGACGGAGGTCTTTGGCAGCTCGGCGGTCATGACGGCTCGAATGTGCGAATGGCTAATGGACGTCGGCGGATCAGACGCGGAAGATCCTTGTGTAGCGGGACTTGATGGCGCTGCTCTGCTGTTCGACGGCGACCGGATCGTCCTTCAGGGTCTTGATGTCCTTGAGCGGCGTGCGGCCGGCCTTCTCCTGGGTTTGCGAATGCATCGATCGCAGGCCGCCGATATCGATGATGAGCTGCTGGGCTTCGCGGGAAAAGCAGAACGACTGAAACAATCTCGCCGCGTTCGGATTGGGCGAATTCCTGAAGATGCCGTTGGGACCGACGATCATCGGCGATCCCTCGGTGGCGTAGACCGGCTCGACCGGGCGTCCCGCCTCCTTCAATTGCAAGATGATGTATTCGGTGCCGTCGGCCATGATCGCCCGCTCCCCGAGGTCGAGTTTCTTCGGCGGATCGGACGACGATTGCACCTGCATGACATTCTGCTTGGCAAGCTGCTCGAACCACGACCAGCCGAGCTCACGCTGCAACTGGTAGGTCGCGGTCATGATGGTACCGCTATAGCCGGGATGCGCCTTGACGATCTTGCCCTTCCATTTGGGATCGAGCAGATCGGCGAAACTCTTCGGCGCCTCTTCGGCCTTCACCAGTTTGGTGTTGTAGGCGATGATGCTGAGAAAGACGCGCCAGCTTGCGAACTGGCCGTCGATATCCCGGTGCTCCGGCGGATAGAATTTGGCGACATCCTCCGGCACGTACGGCGCGAGAATGCCGTCGCGCTTCCAGACGATGAAATGCGCGGCGTCGGACGAATTCACCACGTCGACGGCGTGGATGTTGCTGGAATATTCCTGACCGATGCGCTGGAACACGCGCTCCGCCCCGGTGCGCTCGACGCGCACGACAATACCCGGATATTTCGCCTCGAAGGCCTTTGCCACTCTTTCGGCGACCGGCAGATCGGTCGAGGTATAATGGATGACCTGACCTTCCTTGGTGGCGGCCGCGATCAGGGCCGGCGTGACCGGTTCGGCCGGCGGCGCGTCCGCCAGGACGCGGGTCGAGAACGCCGCGCCCGCGAGCAAACCTCCCGCACCCCTGAGCGCGTCGCGGCGGGAAATTTCTTGATTTTTCATTGACCCACTCTGTCGCCGTGTTCGGCGGGGATTTCCGTATTACCGGTTATTTTATTCCTGCGGCGAAGCAGGAGTCCATGTCGACAGCTCATTCGCGTTGCCGCTAGACTTGACAGTTAGACCCGAACGCTGGATTTGGCCAGCCACCGGTCCAAGAAGAGAACAAGACGAGACTTGGGGACGCGAGACTTGGGGACGCGAGACTTGGGAACGCGGGACTTGAGGGGCGAGACTTGGGGACGTCGGGTTCGAGGAGTCTGCAATGAAGGACCCGGCGTCCGTTCCAAGGCTCACCATGGGAAGCGCTTCAGGGGTTACGCTCGCGCTGGCCGCAGTTGTTGTTGCAGCGCAGGCATTCCTTGCTGGTCCATCCCTCGCCCAGGACTATCCGACGCGCACCATTCGGATCATCGTTCCCTTCGGCGCCGGCGGGCCCGCCGACGTGGCGGCTCGCCTGCTCGGCAACGCGATGCAAGAGAACCTCAAACAACCCTTCGTGATCGAGAACCGTCCGGGCGCCGGCGCCGTGATCGGCACGCTCGAGGCCGCCAAGTCGCCGCCCGACGGCTACACGCTGTTGATGATGTCGAATACCCAGACCGCCAATGAATCGCTGGTGCCGCAGCGCAAATACGATTTGATGCGCGATCTGATGCCGATCGCGCCGATCAATTTTTCAGATCTTGTGATCGTCGTGCACCCTTCCGTGCCGGCCAACAATCTGAAGGAATTCATCGCGCTGGCCAAATCGCAGCCCGGCAAGCTGAACTACGCTTCGTCCGGCCAGGGCACGCCCTATCACATGGCCGGCGAGCTATTTAAGACCATGGCCGGCATCGATCTCGTGCATGTGCCCTACCGCAACAGCGGCGAGGCGCGCAACGGCGTCATCGGCGGGCAGGTGCAGATGATGATCGACGCGGTGACGACGATGGCCCCCAATGTCAGCCAGGGCCAGGTTCGCGCGCTTGCCACAACGGGAAAGGCGCGCTCCAGCGTGCTGCCCGAGGTGCCGACGGTCGAAGAGGCCGGCCTCCCCGGATATGCAGCCACCATCTGGCTCGGATTGATGGCGCCGACCGGGACGCCGAAGCCCGTCATCGACAAACTGAATGCCGCCATCAACGTTGCCATCAGGCGGCCGGAGATCGTCAAGCTCTGGGCCGATCAGGGCGCGGCGCCGATGTCGATGACGCCGGAGGAATTCGACAAATTCCTGCGCGGCGATATTGTGAAATGGGCCGACGTCGTCAAGCAATTCGCCAACAAGCCTTAAAGCCAGGGTTCTCAATCGTCATGCCCAAGATTCAATTCCGCCTCAATGGCGTCGAGACTGACGTCGACGCCGATCCGGATACTTCGCTGCTCACCATCCTGCGCGGGCAACTCGGCATGACCGGCCCGCATTTCGGCTGCGGCGCGGGCGAATGCGGCGCCTGCAACGTCATCGTCGGCGATCACGCGGTGACCGCCTGCGACACACCCTTATGGTCGGTCACGAACAAGGACGTCACGACCATCGAAGGATTGGGAGATGCGCAACAACCGCATCCGCTGCAGCGCGCGTTTATCGCCGAGCAGGCGCTGCAGTGCGGCTATTGCGTATCCGGCATATTGATGAGCGCCGCCGCGCTGTTGATGCGAAATCCAAATCCGACAAGCGCGGACGTGAAGGCCGCGCTCGACCGCAATCTGTGCCGATGCGGTTCGCACAACCGCATGGTGCGGGCGGTGTTGCGCGCGGCGGCGGAGATGAGGGTCCCATGACCGAGCAGGCACCCTCCCCCTCCGCGCCCAAATTGCCGCCGAGCCTAGCGGCGAACCCGATGTTGTCGTCATGGATCCGGATCGCGCCGGAGGGACATGTGACGGTCTCTCCCGGGAAGGTCGAGATCGGGCAAGGCATCGTGACGGCGCTCGCCCAGATCGCCGCCGACGAACTCGATGTCGATATCGCCCGCGTGCAGATGGTTCGCGCCTCCACGGCCGGCAGTCCCAACGAAGGCGTCACGTCAGGCAGTCTTTCCGTGCAGCAATCGGGGCGCGCGATCCGGCACGCCTGCGCCGAAATCCGCCAGATTTTCCTCGACGCCGCCGCGGATCGGCTCGGTGTCGGCACGGGCGCGCTCGATATCGTCGATGGCACCATTTCCGGTCCCGGCAATGTCAGCACCAGCTACTGGGAACTCGCCGGCGAAGTCTCGCTCGACCGTCACGCCACGCCGGGCGCCGTGCCCAAATCAGCGGCACAGCGCAGCCTTGCCGGAAATTCCGTGCAGCGGCTGGATATCCCCGACAAGGTTTTCGCCCATCCCCGCTTCATTCACGATGCCCCGCTGCCTGACATGTTGCATGGCCGCGTGCTGCGGTCCGAGTTTTCGGCCGCGACGCTGATCGAGTTGAAAGAGGATGCCGCGCGCAAGATCGCGAGCCTGGTCACCATCGTGCGCGACGGCAATTTCACAGGCGTCATCAGCGAAACCGAGGCCGGCGCGGAATTGGCGCTTGCCGCCTTGCGCAAGGGCGCTACCTGGTCGTCGCGCGAAGAACTCCCCGATGAAGACGGGCTCGCGGAGTGGTTGAAGGTCCAGCCGGCCGAGTTGACCGTCATCGCCAGCAAGAAGGCGTCATCGGGTCTCACGAAGACGCGCACGATCCACCGGCAGTATACCCGTCCCTATATCGAGCATGGGTCGATCGCACCCTCCTGCGCCATGGCGCAGTGGACCGGAGACCGGGTCCGGGTCTGGACCCACAGCCAGGGCGTATATCTGCTTCGCGCCGACCTCGCGCTGGTCTTTAAAATTCCGGTCGAGAACATCACGGTCGAGCACATGGAGGGCGCCGGCTGCTATGGACACAATGGCGCCGACGACGTCGCGCTCGATGCCGTCCTGCTGGCGAAAGTGGCCTGCGGCCGGCCGGTCCGTGTGCAATGGTCGCGTGCCGATGAGATGTCGCATGCGCCGTTCGGTGCGGCGATGACCATCGAGATCGAAGCCGACCTCGATGCGAAAGACGAGATTGTCGGCTGGCGCCACAGTATCTGGGGCAATGGTCACACGGCGCGGCCGGGCCGCGCGAATCTGCCCGCGCTTCTCGCCGCAACAGAACTGGCAAAGCCGTTCCCGCGTGCGATTGCCACCAACCCACCGCCTGCCAATGGCGGCGGCGCCGACCGCAATTCCGTCCCGCTCTACGATTTTCCGTCGTGGCAGATCGAATCCCATCGCCTCACCACCATGCCGATACGAACCTCGGCGCTGCGCACCCTCGGCGCGCAGGGCAACGTGTTTGCGATCGAATCCTTTCTCGACGAACTCGCGACCGAGCGCGGCGAAGACCCGGTATCCCTCCGGCTGCGGCATTTATCGGACAGCCGCGCGCAGGATGTGATCCGCGCGGTCGCCAAACGCGCGAACTGGAAGCCCGCCCAACGCGACGGCATCGGTTACGGCCTCGGCTTTGCCCGCTACAAGAACACCGGCGCCTATTGCGCCGTGATCGCCGAAGTCGAGGGCGCGGAGGATATCAGCGTCAAGCGGCTTACGATCGCGGTCGATGTCGGCGAAGCGATCAATCCCGACGGCGTGATCAACCAGATCGAGGGCGGCGCGATCCAGGCCACGAGCTGGGTGCTGAAAGAACGCGTTCGCTTCGACCACCAGCGCATCACCAGCAATTCCTGGACCGAATATCCGATCCTGCGTTTCAGCGAGGTGCCCGAGGTCACGGTCGAGGTGATGTCGCGGCCCGACATGGAGCCGCTCGGCGCGGGCGAGGCCGCGCACGGCCCGGTCACGGCGGCGATTGCGAACGCCGTTTTCGATGCGCTGGGCCTGCGGGTTCGCAACCTGCCGATCACCCGCGAGCGCCTGATCGCCGCGATGGAACTCTCGTCATGACCAGCTTGAAGATACTCAGCGGCGGCGCGGCGCAAGGATTGATCGCGAGCCTGGCGCCGGCGTTCAAGGCGCGGACCGGCCTTGCCATCGAAGGCGAGTTCGGCGCGGTCGGCGCCATGGCCGGCAAATTGCGCGGCGGCTGGCCTGCCGACATCGTCGTGCTGACGGCGGCGCTGATCGCCGACTTCGCGGGCGAGAAGCTTGTCGTCCCCGCTTCGATCTTGGACATCGGCCGGGTCGAGACCGCCATCGCCGTCCGCGCCGGCGATCCGCTCGCCTCAGTGCACGATGCGGCAAGCCTGCGCGAGGTGCTGCTCGGTTCTGACGCGATCTTCGTTCCCGACACCACGGCATCCACGGCCGGCATCCATGTCGCCAAAGTGCTGCAGCAACTCGGCATCGCCGACGAGGTCGCGAACCGGCTCAGGATCTATCCGAACGGCGCAACGGCCATGCGCCATCTCGCCGAGACCGACGCCGTCAGACCGGTCGGCTGCACCCAATCGACCGAAATTCTCAACACCAACGGCGTAAAACTTTCGGGATCGCTGCCGAAGGGGTGCGACCTTTCCACAGTCTACACGGCGGCAGTCGTGACGGTCGCGGCGCAGGCGCGGCAGTCGCAGCTTTTGATTGACTTATTGACGAGTGCCGATCAGCGCGAATTGCGGGCAAGAGCGGGCTTCCTCGACGCCCGAAAGTAGCTACAATCATAAAAAATGGGGGGATTCTAATGAGACGTCGCGACTTCATGAGGATGAGCGCTGGGCTCGGAGCGGCAAATCTGGCGGCAACGCTTGCGCCACTAGCGCCTGCGCACGCGCAGGGAAAGCAGGTCTTCAAAGCCTCCGACGTCCAGCCCCCGGGCTATCCAACCGTGGCGGCCACCGAAAATCTCGGCAGGAAACTCGCTGCCGCCACCGACGGACGTCTCTCGATCCAGATGTATCCGTCGATGCAGCTCGGCGGCGAGAAGGAGACCATCGAACAGACGCAGATCGGCGCGATCCAGCTCTTGCGCGTCAGCGTGGGATCGATGGGGCCGATCGTCGATGACATCAACGTCGTCAACATGCCGTTTCTGTTCAGGAACACGGCCCACGCCGAAAAGATGATGGACGGGCCGATCGGTGAGGTGCTGCTCGACAAGATCACGGCGAGCCCCAACGCGAACCTGGTCGCGCTGTGCTGGATGGATGCCGGCGCGCGCAGCCTCTACAACACCAAGCGGCCGATCAAATCGATCGAGGACGTCAAGGGCCTGAAGTTCCGCGTCATCGGCAATCCGATCTTCATCGACATGATGAATGCGCTCGGCGGCAACGGCGTCGCGATGGGCTACGATCAGGTGTTCAGCGCGCTGCAGACCGGCGTGATCGACGGCGCCGAGAACAACCCGCCAAGCTATGTCTTCAGCAACCATTATACGTCGGCCAAATATCTTTCCCTGACCGAGCACCTCGTGATTCCCGAAGTGCTGCTGTTCTCCAAGCGAGCATGGGGCAGCCTTTCCGCCGACGACCAGAGCCTTCTGAAGAAGTTCGCGCGCGAGGCGCAGCTCGAGGAACGCGAACTCTGGAAAAAATATGAGCTGCAGGCGATGGAGAAGGCGAAAGCGGCCGGCTGCCAGATCGTCGAGATTGCCGACAAGGCGCCATTCCAGAACGCCGTCAAACCGGTGTGGGACAAATACGGCCCGAAATACCAGGACATGATCAAGCGCATCCAGGCCATCAGATAAGCATTGCGCGTGCCGTTCATGCTGCACGCAGACATGGTTTGGATCGGCAATCGGGGGGAGCCTGGGTAATGGCAGCAGCATTTCGCCGCGCGATGGACGCCCTCTATCTTCTGTGCGTCGTCGTCGGCTGCGTCGCGCTGGTTCTGATTTCGGCGATCATTCCATGGGCGGTGTTCACCCGCTACGTGCTCAACAGCGCAGCCTCCTGGCCGGAACCGCTCGCGGTTCTCCTGACCATCGTGCTGACCTTCATCGGCGCGGCCGCGGCCTACCGGCTCAACCTGCACATGAACGTCTCCTATTTCGCAGACCAGCTGCCGGGGCGACTTCGCACCCTGCTCGATCTCATCGTGCAGCTGCTGATGGCGCTGATCGCCGTCTTCATGATCGTTTGGGGGGAGCGGCTCGTGGAGGTGACCTGGCACAATACGATCGGAGATTTTCCGTTCCTGTCGGTGGGTGTCACTTATCTGCCGATTCCGACCGGCGGCGTTTGCCTGCTGCTTTTCATCATCGAGCGGGTGTTCCTTGGGGCTCCGCCCGATCCGATCTCTCAGCACGGCGAAGCCCTACCCTTCGATTGATTCCCTGAGGGAAAGACCGACATGGATATCTTCGTTCTGCTGGCGACCATGCTGTTTTGTTTTCTGATCGGCATGCCGATCGCCTATTCGCTGGCGCTCGCCGCGATCGCGGGCGCCTGGTCGATCGGCATTCCTCTGGAAGCGGTGATGCTGAAGATCTCCGACGGCGTCAGCAAGGTGGCGATGCTGACGATTCCGTTTTTCGTGCTGGCCGGCGCGATCATGGCTGAAGGCGGAATGGCGCGGCGTCTGGTGGCGTTCGCGGACGTCCTGGTCGGATTCACCCGCGTGCGCGGCGGCCTGTCCATCGTCAACGTGCTCGCCACCACCTTCCTGAGCGGCATCTCCGGCTCGGCGGTCGCCGATACTTCCGCGATCGGCTCGGTGATGATCCCGCAAATGGAGAAGGCCGGATTTCCGCGCGTGTTCGCCACCAACCTCACCATCACCTCCTCGGTTCAGGCGCTGCTGGTGCCGCCGAGCCACAATGCGGTGCTGTATTCGCTGGCGACCGGCGGCACGATTTCGATCAGCGCCTTGTTCATGGCGGGAGTGTTTCCCGGCCTGTTGCTGGGGTTCTCGCTGATCGTCCTCTGTCTTGTCGTCGCCTACCGCGAAAAGCACCCGCATGGCCAGCGCGTGCCGGTGAAGAACGCGCTCAAGATCACGATCGATGCCGCCTGGGGACTGGTGACGCTGGCCACCATTCTCGGCGGCATTCTCGGTGGCATCTTCACCGCGATCGAGGCCGGCGCCGTCGCCTGCATCTGGGCGTTCTTCGTGACGATGTTCATCTACCGCGACTATCGCTGGCGCGACCTGCCGCTCCTCTTGCACCGGACGCTGCGCACGGTGGCGATGGTGCTGACGCTGATCGCATGCGCGTCCAGTGTCGGCTACATCATGGCGCTCACGCAGATGCCGGCGAAGATGACGGCGTTCTTCCTGTCGATCTCGAGCAATAAATACGTCATCCTGTTCCTGATCAATATCCTGCTCCTGGTGCTCGGCACGCTGGTCGACATGGCGCCGTCGATCCTGATCGCAACCCCGATCCTGCTGCCGGTGATGCAGCACTTCGGCGTTGATCCCGTTCACTTCGGGATGATCATGTTGCTCAACCTCGGTATCGGCCTGTGTCATCCGCCGGTCGGCTCGATCCTGTTCGTGGGATGCGCGGTCGGCAAGGTCACGATCGAACAGGTGATGCGGAAGATCTGGCCGTTCTACGCCGTGATGTTCCTGGTGCTGATGTTCGTCACCTATCTTCCGGAAGTGTCGCTGTGGCTGCCGCGGCACGTGCTGCGGTGAATTGAACCAGACCGCTCGCGAGCGAACGCCTGTCCGCGATCATCCCATGACGATCGTTCTCACCGCGAAGGTTCGCTCCTGGCGCCCTCCGCGACGAGCTCCCTGATCTCCATCTTGTTCACGGTGTCGATGATCTTCAGATAGGCGCGGGTGACCGCCTCGATGCCCCATGCCGGAACCAGATCCGCGGTGTCGGCATCGGAGTGATAGAAGATGTGGTCGATGACGTGGAAGCTTGGCGCCCGCGTGTAGACGTGCTGGAGTTCACCACCCGGCCGCCCCTCGGGGCGCGCATAGACCGCCACGCCGAACTCCCTGAGCGAGTTGAGCACCACGCGCCGCAGCACTTCGCTGCCGCCGACGAACCAGCGGCGCGCGCTTGTCTGGGTGGACGTCATGAGACCGGAGCCGAGACGGTAGGTCTGCGTCTGCGAGGGATGCTCGCAATTGACGATCAGCGCAGTCTTTTGCAGGAACTCGCCCATGTTCTGATTGATCCACTTGATGCCCGTCGCGCCATGATGGTGGTCCGGCGTGGTGACGAAGGTAATGGTCCGCCGACGTTGCTCTTTTGGTATCGCGGCATAATAACGCGCGATTTCCAGAAGCATCACAATCCCCGAGGCATTGTCGAGCGCGCCCTCGAACATCGCATCCGTATGCGCCATGATCAGGATGTTCTCATCCGTCATGCCCGGCAGCACGCCCCAGACATTGGCCGTCTTCAACCCCGCCTTGCGCTCGATGTCCGCGCGCAGTCGAATTTTCACGTCCTTGCCGGCCTCGATCGCCTCGCGGATCGCGGTGCCCTCCTTCATGCCGATGGTCAGGGTCGGCACGGTCGTTCCCGCGCCGGCCTCGGGCTCCGTCGTCACATTGCCCGGGATGTCCATCACGATGAGCGCCATCGCCGCGCCAGCCTTGTTGGCACGCAGCATCGACCCGCTCCATCGCGCGAAGTGATCGCGGCCACCGGGAGTAGGACTACTGTAGAGAAGCACGGCCTTGCCGTGAACATCGCGATCTTTGAAGTCCGCCGGCGTGCCCAGACCCAGCCAGATCGCCGGCGCCTCGATGCCCTTCCCCCCGGTGCCAACGGTGTCGGTGATCGGAAAGGTCGTCTTGAGAGGCGTCGCGGTATCGCCAACGACAAAACTCGCTTCCCAGGAATTGGGGTACCACAGCGGCGACATATCGAGCTCCTGCCGCCTCACCTGCTCGAGCCCGATTGCCTTGAACTGCTGCGCGACCCAATCCTGGATCATCCGGTCATAGGCGGTGCCGGCGATCCTGCCCCAGAACTGGTTGCCGTCGTCGCGGCTCTTGCGCGAGATCGCGGTGATTTCGGGTATTTTGTTTTTCATCGCCATGCCGTCAACGCCGGCATACGCCTCCTCGCCCGCGGGCAGCGGCCAATGCAGATAGGTGTCGTCGGGCAGGAAGAGCCTGCCGGCGTCATCAGGCAGGCGAAGGTTGTTTTCGTAGAGCTTGTTGGCAGGCGGCGGCGACTTGTCCCTGGTCAGCCCTTCCAACTGCGCCTGAGCGAAACAGCGTGCGCCAAGACCAAGCATCAAGGCCACCGCTACAACCGACAATTTCTTCAAGGCACCCTCCCCCCGTTTCTTGTTTTCATACTTCGGTACACGCGATGCGCGGCAATTTGAAGCGCCGTTCATGCAGGTCCGGCCTTCCTAAACGCCGCCGCACATTCCCGGACAGCTCGGCAACTGCCCCGCACAACGTGGTTTAAGGTTCGCTAACGCGTTCGCTCAATTGCAGCGACGGCCAAGATCCGAACCTTAGAATTTTAGGCGTATCAAAGGCCCCATGGGATCAAACGGCGGGGGCCGAAAAATGACAATCGAGATCATCGTATTTCCTGGACTGGTTTTCCTCGCGGTCACGCTGGCCGCGAAGCTGATCGAGCGTCGCAACGACGTTCTGTATGGGCCGTATATCGCCGGCCGGAAGCGGCCCTTCGCTGACCTGCGGGATCAGCTTGAACAAGCCGTGGCGTCGATTGGCCTGCAGCAGAACTTCGGGCGCCTGGCCCTGAAGCTCGGGACCGTCAGCTATTTTGCTTCCGCGATCATCGGCTGAGCAGAGGCGCATGAACCTCGGCCAGCATCATTGTCGGGAGCAGACCGGGCTCAAGGTTGTCTGCGACGCCTGCGGCAATCTCTCGATCAAGGCGATCGACCCGGACAACGCGCCGGATCATGCCGAGATCCATTGCCGCCGCTGCAACGCGGTTCGCGGAACGCTCGGCGATTTGCGCGAACTGGCGCGGCGAAGCACCGACGTCTTCGAGTTCTAGAGAAAGCGGAATTCCAGTTTCGCGAGGCTGTCGCCAACAATTTCGACCGGCCGCGGCCGAAAGCGCAGGCGCTCGGACATCATTTTCAGGTTTTCCCGCAGCTCGATCTCGCTGTGCCGGATCCGGTTTCGGATCTCGCGGCGATCGAAGGTCGTCAGGCTCGGGCTGGCGAGGGCCTGCCAGGCGTCCCTCTGCAGGGCCTTCAGCGCATCTATGTCGCGACTTAGAACATCAGGCTCAGTCATGGTGTCCGACCGGTCTTGAGAAGAAGCCGCTTCGGTCTCTATCGCTGATTCCTTAAAAATGGTTAACGAAACGGGTACGCCCCCGCTGTTGCAGCGCACACCGATTGTTTCGGTTCATCTTTCTTCAAGGCAGGGCGCGGTAGTTATAGGGGATGTCCTCGACAACATCCGCACCAAATGTGGCGCCGCGCGACGCCGTTCCACCGCTGCTCCTGAAGGCATGCCTGCTGCTGGCTGCCTTCAACGCGGCGATGATCCCGGCGATGTACTTCGCCCATGCATGGCTGTTCGATGCCAACGGCCACTTCATCCACACCGACTTCCTCAACGTCTGGGCTGCCGGCAAGCTCGCCCTGGATGGAAAGCCTGCGCTGGCCTGGGACTGGGACATCCACAAGCAGGTTCAGGTCGCGATGCTCGGCCGGAACTATGTCGGCGACTATGCCTGGCACTATCCGCCGCCGTTCCTGTTCATCGCGATGCTCCTGGCGCATTTTTCCTATGCCACCGGGCTGGTCGGCTGGGCCGCGGCCAGCTTCGTGCCTTACATGGCGATGATGCGCAGCCTGGTGGGGCGACGGTTTGGCCTCATGGTGGGCGCGGCGTTTCCGGTGGTGCTGGCCAATACGATGGCCGGGCAAAACGGCTTCCTCACCGCGGCGCTGCTTGGCGGAACGCTGGTCCTGTTGCCGACCCGGCCGGTCCTGTCAGGCATTTGCCTGGGCCTTCTGTCCTACAAGCCGCAATACGGCCTGTTGTTTCCGCTTGTCTTGATTGCGGCGGCGCAATGGAGGGCATTCTTCGCTGCTGCGGTTACCACCGCTGCGCTGGCGCTAGTGTCATGGATCGCCTTCGGCACCGAGAGCTGGCAGGCTTTTTTCCACTGGATGCCGATGTTCTCGCAGGCCTTCTTCACCGAAGGCCGCGCCACCTTCTTCAAACTGCAGAGCGTGTTCGGCCTGGTGCGCACTCTGGGCGGCAGCGAGCAGTTGGCGTGGATGTTGCAGTGGATGATGTCGGGCACCGTGCTGTTCGGCGTGGTCACGTTGTGGCGCAGCCGCGCCGATTACGCGCTGAAGGCCGCGGCGCTGGCTGCGGGAACGCTGCTCGTGACGCCTTATCTGTTTCTCTACGACCTGATGGTGCTGGCGATCCCGGTCGGGCTGCTGCTGCGGATCGGCCTCGCCGACGGTTTTCGGCGTGGCGAACTCGCCGCGCTGGCCTGCGCGATCGGGCTGTTGATCGCGTTTCCGTTCTTCGAGGTCCCGCTTGGCCTAGGCGGCACGCTGATCGTCGCCGTCCTGATTGCGCGTCGCGTCGTCAATCGATCCACTGAAGAACGGGCGCTGCCGCGCGAAATCACCGCACTTGGATAGTTAGCGGCGATATCTTTCGCGCTTGGTGCCATTGCGCGTCCCCATCGAATACTCTCTTCAAAGACGGCCCGACGTTGATCCAGAATGCCGACGGACACGCCAATTACTTGCGCACCTTCGGGATCGATCCGGCTGGGCGGATCCTCGCCGCCGCATCGGTCTGGGCGATGCCGATGCGCGAAGGCAAGAACATCACAACGCTCCCGGCCGGGATCGTCATCTACCGCATCGGGGCGATGGCAAGCTCGCCTTCGTGCGCAAATACGAAATCGATGCGACCGCGTCGAAGCAGCAGTTCTGGGCCGGAATGGTCACGCTGGCGTAGGACAGGCGATCATCAACACCAGCTCGCTTGATCGCCGCTGGGCGCCCGCAACAATTCCTGAATGTTTGCTTCGATGATCCGAAAGCCAACGTTGCCGTAGAGCTTCTGCCGCCCTTCGTTCAATACGAAACTTGGGCTGCCTTCGATGCGCATCTTGTCGGCGTCCTGGTAGTCCGCCGATAGTCTGGCAAATGCGGTTCCCTCGCGAATGCGCTTCTCAATCGCGCTTATGTCAACGCCGACAGCTTCGGCCAGTTCACATTGGACATCCCATCGGGCAATGTCGCGGCAATCCCGGAAAAACCCGCAGCGGAATGCCCACGTCACTTTGTCAAAGACTGATGTCGTTGGTCCGCCTTGGCCTTGTGCGGCCATGTCGTGCTCCCATTGCTGCACGGCCGTCATAAACAAATGCGCGCTTGCCGAGGTTGGCGGACGCACGTTCAGCCAGATTTCCGGATGGAGCTCGATATGCGGAAACCGTTGCGCGACGGTTCGCAAATGCGCGTTGAACCCGGCATATTCACCCTTCTCCCGCCAGGCCGCGGGGATCTTGTGGGCCGTATCGCCAAAGACAGAGCAGAACCGGAAATCCAGCCTAACCTTGTCGCCGAACCTCTCACTGACCGCATCGACACGAGCCTGCGCGGCATATGCCCAAATGCACAATACGTCAGAGAAATACGAAACCTGGATGGCATTCATCTGATGGGCTCCCTCTCAAACGTCCCTAACCGGTGCCGAAGCTCTCAATCGGGTCCACCGTCGCGATGCTGCCATTCCCGACCTTCATGCTCCCTGCAGAATAGCAGGATTGATACCTTGCCGCTCCGATCTGCGAGCGGGTAGAAGAAATCATGTTCTGATCCAGGCGCACATGGGGGAGCAATGCCTGACAACCGCAAACCAGATTTCAACCTCATCTCGCGCCGGGCCCTGCTTGGAACGGCGGTCGCCATGGCCGCAACGCCGGCGCTGGCCGAGGGGTGTCCGATGGGACCGCCGGCCCACGAAAGGGGCCCGACGGTCTGGATGGACATGGACCAGGTCGAACTCGATGCGGCCTATAATCAGACCGCCTATGCGCCCCTCATCAACCAGATCCTGAAGCGCTTTGCCACCAGCAGTGAGACGACGCGCGCGCGCCTGGGCGCGCCGAAGCGGCTCGCCTACGGACCGACGCCGATCGAAACGCTCGACCTCTATCCGGCCAAAACGCCCAACGCACCGATTTTCATCTACATCCATGGCGGCGCGTGGCTTCGCGGCAATGCCCGCGACTACGCCTATCCCGCCGATCTCTTCGTCAATGCGGGCGTGAACTACATCGCGCTGGACTTCATCCAGGCGGCCGCCGCGAGCGGCGATATCAGAGCGATGGCCGGGCAAGTGCGCCGTGCGATCGCCTGGGTTTTCAAGAACGCCGCAAGCTTCGGCGGCGACACCAAGCGATTCTACGTCGGTGGCCACTCGTCCGGCGGTCACCTCTGCGGCGTCGCGCTGGTGACCGACTGGCAAAAGGATTTCGGACTGCCGGCCGACATGATTACGGGCGGCCTCTTGATGAGCGGGATCTACGACCTGAAGCCGGCGCGACTCTCCGGCACGCGCAGCGCCTACATCAAATTCAACGACGACATGGAGCGGTCGATGAGTTCGATGCGGCAGATCGACATGCTGCGCGCGCCGATCACAGTCAGCTATGGCACCTACGAGACGCCCGAGTTCCAGCGCCAGAGCCGCGATTTTGCCGCCGCGGTGAAGGCCGCCGGCAAGCCGGTCGAGCTGATCGAGGCGCCGAACTTCAACCATTTCGAAATGTGCGAAAGTCTTGGCAATCCCTACGGTCCGAACGGCCTGGCGGCGCTCAAATTGATGAAGCTCGCGTAGAGACCATCTGGCAGCCCCGGCCAGGGAGCAACTCGGGGGACCTGGCAAGGCGGACGAAGGAAACCTGCCCATGAAAGCCAATTGGTACTGCATCGAAGGCGATGAGACGGTGGGCCCAATCACGCTGGAGGATTTGGCCGGACGGATCAGGCACGCGGGTCGGTCGCGTCTGGTTTGGACCGAAGGCATGGCTGAGTGGACGGACGCGGAAACAGTGCCCGCGCTGTCGCGGCTGTTCCGGACAGCCTCCCGGCGCTCGGCCGCGACATCAGATCGATCGAACGTGGCGGGCCTTGCGCCACCCAAACCAGCCGCGTTCCTGCAGCGTTTACGGCACGAATTGTCCGAATACCTTATTATCTCGGCGTACCTGTACGTCTGCTTTGGCTCACTGACCTTCTACAAGGCGGCCATCCTCCACAGTGACGGGATCGCGTTCGCCCCCTTTGGCTTTGCCATCGCCAAGGCTCTTATTCTCGGCAAGTTTGTCCTGCTTCTGCACGCGCTCAAGATCGGAGAACGAAACGGGCGCGCCGGCGTCTTGTTAGCCGACATCCTCAAGAAGTCCGTGCTCTTTCTTGTATTTCTGATTGCGCTTACGGTCGTTGAGGAAATCATTGTCGGCTATTTTCACGGACGGACAATCACGGAAGCCCTGGGCGAGCTCGGAGGCGGTACGCTGCAACAAGCCCTCGCCTCGAGCCTGCTCATGCTGATCATCCTCATCCCGTATTTCACCTTCCGCGTCGTTGCCGTTCGTCTCGGCGAAGGTGTGCTGTGGAGACTTCTCACCGAGCGCACCTCGGCCGCCTCGCCCTAGCTATTTCGTGACGCCGAGGATGGTTTCCGGAGCGGCGGCCTTGGGGCGCAGAAAAAACTCGCGAACGAGATTTTGCGCCGGCGCCTCGAAATAACGATAGGCGAAATACGACGCCAGCAGCGTGGTTGCGAGATAGATCGCAAAGAACGTGACGTCATAGAGCGGGATCGGCGCTGCGATGATCGAAAAACCAATGACGATCAGGAGCTGGATCGGAAAGTGCAAGAGATAGCTTGAATAGGTCATGTTGCCGGCCGCCTCGACGGCCTTCTGAACGGCGGACGGCACGGTAATTTCGCGCGAGAGGCAAAACAGCAAGACCGGCGTGTAGGTCAGGAACAGCGGAAAATCGAGCTGATCGAGCTGATCGCGCATCAGGCTCACGGCGATCGGCGGAGCGATCAAAGCGACGAGCCATGCCGCGGCTTCGATTCCCCATTTGAACCTCGACGAGGCGACCGCCCGCCGGGCGATTGCCGCCAACCCGCCGATATAGAAAAACGCGAGGCAGTTCGTGACCTGCCCGCTTGTGTGCACGAAGGCAGCGCCAACACAGGCTGCGACAACGGCCAGGTTCAACAGCCATGACCTGGTTCCGAGAAGCATCACGAAGAACAGGAAGTAGACCAGCACCTCTACCGAGATCGACCAGATCGGCCCGTCGAAGCTGTAGCCGTGCACGATGCCCCAGTCGCTTGCCATGAAAAGCTGCGCCAGAAAATGCGGCAGGTCGTTCTCCTGATAGACAAAGAAATGCCCGCTGATGCCGAAATAGACCGGCTGCAGCAGCGCAACCAGCAGAAGTGTTGCCAGGTGCAGCGGATAAAGCCGCGAGAAGCGAAGCACGAAGAATTTCGACCCCTCCACGGATCGCTCCGCGATCGCGTCCCGGTACTTCCAGAAGAAGATGAAGCCGCTGATGCACCAGAAGACCCATACGCCAAAAGCCCCGGAATCGTGGAACGCCTGAAGGAGGCCGTAAAGCGGCAGGCGTTCCCGCACGAGACCGACGGGCTTGTCGGCGACAAAGGCAAAATGGC
>JBKQRS010000477.1:0-2525 GCA_052143915.1 Bradyrhizobium sp.
TCATGCTGGCTCTTGCCGCAGAATGAACAATAGAGCGTGTTCTTGGCGTCGCCTTCGGCTTTGGCCATTTTCTTCTCCATACCGCCATGTCCATCTTACGACTTAGCGGACGCCCAAGCTAGCTAGATGAAGCACCATTAAATCCGACGTTGATGGGGTCAGGATTGTGAAAACGCGTCCAAACCCTGACCCCATCCGAGTTTGATTCATGCCATTGATCAATCACGCTAATCGCTCGTTCAGGAGGGGTCACGTTTCGCGCGAAGAATGACCCCCCCCCCCCGCCCAATTTTCACCGTTTCGAACGAAATCAGTGGGTTGTGTGACTTAAGCGGTGGGTCAGAGTTGGACGCGTTTTCACATTCCAGCCAGTTGCTGCGCAGGCGGCAATTGGCGTGGGGGTCAAACCTGTTTCACCTCGGCATTCTCGTCATCTTCGCCGGACATTTCTTCGGGCTTCTGACGCCGATCTGGGTTTTCGACATGCTGGGCGTCAGCCACGGCTTCAAACAGAGGCTGGCGATTGTCGTGGGCGGCGTCGCCGGGCTGATGTGCCTCGTCGGCACCAGCCTTCTCACGCATCGGCGTCTGACCGATCCGCGCACCCGCCGCAATTCATCCTTCGGCGACATTGCGATCCTGCTGCTGCTGTTCGCACAGCTTCTGCTTGGCCTTCTCCACCATTCCCGCCGGAAATCACGCCGGCCGCCGTTTGCTTGGTTGGTTGGCATGCGTGCCCGGAACGATGAGATTGGCGAGGCGTTAGCGTCAGGTTATCCCTGATGCCTGAGGGCGAAATAGGGGACAAGAGTGCTGGTTCGACGACTGGCTGTGGCGATCGGTCTGCTGTGCGGCCTCATTGGCTCCCAGCTGCCGGAATTCGCGCAGCAATATCGACAGCGTCTCGGGGGCGCCCTCGACGAGCTCAATCGAACGATCGCGCAATTCGATAGCGAAACCGCCGCCCAGTCGCTGACGCGCGGGCAAGGCGTCGATCAACTAAAGAGCAATCCGGAGACGCTGGCGCGCGAGCGGGGCGTTGCTATCGAGGAGAATATCGATCGCGCCAACCGACTTGCCCGCCAACAGGAGGCATTCGAACGCGGGGGCCCGTTCACCCGCCTCGTGACATTGATTGGGAATTTCGACCCAGCGACCGCAACCAAGGCGATCGAGGATTTTGAGCCTGCTGTTCCTATAACGTTTGAGGCATTTGTGATCGCCGGTATTGCGCTCGCCCTCGGCTGGGGTGCGACGCATCTTTTAGCTTGGCCTATTCGCCGCCGGTGGCGGGCAAGATCGCTGGGCCATGGAGAGCGCGCGGCTTAGCGATTCCATCGGCCTAAATCAGCCCCTCGGCCTTGAGCGCGCGCTCCAGCTGCGCAACCGTGATCTTCATCGGGCCTTGCCGGGTTGCGGCTTCGAACAACAACTCGCCAGCATATAACCAATGCTCATTGCGCTGATGGCGCTCTGGAAGCGCCAGGACGATCGCACGGGCATCCGCCAGTGTGGTCAGTATGCGGCCGTCCTTAAGCGGGATCGGCTTCGAGAGTTTGCGGGACCAGGTCATCGGCTTTGCATCGCGCGAATTTCCGCTAACCGTCGCCAAAATGCCTAGCCGCAGCCATGGCGCGGGACGTGTCAATGACTTTGAAACGGCCTTGCCGTCGAGGTCGAATGGCGACGTCTGAGCTCCTCCCCGGTTGCTCTTTCATTCATTCGCTGTTGCCGCGAGCCTAGCCTGACGCATGTCGAAAGCAAGCCGGCCTATCCGCGCCAACGTGTGTAGCGACCGCCGTGCGCCGTGTGGTAGCGTCTCAATCGAAACAGACGCCATATCAAGTTATTGAAGATCCTTCGGGCCAACGGCCCGAGAACGCATCGGGGGGAGCCGTCGTGGCAGCTGTCAATTCCGTCGCCGATCTCACGCTCGAAGGCGACGTCGCCGTCCTAACTATTGATTCGCCGCCGGTCAACGCGCTCTCGGCCGCAGTGCGCGACGGTATTCGGGACGGGATGCGCAAGGCTGCCGCCGATCCCGCGGCCAAGGCCGTGGTTTTGATCTGTGGCGGGCGCACTTTCATCGCCGGCGCGGACATTTCCGAATTCGGCAAGCCGCAGACGGGCGCGACCGTGCCAGAATTACAGAGCGCTCTGGAGGATTGTCCAAAGCCTGTGATCGCGGCGATCCACGGCACGGCGCTGGGCGGCGGCTTCGAAGTGGCGCTGGTCTGCCATTATCGCGTCGCCGTTCGCTCTGCCAAGCTCGGCCTGCCGGAAATCAAGCTCGGGCTCATTCCCGGAGCTGGCGGCACGCAGCGCTTGCCGCGTTTGATCGGGCCGGTCAACGCGCTCGAGGTCATCCTGTCGGGAACGCCCTTCGGCGCGAAACAGGCTCGGGACTGGGGCGTCGTCGACGAACTCGTCGAGGAGGGCAAGCTGCGCGCGGGCGCGATCGCTTTCGCGCGCAAGGCGATCGACGAGAATCTGCCCTTGCGCAAGGTGCGCGACCTCGACGCGAA
>JBKQRS010000478.1:0-6610 GCA_052143915.1 Bradyrhizobium sp.
GATCCCGCTCCCCGCCCCAATGCCTGCCTGAGCACGCAAGAATCCTCGCGCGCCTATCTTCTCTCGCCGTCTCGAACAGTTGGGCCGCCGACTTCTTCAACAAAATCGGCGCAAAGCGGTCGTCCGCATAATGATGGATTTGGGATGTCCGCTGCTGAGAGCGGACATCGCTCAGGCGCCAGCCTATGTCCTTTTCTGGACCCTGACCGGAAGTCGCGCCTTTGGAGAGACGGTCGCGGTCATTTAGAGACGCGAACAGATATTGCACGAAACCCCTTCGAGCCAGCTAGCGGGCGCCGACAGGCAGATAGCGGCCAAGTTCAGAGTTGCAGTTGTCGCTGACCATATTACTGTCCTGGCATACCTAGCCAGTTTAGGCGTCTCGGAGTTACAACGAGTCAGATGGACAAGCTTGGGGAACCCTGCACGGATGCGTGTTGCGCACCGCCGCCCCTGGTATTGCCGAGCAGCGCAGCAGGGAGCCGCACCTTACTTATTCGAGATGCGTTCCGTCTTGAATGGCTAACGATTGGCTGGATGAGCGTCGAAGCGGTTGTGGCACTCATTTCCGGCGTGGCCGCACGCAGCCTTGTTCTGGTCGCGTTCGGGTTGGATAGCGTTATTGAGTTGATATCCGCCGGAGTGCTCATGTGGAGACTTTCAGTCGAGCTTCGGCATGGGAAAGCATTTTCTGAAGATGCCGAACGGCTTGCGAGCCGAATTGGTGGGGTATTGCTGTTTGTGCTTGCGGCTTATGTTGTCCTTGCGGCGGGCTGGCATCTGTGGACTCAGCATGGTGAGGAGTTTTCCTTGCCGGGATTGATCTTAACGGCCTTGGCGATCCCCATCATGCGGTACTTGGCACGCCACAAGATCGATCTTGCCGATAAGCTGGGCAGCCGCGCGTTGCGCGCTGACGCAATGGAATCAATCACGTGCGGTTGGTTGTCGCTGGTGGCGGTTGTGAGCCTTACTGCACAAGCTCTCTTTGGATTTTGGTGGATCGACAGCATTGGGTCGCTAGCGATTGTATGTCTGCTAATTAAAGAAGGCCGTGAAGCTTGGAGTGGCGAGTGTTGTGGTGATTGCTAGATGTACTTTATAGCCACGTGGTTCCGCGGCGCGCGATCGAAGCAATCGGTTTAATCAGCTAGGGCAGGTGTTGGGCGGAAGTCGCTCGGTTGGGTTTCAACGCTTTTCGGGACCCATGCCCCGACGCTTGCAGGAAATGAGCGAACGCTCTCAGCGTCGCCTCGGAAACGTGATGCTCAATCCCCTCAGCGTCGGCCTCGGCAATCTCGGTAGGGACGCCTAGCGCAACAAGAACATCCACGACGATCCGATGACGGGCTCGCGTCTTTTCGGCCAGCGCTTGCCCCGTGTCCGTGAGAAACACCCCGCGATAGGGTAATCCCTTGGCCAACCCCTCACGCTTCAACCGGGAGATCGTGTTGATGGCGGTTGCATGGGAGACGCCCAGACGGCGGGCAATATCGGTGGGCCGCGCCTCGCCACCGGTGGCCAGCAGATCCGCGATGAGTTCCACGTAGTCCTCGAGCAGCGCTCTCGATTGCGCTGAACGAGTTTTCCCGAATCGGCGCGCCTGGGTGAGTTCAGGTGGAAGCTCGGTTGTATTCCGCTTATCCCTGGCGTTTCGCGACATCGCTCCTCCCGAACCCTTTCACGATTGAAACGCACCTTGCGCCGAACCAGCGCGATTTTCAATCCTGCTGCGAACTTGTCGCACTGCCTACATTGTGTATGTTGACATTCCAAGAGGCGTCGCTATCTTCGAATGTAGCCTAGACTACAAACTGGCGTAGGTGCTTGATGTCCTCAGCGATTTCCGATGCGCTGCCGAAAAAAGCGACACTGACCGAACGGACCGTCTCCGCGGGGCGCCAGGTATTGTCAGGCCAGCCCAGCGGGCTCCGCGGCTATCTGGCATTCGTTGGCCCGGCTGTGATTGTCTCAATCGCCTACCAGGACCCCGGCAATTTTGCGACCAATATCCAGGCGGGGGCGAAGTACGGCTATGGACTGCTTTGGGTGGTGTTGCTCGCTAATCTGATCGCGATGCTGTTCCAGGCCCTCTCCGCCAAACTCGGTATTGTCACCGGACGGAACCTCGCGGAGATGTGCCGCGAACAGTTTCCCCAGCCGATTGTCTGGGCGATGTGGGCGGTCAGCGAGGTTGCCGCGATGGCGACCGATCTGGCCGAATTTCTCGGCGGCGCCATCGGGCTTTCCCTGTTGTTCCAGATGCCGCTGCTTGCGGGGATGGCGGTCACGGCGGTTGTAACCTACGGCATCTTGATGTTCGAAAGCTCAGGGTTCCGGCCCATCGAATTGATCATTGGTAGCTTGGTTGGTATTATTGGGCTTTGCTACCTCACCGAGATGTTCATCGCTCCAGTCGATTGGAGCGCGGCAGCGTTGCATACGGTGCTGCCGCAGTTGGCCGATGGCGACGCGCTGCTGCTCGCCGTCGGCATCATCGGCGCAACCGTGATGCCGCACGCCATCTATCTGCATTCCAGCCTGACGCAGACGCGTACACCGGTTTACGACGACGACGAGCGACGCAAGGTATTGCGGTTCTCAAATCGGGAAGTCGTTGCCGCACTGGTTATCGCCGGCTTGGTCAACATGGCGATGGTGATGATGGCATCGAGCGCATTCCATGCCGGACACAGCGATGTGGCGGAGATCGAAACCGCTTATCATACGTTGACACCTTTGCTGGGTATCGGTGCCGCGGGTGTGTTTTTGGTCTCCCTTATTGCATCGGGAATTTCGAGTTCGGCCGTGGGAACAATGGCCGGCCAAATCATCATGCAAGGATTCATCGCCTTCCGGATCCCGATCCTGGTCCGGCGACTGGTAACGATGATACCGGCTTTCATTGTCGTCGCTCTTGGCGCGAATGCAACGAATGCACTGGTCATCAGTCAGGTAGTGCTCAGTATCGCCCTGCCGCTGCCGATGGTCGCGCTCCTGATGTTCACGCGACGCGCCGACATCATGGGTCAATTTGTCAATAGCCGCCTGACCGATATCACAGCAATGGTTGCGACGGTGGTGGTGTTGCTGCTCAACGCAATTCTGATCCTGCAAACACTCGGCGTGCCGATTCCGGGCTTGTCGGCGTCATGAACAAGCGTTTCACCGCGAGTAGGTTTCATCGGGATGCTCTATGGCCGGGCGGTCTTCCGAACTTCCTGCACAGAGTTGGGCTGTGTTCGACCAGGCAGCGGATCACCATCGCAAGGCTGCTGCTCAGGGACGCGAACCGGCGCGTCACTGCTGAGATACTCTACGACGAAGCGCGTGAAGCAGGGTGCCCGGTCTCCAGGGCCACCGTTTGCTGCGCGCTGCGCCAATTTGAGCAAGCTGGATTGCTGCGACGAGTTACGAGCAATCAGTCGAAGAAGTCTTGGTTTGTCCTTGCGAATGCCACCGTCGGGTTGAGTTAGATTCGCGGACGGGATGGACATCGCAATTCACCAAGAAACCAGCTCCCGCCGCACTGTTGCGAATGCGACGCAATTGTATAAAGCGAGTCGCCGCACTGGCAGCACAGGACGAAAAACACGCCGATTCCTCGATAAGTCTGGCGTCTTGTCCAAAGGCATCGACGTTTCGCGTGCCGCCGCGTTTGGTCTGGGCGTGACGCTAGCGTCAGCGTTTGGCGCCTCGTCGCGGGCTGCGGACTTACCCGGTCAGTTGCCGTTGCAAGCGCCGCCCTCGGCCGCAGTTCCGTTTGACTGGTCGGGATTTTATGTCGGCGGCCATGTCGGATATAGCCGGGGATACGGGACAAACACGCTGTTCGATCCGGGCCCAAGTGCGGTCGATAGCACATTCGGCAGCCTCTTTGGCGGTATGCAGTTCGGCTACAATTATCGGCTGCCGTCGCGCCTGCTTCTTGGAATCGAAGGAGATATCTCCTTCCCGAATTTTCTCGATAACGGCATCGTCGCGTCGCGGACAACCCCGTTCAGCGCCGTTTCCGAAGAGCTTGACTTTGTCTCGACGGTGCGCGGCCGCGTTGGTTATACCCTCGACCATTGGCTTTTCTATGCCACCGGCGGATTCGCCTGGTCGCAAGCACGGTTCCTCGAGGACGCCAACTCGACCGGCAACGAGGACAAGATTTTGCGAATGCAGACCGGCTGGGCTCTCGGGGCGGGCGCTGAACTTGCGATTGCGCCGGGCTGGACCGCGAGACTGGAATATCTCTACGATCGCCTGGGAAGAGCCGGCAGCACGTTCCCATCGGGCACCGGCTATGAATCGACCACGGTAGATCTCAATAGTGTCAGGATTGGACTCAACCGGAAGCTTGACTGGACAGGTACGGCTACGAATGTCGCTAACGGCGGCGGCAACACCGGTGACTCCTGGGCGCTTGACCTGAACAGCTGGAATGTCCACGGGCAGTTGACCTTTATCGAGCAGGGCTATCCCGATTTTCATTCGCCTTATCAGGGCGCGAACAGCCTGACGGGCTCAAGTCAGATTCAGAATACGACCAGCGCAACGGCCTTCGTCGGCTTTCGACCATGGGACGGTACCGAAATCTATGTCAACCCGGAGCTCATGCAGGGCTTTGGTCTCAGCAACACGCTGGGGGTCGCAGGCTTTCCCAACGGCGAAGCGCAGAAATCCGATTTCCCGGAGCCGCGCATGGACATCGCGCGGGTGTTCGTGCGGCAAACCTTCGGCCTTGGCGGCGAGCAGGAGGACGTCGAGGATGGCCCGAACCAGCTCGCCGGAAAGCAGGATATCTCGCGGATTACCGTCACGGCCGGCAGGTTCGCAGTGATCGATCTTTTCGACGGCAACAGCTATTCCCACGATCCGCGCGTCGATTTCCTCAACTGGAATATGTATTGCTGCGGGTCCTACGACTTGACCATGGACAAGATAAGCTACACGTGGGGCGCTTCTGCGGAACTGAACCAGAAAAACTGGGCGATCCGTGGCGGCTATTTTCTGGTGCCGACCGTCTCCAACACCAACACCTTCGACACCCAGATTCCCGAGCACGGTGAATATATCGGCGAACTCGAACTGCGGTATTCGCTGTTCGCAGAGCCCGGCAAATTGCGTCTGATGGGATGGGCGAACATCGCCAACATGGGGAGCTATGCTGACGCACTCGCGATGCCGGTCACCACCCCGAACTATCCCGACATTACGCAGACGCGGCAGGTGCGCACCAATTACGGCTTCGTCGTTAACATGGAGCAGGCGATCACAAGCGAGCTGGGCGTGTTCTCGCGTGCGACCTGGAGTCCCGGTCTCGACGAGATCATCGGCTGGACCGATTGCGACGAGAGCTTTTCGTTCGGAGGAGTGTTAAAGGGCAACGCTTGGGGCCGACCGGATGACAAGATCGGCGTGGCTGGCTTGGTCGAAGGTCTCTCGCCGATCGCGCGTGCCTATTTCGCTGCCGGGGGAATCGGGATTCTGATTGGCGATGGCCAGCTCAATTATCACCCCGAGCAGATCTTCGAAGCCTATTATGCCTACAGCCTCAACAAATGGGCGACGCTCACCTTCGACTATCAGTTCATCGACAATCCCGGATACAACGCCGACCGGGGACCGGTTTCAGTCTTCTCTGGACGTTTGCACGCACAGTTTTGAGCTCTGTTCGAGGTGAGGTGGAATGAGCCGTCTCTCAATTCAACATTGAACAATGCCATTCAGCCGAGGTTGAAAAGATGCGGGATTATGATCGTAAGAGTATCAACACGGATCAGGCGAAGCCCATGGGGGATGTCGTTACCATGGCCGCGACCATCGGGGTGATCGCTGCGGGTGTCGCCTTGCTCGAGGTTGCGCTGATCCCGGGCATGGTGATTGGCGCCGCCGCCGTGCTGGCGCCCGCGTACGGGACCAAGCTGCGTCGGCGTCTACGGCCGCAGTTCAACTCAACCGTCCGCCGGTGGATCGAGCATGCCCTTGCCCCACCGGACCGACCGGACGTCAAGGTCGTCGCCCCCGCCGGATTTGGGATCAAACAAGCGGTGGCCAAGACCATCACCTTTCAGATCATCGTCACGACCCTGGACTTCGCCGCTCACTACGTTGTGGTCGGCAACTTCGCCACGGCGGTGAGTCTGTCAGCCTTCCATCTGGGAGTCCGCCCCCTGTATTATCTTGTCCACGAAACGGCCTGGAATTATTTGAGCCCGCCCGTCAGGCGCACGACCGGTCTGGGGGGCAATCGGGCATTGGTCAAGACTGTCACCTATCAGACCATTGCCGCGACCCTGGATTTTGCTACTCACTATGTTGTGGTCGGCAACCTGGCCACGGCGGCGGCGGTATCGGCCTTCGGCTTCGTGGTCAGTCCTTTTGTTTATTTCGGCCACGAGATGGCTTGGGACTATTATGGCTCGCCTAAGGCGCGCCGCCTCGACCTACCGACACCCACAAACCTCGTGCCGGTGGGAACGGTTCGCCAGCTCTAAGAAGCGGGAACATGTCCCCGGCAAAAGTCTCCTCTCAGTCGGTCAGGAGACAGCTTTCAATTGCACGCTCACCGCATCGCTGCGGAGTACTCCCTCAATCGCTATACCCAAAAGCTCCTCGTCGC
>JBKQRS010000479.1:0-7953 GCA_052143915.1 Bradyrhizobium sp.
CCCCGGAGACCTGCAGTATCGTGGCATGGCATCGCCGCGAACCGAGCTTTCCTCGATCGAACCGCCCATCTCGCGCAAGGTCGTGAACAGCCCGGTGCGCAGCGGATTGGTCATGACATCGGACAGAACCAGATCCGAGCCGTCGACAATCAAGGCGGCCACGATCGGGAACGCCGCCGATGACGGATCGGCCGGCACCACGACTTCTGCGCCATGCAGTTCGGGCTGGCCCGTCAGCGCGATTTTGCGGCCATGGCTGCCTTCAGGCAATGAGGTGATTTCCGCCCCGAAATGCCTGAGCATCAGTTCGGTGTGGTCGCGGCTGGCCTCGGTTTCGATCACGGTAGTGACGCCGGGAGCGGCCAGCCCCGCCAGCAGCACCGCGGATTTGATCTGGGCCGAGGCCACCGGCGTGCGGTAAAGGATCGGCAACGGGTCACGCGCACCGGAAAGCGTCAGCGGCAGACGGCCGCCCTGTCCGCTCGCGCCGACACGCGCGCCCATCAATTCCAGGGGATCGAGCACCCGACGCATCGGTCTGGAGCGCAGCGACGCATCGCCGTCGAAAACGGCCGTGATCGGGCACCCGGCGACCGCGCCCATCACCAGCCGGCAGCCGGTGCCGGAATTGCCGAAATCGAGCGGCGCGTCCGGTTGGGCGAAACCGGCCACGCCCACGCCCCGCACCGACCAGGCAAAATCACCAGTCCGCTCCACTCTCGCACCCAACGCCCGCATGGCCTTGGCGGTGTTCAGGACGTCTTCGCCCTCCAGCAGGCCCGATATGCGGGCTTCGCCGACCGCCAGCGCGCCCAAAATCAGGGCACGGTGCGAAATCGACTTGTCACCGGGAACGCGGACCTTTCCGGCCAGGGGTCCGCTCGAACGGGCTTCAAGCGGTGTCTTTTGACCGGCAGGGTGTTCCGAATGGGTCAAGATTGTGTCCTCTACAGGCGCGGCAGGTATCACATGGGGTGCACCACGTCACGCGAGCCCCCATCTTCTGCAAAGCACTATTGACAGCAGCGTGCCAACTAGCCAAGTGAAGCACCGTTTTTCGAAAAATTCCCAGGATTCCACCGTGGCCAAATCCGATCTCGGAACCAAACGTATTTGCCCGACGACGGGTAAGAAGTTTTACGACCTGAACAAGAACCCGGTGATTTCGCCCTACACCGGCGAGGTGGTGCCGATCGCGCCTGTTCCGCCACCCCGGACCCGCGCCGATGCCGCCGCGCGCGCCAGTGCGGCTGCGGCTGCTTCCGCCGCGGAAGCAACGCCGGAGCCGATCGAGGCCGAAGAGTTGGTGCCGCTCGAGGAAGCCGACGCCGAGGAGAACACCGGCAAGGTCAAGGCTGTCGTTCCCGAATCGGAAGAAGACATCGAGATCGACGAGACGATCGAAGACGACGATGACGATGATTCCACCTTCATCGCCGATGAGGAAGAAGGCGACGAGGACGTGACCGATATCATCGGCGACGTCGGCGGCGACGAGGAGACTTGAGATCGGCCCTGAACTGTGTTCAGGGTCTTGCGACCGGCGCGTCGCCCAAGGCGCGTCGGGGAGCATGATCCGGAAAAAGTGGTCAACCGGTTTTCCGTCAGATCGTGCTCGAAAAAATTGAGTTAAGGGGCCATAGCTCAGCTGGGAGAGCGCTTGCATGGCATGCAAGAGGTCGGCGGTTCGATCCCGCCTGGCTCCACCACGCTTTGCCTTCGGCTACGCGTGGCGCAGCCACGCAAGAGCCGATAGCGAAGCGTGGTGCCCGGCGTAGCCCGAAGGGCGAAGACGGGCTGGTAGCGACGTGGCTGAGCGCGAGTGCCCATGTGGTACGTCTATATCATCCGCAGCATGAATTTTCCCAAACAGGAATATGTCGGAGCAACCGCAGATTTGAAACGGCGGCTACCGGAACACAATGCCGGCAAGTCAACGCACACCGCCAAGTTCAAACCTTGGGAATTGGTCTGGTACTGTGCTTTCCCTGACAAATACAAAGCACTGGAATTCGAAAAATATCTCAAATCGCACTCCGGCCGGGCATTCGCGAAGAAGCGTCTGTGATGCTCAAAATCTCCGAGACAGGGTGTAACCCCCGCGTCTCGTCCCGCGACCACTAATCCCCAAACGCGGCATTCAGCCGGTCGCGAAGGGCGATCAGCTCGTTCTTCATCGCCGACAATTCGGTGACGGAGCAGGCCGAGGCGGCAAGGATTGCCTGTGGCACCGCCCTGGCTTTTTCCCGAAGCGCCTGACCCCGGGGCGTGAGCGCGATCAGCACCTGCCGCTCATCTTCGGTGCTGCGCGTGCGTTTGATGAGTTCGGCTGCCTCCAGCCGCTTGAGCAGTGGGGTCAGCGTGCCGGAATCGAGAAATAGCCGCTCCCCGATATCCTTGACGGGCAGGCCATCGCGTTCCCACAACACCAGCATCACCAGGTATTGCGGATAGGTCAGCCCGAGCCTGTCAAGCAACGGCTTGTAGACCCGGTTGAACGCGTGGGCGGTGGAATAGATCGCGAAACAAAGCTGATTGCCGAGCAGCAGTGGCAGGTCGGTTGCGTGTTTCTTGGCCATTCGCCGCCTCGTCAGGTCACCGAGCTCACCGATTCAATCTGGGGCCGGACTTGCCCGCAATCAATTGCCGCCAATTAAATTGCGCGCCTTCAACATTTAATGAATTGCACACAATTGGATTGTGTGCAATATAAATAGCATTGAACCCGCACCCCTGAGGAGACCAACCATGTCGGTAAACGTGCTTTACAGAACCAGCGCCAAGGCGACCGGCGGCCGCGATGGCCACGCCGCCACGCTTGATGGAACGCTCGACGTCAAACTCGCCACACCGAAGGAACTCGGTGGAGGCGGCGGTGCGGGCAACAATCCCGAACAGCTTTTCGCCGCCGGATATGCGGCCTGCTTCATCGGCGCGATGAAGTTCGTGGCTTCGCAAGGCGGCCCGAAAGTGCCCGCAGACACCTCGGTGACCTCGACGGTCGGCATCGGACCGCGCGCGGCCGGCGGCTTCGGCCTGGATATCGAACTCAACGTTTCGCTCCCCGGGGTTCCGCGCGCGGACGCAGAGGCGCTGGTGGAGAAGGCGCACCAGGTATGCCCCTATTCCAACGCCACCCGCGGCAACGTGGATGTTCGCCTGAAGGTCGTGTAACGGCAGCTGGCCCGCGGCGCCAACCGGCGGGCCATTCGCCTTCACGCGAACCGGCATAAAGGGAGATGCGCAGCTCTCCCGGCATGCGCCTACGCGCGGGAAGGCATTGCTGCCGCGCCCGAACCTCGCTAGCTCTGGAAATCGAACGCTTCTCATTCCAGTCGATTTCCTTTTTGAGCGAAGGTTGATTCCATGAGTTCCCAAGCCGCTCCCGGCGCGATGACCGGATTGCGCGTGATCGACCTCACGCGCGTCCTCGGCGGACCCTACTGCACGCAAATCCTCGCCGACCATGGCGCCAACGTGATCAAGGTCGAGCCGCCGACCGGCGACGAGGTGCGCGACTGGGGACCGCCGTTTCACGACGATGACGCGGCCTACTTCGTCGGCATCAACCGCAACAAGCGCTCGATCGGACTCGACCTCGCCTCCGAGGGCGGCCGCGCCGTGCTGATGAAGATGCTCGAAGGCGCCGACGTCCTGATCGAGAATTTCAAGCCCGGCACGCTCGACAAATGGGGCATCGGCAACGACGTGCTGCGCGCAAGATTTCCGAAGCTCGTTCACTGCCGCATCTCGGGCTTCGGCGCCGATGGTCCGCGCGGCGGCAATCCCGGCTATGACGCGATCATTCAGGCCATGACCGGGATGATCGCCGCGACCGGCTCGCCGCAATCCGGCCCGATGCGGATCGGCGTTCCCTTGGTGGATATCACCACCGGACTTTATGCGGCGATCGGCATCCTGATGGCGCTGTCGGAGCGGCAGCGATCGGGCCTCGGACAATTTCTCGAAACCACGCTGTACGAGACGGGGCTCGCGATCATGCATCCGCATGCCGCGAATTATTTCATGCACGGCAAGCCGCCGCAGCTCACCGGCAATGAACATCCCAACCTCGTGCCATATGCGATCTTCCCGACGCGGACCGGCGATATCTTCATCGGCGTCGGCAATGACGGGACCTTCCGCAAGCTCGCCAAGGAGATCGGCAAACCTGAGCTCGGCACCGATCCGCGCTTTGCGCGCAACAAGGACCGCATCGCCAACCGCGATGCATTGCGCGCTGAGCTCGCCGCGGTGTTCAGTCAGCACGACGCCGTGCCGTTATGCGATCGCCTGCTTGCCGCAGGATTGCCGGCCGGACCGGTGCAGTCGATCGACCAGGCCCTGACCAGCCCCCACACGATCCATCGCGGCGACGTCATCGAGAAGGATTGGTACAAGGGGGTGGCCTCGCCAATCCGGCTTGAACGCAGCAAGCCAAGCCTGCGCCGCGTCCCGCCCACATTCAGCCAGCACACGCGCGAGGTGCTGAGGGAGTTCGGGTATTCCGAAAGCGAGATCGACGCGCTGATGGCCCAGGGGGTTGTCTGCGGCAGCGAACGCAGGCGCTGAACCCCTCCATCACCGCGTCGACGCGGCCCGCAGCAGATCCCGGGCGAGCCCTTGCGGACCCCTTTGGGGGTGCTTGAACACCCCTGAATTATGCCCATATTGGTGGTGATCGGAGGGCCAAACCGCCTCCCGGTCGTGTTGGGGTGCCGCAAGGGCCCTGAAACTTCAAAGTCGCTTCGAGAGGACTTTGCAAAAATATGTCTCGTGTTCCTTCGTTATCCAGTCCGTTCTTGCTGGGATTCGACGAAATTGAGCGTGCGCTCGATCGCGTCGTGAAAGGCGCCGACGGTTATCCTCCCTACAACATCGAGCGCTGTGACCGGGCCAACGGCCAGCCGGAGCGGCTACGCATCACGCTGGCGGTGGCGGGATTTACCCGCGACCAACTCGATGTAACTATTGAGGAAAACCAGCTCGTGATCCGGGGCCGCCAGCAGGACGACAAGGCCCGGCAATACATCCATCGCGGCATCGCGGCGCGCCACTTCCAGCGCACCTTCGTGCTGGCGGAGGGGATGCAGGTGCTGGGCGCGGACCTGAAAAACGGGCTGTTGTCGATCGATCTGGCCCGGCCTGAGCCGGAAAAGGTCGTTAAGACAATTGCTATCAATGAACACGAATAATGGAACGAGTAGCGGACTCGACCGCTTAGACTCAGAAGGAGTCGAGACCATGACTGAGGGTAATGTTGCGTTGGAACCTGGCGTCTCGCTGGAGGCGCTGGCCCATCTCGGTGAAGGCCATATCGCTTATGTGAAGCAGGTCCGCTCCGAGGACGTGCCCATACTGTTTCCGCAGGCGCCGAAGGTCGCGCCCGGACTGAAACTGTTTGCGCTCCATGCCGCCGACGGTACGCCGATCATGCTGACCGACTCGCGCGAAGCCGCGATCGCGAACGCCTGGAGCAATGAGCTGCAGGCCGTCAGCGTTCACTGACGTCCGCCTTGACGGCAGCATCGGCGCAAGCGCCTGCTTGCGTCACTGACGAGAGCCGCAGCTGCTTGATGAGACATACGCGGGCTTGACCCGCGTATCCACCAATCCATCAATCTTGGTAGCAATTGCTTTCAAACAGAAGGAAGACCGCCGGGTCGAGCGGTAACGGCGGTTGCTGGCTTTACGCCGCGCTTGCCGGCGGCAGCGCCAGCACCGAATAGATCGCCGGCGCATCGCGCGAGGCGCGCAATTTCTTGGCGACATCTTGATCGCGCAACAGCCGCGCGATTCGGGCCAAGGCCTTCAGGTGATCGGCGCCCGCGCCCTCCGGCGCCAGCAGCAGGAACACCAGATCGACCGGCTGGCCGTCCATCGCCTCGAAATCGATCGGGCGTTCGAGGCGGGCAAACAGACCGAACAGCTTTTCCAGCTTGGGAAGCTTGCCGTGCGGAATGGCGACACCGTAGCCGACCGCGGTGGTCCCCAGCTTTTCGCGCTGCAGGAGGACCTCAAAGACGGCGCGCTCGTTCTGCCCGGTCAGGCTGGCCGCCCGTGCCGCCAGCTCCTGGAGCGCCTGCTTCTTGCTGTTGACCTTCAATGCCGGGAGAATCGCCTCGGGTGCGACCAGATCGGTAATCGTCATGGGGCGTTCCGAGGTAAATTGACCGTCAGGTTGCGAAACAGGGTTCAGCGGGCGGCATCAAGAAGATGGGCGGGAAAGGCGGCCTACCGCCCGGGTCCCAATTGGGGGGCTTCTACTCCAACGCAAGAGCAGTGCCAACACCCGCAGAGTTTTTCCCGACCCCTATCGTTAAGGGCGCGGACCATAGGGAGGGTCGCCGTGGGCGTCAATGCCGATTGGTGCCCTACCCCCCGGAGTTAACCACAGGGGGATCGATCCAGCCGACATTGCCGTCCGGGCGGCGGTAAATGATGTTCACCCGGCCGCTTGAACCGTGCTGAAACACCAGGCAGGCGGCGCCGGTCAAATCCAGTTCCATCACCGCTTCCGAGACCGAAAGCCGCTTCAGCGCCGTGGTCGCCTCGGCAATGATGACCGGGCTGTAGCCGGTGATCTCGTCGTCGCCCTCCGCCGGCGCCTCCAGGACATAGCTCGGCGCGTCCAGCGTCTTGGTGTCCATCCCCGCCAGCGCCTCGGAGGCCGCATGGGCCTTGCGGGCCGAGCGGTCCTTCAGCCGGCTCTTGTAGCGCCGCAGCCGCTTTTCGATCATCAGCAGCGCCTGGTCGGCGCTGGCATAGGCGTCGGCGGCATTGGAATCCGCCTCGAGCGTAATTCCGGAATCCAGATGCAGCGAGCAGTCCGTGCGAAAGCCGAAGCCATCCTTGCTCAGCGTGATGTGGCCGGAATAGTTGCCGTCGAAATATTTACGCAGCACTTCGTCGGTGCGCTCACTGACCCGCCCGCGCAGCGCATCGCCGACGCTGATGCTTTTTCCCGAAATCCGGAGAGTCATTTTGGTGCCTCGCTTCTTGCGCGGAATCGACACTATCCCGATTTCGCCGGGACGCAATCAGGCAGGCTGCGTATCCCGGGACCGGTCGGAGGCTGCGGCGGGCGCCGAGAGCGCATGACCAAGCATGCTTTGCTTGTCGCGCCGGCGCTGCACCGACGAGGGGATACGCATCGCTTCACGATACTTCGCAACGGTGCGGCGGGCGATATCAATGCCTGATTCGCGCAATCGTTCCACGATGGTGTCGTCCGAGAGGATCAGCGTCGGGTCCTCCGCATCGATCAACTGCTTGATATGGTGACGAACCGCCTCCGCGGAATGGGCCTCGCCGCCGTCGGCCGATGCAATCGAGGCGGTGAAGAAATACTTCAGCTCGAAACTGCCGCGGTTGGTCGCCATGTATTTGTTGGCGGTGACCCGCGACACCGTCGATTCGTGCATCTGGATCGCATCGGCGACGGCCTTCAGGTTGAGCGGCCTCAAATGCGCGACACCGTGGGTGAAGAAGCCATCCTGCTGGCGCACGATCTCGGTTGCGACCTTGAGGATGGTGCGGGCGCGCTGATCGAGCGCGCGCACCAGCCAGGTCGCGTTCTGCAGGCAGTCGCTGAAATAGGATTTGTCGCCGTCCTTGCGGATCGTCTTCGACAGCTCGGTGTAATAGGTCTGGTTAACCAACACGCGCGGCAGCGTGTCGCTGTTGAGCTCAACATGCCAGCCGCCGTCGGGCCCAGGCCGCACATAGACATCCGGCACCATGGTCTGCGTCCGCGCCGAGCCGAACTTCAAACCCGGCTTCGGATCGAGACGGCGAATTTCGCCGATCATGTCGGTGATGTCTTCGTCATCGACGCCGCATAATTTTCGTAAAGCCGCGATATCGCGTTTCGCCAGAAGATCGAGATGCTCGACCAGCGCCTGCATCGCCGGGTCATAGCGATTGAGCTCGCGCAGCTGAATCGCCAGGCAC
>JBKQRS010000480.1:0-17629 GCA_052143915.1 Bradyrhizobium sp.
AACAAAGCTGATCAGAAGCGCGAAGATTTGCCAGTGGTACGCCGCCCAGAGTGCCGACCAAACCGGCGAGCCGTTCAGAATTTGCCCCTTGGGAAAATTATAGGCGAGCAACGTCATAGCGACGCCAAAAATCGTGTTGCTCAAAGCCTCGAGCCGGCGCATCTCAAAGAGGTCGGCTTTATCTGACATGCGATCCCCATCATTTAGGCGACAGCCAAGCCGCGCCAATCAAGCTCGATTTGTGAGTGCGCACCTACACCGCGCGGCTATGGAGCTGCTTTGATCCGTCCAGATGCGCGTCGAAGGCGGCCGCGACGCTGCGGACCAGAAACCGCGAATCGTCTTTGACATTAAGCGAGGCGCCATCGAGTTCGACGACGCCGCGGGAAATCAGATCCCGCAGCCGGGGCGACGATTTCAGCATTTCCTGCGGCGCCGATCCGTGCCGCGCGCAGATCGGGGCGAGATCGACGCCGAAGTCGCACATGATACGCTCGATGATCTCGGCGCGCAGCCGGTCGTCGTCGGTCAAGGCATAGCCCTTGGCCGTCGCCAGCCTGCCGCCGGCGATCATTTCGGAATAGGCGTGGATGTTGACTTCGTTCTGCACGTAACCCTGCGGCAAATGCCCGATGGCACTGGCGCCGAAGCCGAGCAGGAGATTGCTGGTGTCGGTGGTGTAGCCCTGGAAGTTCCTGCGAAGCGTGCCGTCGCGCTGGGCCACCGCCATCGCATCGCCTGGTAATGCGAAGTGATCGAGCCCGATCTGCAGGTATCCGGCTTCCTTCAGCGCGTTGGCGATCGCATAGGACTGGTCGAGCCGCTCCAGACTGTCGGGCAGCCACGCTTCCGCGATCTTGCGCTGATACTTCTTGAACGTCGGGACGTGGGCATAACCGAATACGGAAAAGCGATCGGGACGAAGCTCGACGCTTCGCCTGACCGTATCGAGGCAGGAGGCGACCGTCTGATAGGGCAGTCCATAGATCAGATCGAAGTTGATGCCGGCGATACCGGCGCGCCGCAGGCTTGTCACAGCCTCCGCCGTCTCCTCGAAACTCTGCACCCGGTTGATGGCGCGCTGGACCACGGGATCGAAACTCTGCACCCCGAGGCTGGCCCGGTTGACGCCGGCAAGCCCAAGCGCGTCGACCATCCGGGCGGTCAGCGTGCGCGGATCGATCTCGACCGCGATCTCGGCCGAGGAAAGCACAAAGAAAGCGTGCCTGATCGCCCCGATCAGATCCACGAACAGTTCGGGCGCCATGATCGTCGGCGTCCCGCCGCCAAAGTGGATATGATCGACCTTGATGCGCCGTTCGATCCGCCGCGATACCAGATCGAGTTCGCAGCGCAGCGCCGCGGCATAGGCCGAAATGGGCTCGTCGCGGCGCGCGATCGTGGTGTGACAGCCGCAATACCAGCACATCGACCGGCAGAACGGGACGTGCAGATAGAGCGAGGCGGTGGCGGCCCGCGGGATCGCCTTCAGCCATTGGGCGTAGGTTTCAGGGCCGATGGAGCCTGAGAAATGTGGGGCGGTCGGATAGCTGGTATATCGCGGCAATCGCTCCTGTCCGTAGCAAGCAGCAAGATCAGGCCTCATTTCGTACCGTCTTTTGAATGAATGGCATCAATAGAGGCTGGTCCGCCCCTGATCTGGATAGCCCAAGAAGGGGGGCGTGACTTTGCGCTCGCTCAAAGAAGGGCGGGGATTTCCGGGCGATGCTGGCTTATGGGGGTAACATATCGGAGCCGAGGCCATGAGCCTGTTCGTCCTGGACGCAATTTTCTGGATTTTCGGGATCCGCGGCCAAATTCCCGGACGCGATGACTTCGACGGCGGTCCCAACAAGTCTTCGGTCGGCGCTGATACCGGCAGGCTGATGCGGATTCTGGCGGTCGTCGTCGTCATCGCCGCACTGCTGTCGCTGGTGGTGTGGGCGGCCGTCTGGCTTGCCATCAAATCGCTGTAGGTGAAGATCTGCGGCGTTGAGGGCCAACATCCATGTTACGGACTTATCTGCGGCACGTTGGCGCCTGCGTAGTCGCGCTTGTCCTCGTCCGACAAGGTGAGACCGAGCGATTTAGCGGTCTCGGTAATGTAAAGAAAATATCTTGAGGTTGGCACGGTGATGACGTGGAAATTCACTTAGCGGCCGTGATGAATATCCTGTCAGCGGCGCTGTCTGATCCAAGTCAATGACATCGCGCGATTTTGTGCTTTGTTCAAAAATTCTTTCATCGTGAATCGCGGAGCGCCGTCTTCGCGGCGAAAATGATTCCAGGCGAGGTCCGGAGTTCTGCGCGCATCGATGCTGCGCAAAGGAGGATCTAGCCATGAGGAACAACCACTCAATTTCTCGTACGGACGCCGAGACCTGTACCATTTCGGCGGCTCTCGCCCACTTATCGCGAGATCATGCTGTCCTGCGGGCAGGCAGGTCGCGATTCGGGCCGCTGCTGTTTGGGCTGGCCGCATTGTTGATTATCGTAAGTCCGGTTCCGGCCGGAAGTCAGACCAGCCCGCAACAGGGATCGAAGCTGGTCGGCACCGGCGCGGTCGGACCCGCCGAGCAAGGATGGTCCGTGGGGCTGTCCGCCGACGGCAATACCGCCATCGTGGGTGGGGTTGCCGACAACGCGGCCGCCGGGGCGGCGTGGGTTTTTACTCGCAGCGGCAGCGTCTGGACCCAACAGGGCAGCAAGCTGGTCGGCACCGGCGCGGTGGGAAGCGCCGGCCAAGCCGTCTCCGTCGGGCTGTCCGATGACGGTAACACCGCAATCGTTGGTGGGCCTTGGGACAGCGGGCGCGCCGGGGCGGCGTGGCTCTATACCCGCAGCGGCGATATATGGACCCAGCGAGGCAGCAAACTGGTTGGCACCGGCGCGGTTGGAAACGCCGGACAAGGTGTCTCCGTCGCGCTGTCCGCCGATGGCAAAACGGCTATCGTGGGTGGATCTGGTGATAACTCGGTCACCGGGGCGGCGTGGGTCTATACCCGCAGCGGCGATATCTGGACCCAACAAGGCAGCAAGCTGATCGGCAGCGGTGCGGTTGGAAAGGCCGGACAAGGCCGCTCTGTCGCGCTGTCCGACGATGGCAACACCGCCATTGTTGGCGGGGTTACCGACAATGGGGGCACTGGGGCGGCGTGGGTCTACACCCGCAGCGGCGGTGTCTGGGCCCAGCAGGGCAGCAAGCTGGTTGGCAGCGGCGCGGTCGGGAATGCCGAACAAGGCCTTTCCGTCTCACTGTCCGGCGACGGCAACACCGCCATGGTGGGCGGGCCTGGAGACAACTCAGGCGCCGGAGCAGCGTGGGTCTACACCCGCAGCGGCGGTGTCTGGGCCCAGCAGGGCAGCAAGCTGGTCGGCACCGGCGCAGTTGGGAATGCCGGACAAGGCCGATCCGTCTCACTGTCCGGCGACGGCAACACCGCCATTATGGGTGGGGTTGGAGACGACTCGAGGGCCGGGGCGGCCTGGGTCCATACCCGCAGCGGCGGCGTCTGGGCCCAGCAGGGCAGCAAGCTGGTCGGCATCGGCGCGGTTGGACACGCTGGACAAGGCGACTCCGTCGCGCTGTCCGCTGACGGCAACACTGCCATCGTGGGCGGGCTTACCGACAACAGGGTCACCGGGGCTGCTTGGGTCCACACCCGCAGCGGCGATGACTGGAGCCAAACTTACCTGGGATACTGAACGTGGTTCCTGCCGCAGCGCCTCAAAGGGATCGAGGCGCTGCGGGTTTCGCACGGGAGCTGCGGTGCATGAGTCCTGGCACTTTTCGGACCTCACGCGATGTCCATCGAGCATCTGAACCAACGGGAGCCGAAAGCGGTGCGACCGGATAAAGGGAATTCGCAGTCTCCAATTTTGATTTAGCCATTGTCGATATTTTCTTGCAGGGCATTATGTCGTTTCCCGCTGCAAGCTTCGGTCAGCGACCGTCAGGCCGGCGCGGAATCGGTCGCCGGCAGGAAATCGCCGATCGCGTCGAGAAACGCCTCAGGCGATTGCAATTGCGGGACGTGGGCGCATCCCGCAAGAATCTTCAGGCGCGCGTTCGGCAGGAGGGCCGCCATTTCGCGCGACATCGGCGGCGGCGTCGCCTCGTCATGTTCGCCGACCAGCACCAGCACGGGCACCGAGACCCGCCAAAGCTGCGGCCGGAGGTCGAGTTCCGCCAATGCCGCGCAGGCGGCCTGAAACACTTCCGGATCGGTTTTCAAAAAGGCCTCGCGGCGATCGCGCATCAGGTCGGGATGCTGCGCCTGAAACTCCGGCGCGAACAGCCGGCGCATCGCGACGTCGGTGATCGCAGCCAACCCCCTGGCTTTGGAGACGGCCGCCATGTTGCGGAAGGCTTCGCGCCCGGGTTCGGAAAACACAGCCCCGCAATCGGCGAGAACGAGTTGGCTCGCGATCGCGGGATGGCGGATCGCCATCTGCAGCGCCACGAACCCGCCATAGCCGTTGCCGAGCACGATGGTCTCACTGCCGCCGGCGGCCTCCTTCACCGCCTCGGCCATGCGATCGGCGACGGCGGCGAGGCCGCCGCTGACGGCGCGGGAGGCGCCGAAGCCGGGCAATTCCGGGACAATTACCCGGAACGACCTGGAAAGCCGTGGAACGATGGCGTCGAAACTCGCCCGGTCCGACAGCAGCGAGTGAAACAGGAACAGCGCCGGCGCTTTACCCGATCCTTCGCCCGCTCCTTCGCCCGCTCCTTGGCCGGATTGCGCCGCGTTGACCGTGCCATTGGCGAAAAGTCGGTCCATGCCTGTCTCTCTTTTCAAGGAAGCAGCCCCATTTGCCAACCGATTGATAAATCAAAATCCGCATCTTGCAAGCCTTGATCGCTTGACGTGATATTTCACGCCTGCAAGACTGAGGATGAATCTTAAGGAAATCACGATGCTTTTGCGCGACAATGTCTATGAAAGCCTCCGCGCTGATATTCTGACCTGCCGGCTGGCGCCGGGTGATGATATGCGCGAGCAGGAACTCGCCGAGCGTTATGCGGTCAGCCGCCAGCCGGTGCGCGAGGCGCTGCTGAGGCTGGAGCGCGAACACCTCGTCACCGTGCAGCCGCGCCAGGGCTACCGGGTCAATCCGATCTCGCTGTCGGATGCGCGCGACCTCCTGCGGTTTCGGTTCGCACTGGAGCCGGCCTGCGTTGCCGAGGCGATCGAGAACGCTTCCGACAGCGTGCTGGCGGCGCTCGACGATTACCGGCGCTTCGCCGGCGACCACGAAGATTTCATCGCCTACAACCGCGCCTTCCACTCCGCGCTCGCGCACGCCTCGGGCAACCGCCGCATGGCGGCCGCGCTGTGCGACCTGATCGGACAGGCCGATCGCCTGGTGCGCGTCAGCGTCGCCAACATCAGGGATCACGATCCGACCCAATTGGTGGCCGAGCATACCGCCCTGATCGAGGCGATGCAGCGGCGCGACGGGCGGTGCGCGGTGCGCCTGATCAAGGCCCATATCGGCCAGACCGAAAAGCGTGTGCTGCCGGCGCTCAAGCGCAACGCGGTGATTGTCGAAGGAAGAGACGCATGAATGTTTCCGCAAAACCAGCCGTGACCCCGGTCGAAATCCACGGCAACTTCGTCGACGGCCGCGAGATCGAGGCGGGCACTGGCGAAATGCTCGACGTCCGCAATCCCGCCACCGGCGAGGTGATCGCGCGGATTCCGAACTCGACCGCTGACGACGTCGACCGCGCCATGAAAAGCGCGCGCTTGGCCTTCGAAGGCCGCGCCTGGGGCGGCATGGACATTCGTGCTCGCGCGCGGCTGGTCAACCGCCTGGCGGACGCGTTCGAGGCCAATCTGGAGCAACTGTACCGGCTGGAGACGCTGAACAACGGCCGGCCGCTGAACGAGACGCGGGCGCAGCTGTCGCGGCTGCCGGATTTCTTCCGCTACTTCGCAGGACTAGCGCTGGCGCGGCGCGACGCGGTCATCCCCGTCGAAGGCTCCTATCTGAACTATACCTTGCGCACCCCGATCGGCATCGTCGCCAACTGCACGCCGTTCAATCATCCCTTGATGATCATGTGCAAATCGCTGGCGGCGGTCGTGGCGAGCGGGTGCGTCACGGTGGTAAAGCCGTCGGAATATACCCCGCTGACGACGCTAAGATTGGCGCAGATCTTCACCGAGGCGGGCCTGCCGCCGGGCGTGTTCAATGTCGTACTCGGCCTCGGCCAGACCACCGGGAAAATGCTCGCCGAACATGGCGATATCAACAAGCTGGTGTTGACCGGCGGCACCGAAGCCGGCCGCATCGCAGGCAGTGCGGCAGCGAAAGTGTTCGCGCATCAGACCATGGAACTCGGCGGCAAGACGCCGGTCATGGTGTTCGACGATTTCGACGTCGATCAGGCGGTGAATTATGCGGCGTTCGGCGCCTTCATCGGCGCGGGCCAGACCTGCGTCTGCGCCTCGCGCCATATCGTGCAGGCTTCCATCTATGACGAATTCGTCGAGAAGCTGAGAGCGAAAACGCAAACCATCCGCATCGGCGATCCCTTCGATCCCGCTACCCAGCTCGGGCCGGTGATCTCGGCGCGGCAGCGCGACCGCGTGTTGTCCTATTGCCAGTTCGGCCGCGACGACGGCGCCCGGCTGGTGGCCGGCGGGGCGGCAGCAAAGGTGCCCGGCCACGAGAACGGCTACTTCGTGCAGCCGACGGTGTTTGCCGATGTGAAATCCGACATGCGCATCTTCCAGGAAGAAGTGTTCGGACCCTTCACCTCGGTCACGCCGTTCAAGGACGAGGCGGACGCGTTGCGGCTTGCGAACGATTCACCGTTCGGGCTGGCGGCTGCGATCCGCACCCGCGATGTCGGGCGCGCCCATCGCCTCGCGGCCCACGTCAAGGCCGGCATCGTCTGGGTCAACGACCATCACCGTCTTGATCCGGCCTCGCCCTGGGGCGGCGTCGATGATTCCGGGGTGGGGCGCGAATTCGGCAGCGAGAGTTTCGACGACCACTTCAACACCAAGAGCGTGATGGTCGCGACCCACAACCAGCCGTTCGACTGGTACCGCGACACGGCAACGCAACGGCGATTGAATTAGAACGAACGGTCTTGCGTCATGGCCGGCGCTATCCCCTCATGGTGAGGAGGCGCTCCAGCGCCGTCTCGAACCATGAGGCCCCGGTGGTGGCCTCATGGTTCGAGACGCTTGCTCGCGCAAGCTCCTCAGGATGAGGGTTAGTGACGAAACTAGAAGAGAAAAAGCGAACAACGGGGGGAATTTCACATGGCTCTTGCAGTAAACGCCGGCGCGCGGCTCGACCGGCTGCCGGTCTCGTCGTTCCACTACCGGATCTTCTGGCTGGTCGGCGCCGGCATGTTCTTCGACGGATACGATCTCTATGTCGCCGGCGGCGTGCTGGCGTCCGTGATCCAGAGCAAATTTTCGACCGGGCCGGCCAACCTGCAATTCATTTCGCTGACCTTTGTCGGCATGACGCTTGGCGCGCTGATCACCGGATTTGTCGGTGACAAGTTCGGCCGCCGCTTCACCTACCAGATCAACCTGTTGATTTTTGGGCTGGCGTCGCTGGCCGCCGCGTTCTCGCAGGACATGACCCAACTGATCGCCTGCCGCTTCGTGCAGGGCTTGGGGTTAGGCGCCGAAATCGTGGTCGGCTATTCGACGCTGACCGAATTCGTGCCGCCGAACTCGCGCGGGCGGTGGCTGTCGATGATGGCGTTCCTGGTGGTGGCAGGCTTTCCGGCGACCGCCTTGCTCGGCTATCTCATCATCCCGGCCTTCGGATGGCGCCCGATGTTCATCATCGCAGGCCTGGGCTCGCTGATCGTCTGGTACTTGCGCAAGAACCTGCCGGAATCGCCCCGCTGGCTTGAATCGGAGGGCCGCACCGCGGAGGCGGAAGCCTTGATGCAGGGAATCGAAAAGGAAGCTTCCGGCGGCAAGCCGCTGCCACAGGTCTTGGTTCCGGCTCAGGTCGCCCAGGTCAATGCACTGGACATGCTCAAGCCGCCGCTGTTGCAACGGATGATCGTCGGCTCCTGGGTGCTGATCACGATCAACACGCTGATCTTCGGCTTCGTGATCTTCCTGCCGCAGTTCTTCCTGCGCCAGGGGCTGACCATCACCAACTCGCTGGCCTATACGCTGGTGCTGTCGGCGGCGTCACTGGTCGGCTGCGCGCTCGGCGCTTATCTCTCCGACGCCATCGGGCGGCGCTGGAGCATCATCGGCGCGTCGATCGTGACCATCATCGCCGGCTACGTCTATGCGCGCTTCGATGCGGCATCCGACCCCGCGATCGTGCTCACGATCGGCTTCGTCCTGATCGTCGCGATCTATGTGCAGACCGCGATCCTGTTCGGTGTCTATACGCCGGAACTGTTCCCGACCGAGATCCGGCTGCGCGCCAACGGCATCTGCAACACGCTCGGGCGCGGCGCAACCGTGGTCTCGCCGTTCATCGTCGGCAGCCTGATGGCGTCCTACAAATTGCCGGGCGTGGTCTGGCTGATGATCGGTCTCGTCGTCGTCCAGATCGTGGTGGTGTGGGCCTGGGGCGTCGAGCCGCGCCATCGCGGGCTCGAGGATGTCGCGACCGCGAAGGGGTGACCTCCGCCGTCATTGCTGTGCAAGTTCACTAATTCGCTGATTGAATCTTCGCAACGGAGGATTCGATGCGCGACAACAGCTATGACCGGACGATTGAACGGAATTATCTACAAAAATGGCGATTTCTGATCCCGGAATATGAGGCGGTGAAGGCTGGCCGGTCGGAAGCCTTCCGTCGGGTAGGCGATTTCTACCGTCATCATGGGACCTGTTCCCAGACCTTCCGGAAATATTATAACCGCTATCTGCGGAGCGGCGCGGAGGCTGATCTACTGCCGCGGCGCCGCGGGCCGAAGTGGCGGGAACGGCGTGAACCGGAAGGCATCGAGGCCGAGATCGTCGCTTGCCGGCGGCGGGGGATGAACCGGTACGAGATCCATGCCGCCTTGCGCGAGCGGCGCGACACGCTACCCTCACCCTCGACCATCTACCGGGTCCTGAAACGGTATCAGCTGAACCGCCGCACACCGGCGATGCGCGAGGAGAAACGCCGCATTATCAAGGACAAGCTCGGTGAACTCGGCCACGTCGACCTGCATCAGCTGCCGCGCGACATGTTCCTCGCGCCACCCTCGGCCACGGCCTATGTCGTTAGTCTGCTCGACAGTTGCTCGCGCCTGGCCTGGGCCGAGGTCATCATCTCCAAGAAGGCGCTGCCGGTCATGTTCAAGACGCTGAAGATGATCAATACCCTCAACGTCACCTACGGGCTCGTCTTCGCTGAAATCATGTCTGACAACGGCGCCGAATTCGCGTCCCGCAATAATCCTGCAGAGCATCCCTTCGAGGCCATGCTACTCGAACTCGGTATCAAGCACCGTTATACACGGCCCTATCGGCCACAGACCAATGGCAAGATCGAACGCTTCTGGCGCACCCTCGACGACGACGTCATCGAGGGGGCAACCTTCGACAATCTCGATCACTTTGCCAACGAACTCTTCGAGTATCTGATCTACTACAATAACCACAGGCCTCATCAGGCCCTCGGCGGACTGACACCAAAGGACTTCGCCTCGACCAAAACCAATCCCGTTCAATCAGCGAATTGATGAACACGCACAGCAATGACGGCGAGCGGGGTGCACCTTGCCGCGCCGTTCGCGTCGCGTCATAATCGATTCAATGCTCCGAGAACGAGGGATGAAATGCCACGCATTTTGATGACCGGCGCGTCCGGGGGAATCGGCACAAGCTTGCGAAAATTGTTGCCGCCGATCTATCCGGACCTGCTCTTGAGCGACCTGAAGGCGCCTGGCGATCTCGGCAGAGGCGAGAAATTCAAGGTCGCGGAGCTTTCCGATCCCGCCCAGGTCGAGGCGATCTGCGAGGGCGTCGACGGTATCCTGCATTTTGGCGGCTATTCGGTCGAGGGCCCGTGGGACAACATCCTGCAGTCCAACATCATCGGCTGCTACAATCTGTTCGAAGCGGCGCGCAAGCAGGGCGTCAAACGCATCGTGTTCGCGTCATCGAACCATGCGGTGGGTTTCTATCCGCGCCATCACCGGATCGGCACCGACGTAACGGCGCGGCCCGACAGCCGCTATGGCGTCAGCAAGGTGTTCGGCGAAGCGGTCGGCGCGCTCTACGCCGATAAGCATGGAATGAAGGTCACCTGCGTCCGGATCGGCAATTTCGGCGAAAAGCCGCTTGATCACCGCCGGCTTTCGATCTGGCTGAAGCCGGAAGATCTGGTGCAGCTGTGCCGCATTGGCCTGGAGCATCCCGACATTCATTTCGAGATTTTCTACGGCGCATCCAATAACGAGCGCTCGTGGTGGGACAACCATCGCGCCTACGATCTCGGCTATCGCCCGACCGGCCGCGCCGAGGATTTTCGCGAACACGCGTTTGCCGAGCAGGCCAAGCTCAAGCCCGATCCGGTCGGCGATTTCTACCAGGGCGGCGCGTTCTGCGGCATGGAGTTCGACGGCGACAAGAGCCGGATCATCGATTTGAAGTGATAGCCACCGTCATTCCGGGATGCGCGCAGCGCAGACCCGGAATCTCGAGATTCTTCGATGTGCAATTGCACATCGTAGTTAGTGCTTCGCACGCCCCGAAATGACATTTTCTATTAGGCGCTCTGATCTCCGCCGATCCGCCCAAGATAGTCCGACTTGCTGAATTGCATGTGATCGACGCAGAGCTGCGCCAAGGCCCAGCTGTCGCGGCCCCGGAGCAGTTCAATCATCATTTCATGCTGGCGGCGCGACAACGCCAGGCCTTCTCTGTCAGCGAGATTCTTGGCGCGCATCGGCAATGTCAGGTTCATGTAGTCCTGCAGCGAGCGCACCAGATACGGATTGCCGCAGGCCGAAAACAGCGCGACGTGGAAGGCGTCGTTGGCCTCATGAATGCCGCGCAGATCCTGCGCGTCGGCGTGCGCGCAATATCGCCGCTGCAGTTCGGTCAGCTGTTCGATCAGCTCGGAAGGCGCGGGCAGGGCGATCATCAGCGCCGCCTGCCGCGTCAGCATTTCCCGCACCTCGTAGATCTGGCGAACTTCGTCGGCGGAATAGAACCGCACGGTGGCGCCGATATTCTTCTCGCGCAGCACGATGCCCTGGCGCTCCAGTTGAAACAGCGCCTGGCGCACGAAATGTCGGCTGGCGTCGTAGCGGCTCATCAAGGTGTCTTCGACCAGACGCGCGCCCGGCGCGAAGCGGCCGAAGATGATGTCCTCCTCGAGCCTTCGGATCACCTCGGCCTGTTCTTCCTCGCGTGTGGGGGCGTTCGCTTCGGGCAATGCGGCCTGAGGCTTCATCGGAAAGCCTCCCAGCCGGACAGGCGATAACAATCCTCCACCAGACGCAGCGTCTCGAGATTATCCTCCGGCGCGGTCTCGAACGCCGTGTTGTCGCGCAATGACTGCACGAAATGCGCGATGGTGCGGTTGTAGGCCCCCTGATATTCGACGGCGAGATCGTAACATTTCTCGGCGGGGGCGGCGCCCGCGCAGGTGAGTTGCCGCCCATCGAGCCTTATCGAACCGGTTGCGCCGAGAATGTCGAGCCGGTCGACCTGTGCGGGAGGAAACCCATGGGCGGCGAAGCTCGCGAACACGGCAACGGTGCCGCCGCGGTCGGCCTTCATCTGGATCACCGCGCCGTCTTCTCCCGCCATTTCGGAGTAACTTCGGCTCAATCCCGCCGCGGTGACCCGCAGCGGCCCGAGCAGCATGCGCAGCGTGTCGAGGTGATGGATCAGGACCTCCGCGACCAGCATGCGTTTTTCCCCACGCATGAAGGGTTGCCGCTGCAGCGCCGGGCGCAATCCGTCAGGTCCCGGCAACATACCCGAGGTGAGTAGCGTCAACTGCGCCTGCTTGACATCGCCGATGCGGCCCTCGCGCAGCCAGGCAGCCGCGTCGCGATAATAACCGCGGAACCGCCAGTTCTCGTGAACCATCAGCCGGGTCTGGTTTTTGACCTCGGCGGCGAGTTCGATCGCCTCCTGCAGATTCGGCGCAAGCGGTTTCTGGCAGAGCACCGGCAAGCCCCGTTTCGCCGCGAGCCGCACCAGCGGCGCATGGAACTGGCGTGGGGCTGCGATATCGACGGCGTCGAGTTCGCTCGCCGCAAACATCGCTTCGGCGTCGGCGTAGATCTTCGAAATCGAAAATTCATCCGCGCGCCGCGCGGCGTTGTCGCGGGATGGATCGGCAATCGCGACCACGCGCGCTTGGTCGGCGATAGCGGCCCACGCGATCAGATGGTGGCGGCTCACCATGCCGGCGCCGATCAGGCCAATGCGGAGCGGCTGGTTCATGGGCGTTGGGATCGGGTCATGACCCGAAGTCAGCACGCAGGAATTTGATTGTCAATAATGCCAACGATTCCGGGGATTATTTTTGGTATTTTGGCGCCTTATAATCAAAGATTGACAATAATGCTGCGGGCCGCATAACTGCGTCGCAGGATCCAAGAGGATATTCCAGAGATGGCTGACGGGTTGCGCAAGGGACTGACGAGTTATGGCGATGCGGGGTTTTCGCTGTTCCTGCGCAAGGTCTTCATCAAGGCGATGGGCTATTCGGATGATGCGCTGAACCGGCCGATCGTCGGCATTACCAACACCTACAGCGACTACAATCCCTGCCACGGCAACGTGCCCCAGATCATCGAAGCGGTGAAGCGCGGCGTGATGTTGTCGGGGGCGATGCCGATGGTGTTCCCGACCATCTCGATCGCGGAGAGTTTCTCGCATCCGACCTCGATGTATCTGCGCAACCTGATGGCGATGGATACCGAGGAGATGATCCGCGCCCAGCCGATGGACGCGGTGGTGGTGATCGGCGGCTGCGACAAGACCCTGCCGGCCCAGATCATGGCCGCGGTCTCGGCCGATCTGCCGACCGTCGTCATTCCGGTGGGGCCGATGGTGGTCGGCCATCACAAGGGCGAAGTGCTGGGGGCCTGCACCGATTGCCGCCGCCTGTGGGGGAAATTTCGCGCCGGCGAAATCGATGAGGTCGAGATCGAGGCCGTCAACGGCCGGCTTGCGCCCTCCGTGGGCACCTGCATGGTGATGGGCACCGCGAGCACCATGGCCTGCATCACCGAGGCGCTCGGCCTGTCGCTGCCGATGAGCGCGACCATTCCCGCGCCACATGCCGAACGCTTTCGTCTGGCGGAGGCCAGCGGCAAGGTCGCCGCCGAACTGGCAAAGGCGAAGGGTCCAAAGCCCAGCGAACTATTGACCGAGGCCTCTTTCAGAAACGCGCAGGTGGTGCTGCAGGCGATCGGCGGGTCCACCAACGGCCTCATTCATTTGACGGCGATCGCCAACCGCACCGCGCATCGCATCGAGCTGGAAGCCTTCGACAAGCTCGGCCGCGAGGTGCCGGTGCTGATCGACCTGAAGCCTTCGGGCGCGCATTACATGGAGCATTTCCACCATGCCGGGGGGTTACCGAAACTGATGGCTCAGCTCGGCGATCTCATCGATCTCGAGGCCAAGACCGTGACCGGCGCCAGCTTGCGCGACGTCGTCGCCCGCGCCGAAGAGGTGCCGGGACAGGATGTCATCCGCGCGCGCAAAAGTCCGATCAAGCCGGAAGGCGCGATGGCGGTGCTGCACGGCAATCTGGCGCCGCGCGGCGCCGTGATCAAGCATTCGGCCGCGAGCCCCAGGCTGTTGCAGCATACCGGCCGCGCCGTGGTGTTCGAATCAGTCGAAGACATGACGCTGCGGGTCGACGATCCCGCGCTCGACGTGACCTCTGATGATGTGCTGGTGCTGCGTAACGCGGGCCCCAAGGGTGCGCCGGGCATGCCGGAGGCGGGGTATCTGCCGATCCCGATGAAGCTGGCGCGCACAGGCGTCAAGGACATGGTGCGCATTTCGGATGCGCGGATGAGCGGCACCGCGTTCGGCACCATCGTGCTGCATATCACGCCGGAATCCGCGGTCGGCGGCCCTCTGGCGCTGGTCAGGAATGGCGACATGATCCGGCTCGATGTGGCCAAGCGAAGCATCGATCTGTTGGTCGACGCCGCCGAGCTCGACAAGCGCCGAGCGGCGCTGAAGCTCCAGGTCGCGCCGGAATGGGCCAGGCGCGGCTACGCACATCTGTTCAACCAGACCATACTGCAGGCCGATGAAGGCTGCGATTTCGATTTCATGCGCGGCGGAGGAAAGGGGTAAGCGGCAATCTCATCGCCGTCATTGCGAGGAGCCAACGGGTCGCGCGAATGCGCGCCCGACGACAGGCTCCGCGACGAAGCAATCCATGCTCCGCCCATATCATATTCTGCCAATGGACTGCTTCGCTGCGCTCGCAATGACGGTCTGAAATCCGCCGTCTTCCAGGCTACTTTTCGGTCTTGCTCTGAGGAGCGTGTTACAGGCCGAGCAGTTCCCGCACACTGACCGGCCACTTGGCGAGGTCCGTGCCGTGGCTTTGGAACATCGCGACCGCCAGGCGATCCATTCCGAATGCCACGCAGCCGGTATGGGCGGGCTCGCCGTTGGCGTCCCTGATGTCCCAGGTCGTGCCGAAATGGTCGCGGTGATAATTGAAGCTCATGCACGCCGTCGGCTGCGCTTCCGAACGCAGCGGAACCAGCAGTTCGAACTTCAGCGATTGCTGCTTCTGGCTGACCGCCTTCATCTGGCCGACGCGGCCGAAGAACGGATCGCTGGCATAATCGACCCTGAAGGCGAGGGCGAGGTCGCGCGCGATCGCCTGCGCCCGCACCATCCAGCGCTCGCGGAAATCGGCTACATCGTCCGGGCTGCCGATGCAGACATATTCACGCATCCGGAACGATTGCAGCCGGTCGAGATGGCGGGACGGCTCGGCGCGGAAGCAGTCGGCCGCGACGTCGAACCGCAAGCCGCCTGACGGCAGCGGCCCTCGGGCGGCCGCGATCGGATAGACCGGGTAGCAGGCCGCCGGCGACAGCACGAGATCGGCGGGCGAGAGCGACGTGGTCCAGTCGCCGCCGGCATCGAAGCGGCTGACCGCGGAATTGATTTCGCGCTCGGTGCCATGCAGACCGCAGACACAGCCGAGCAGATTGGGGAAGCTTTTGAGGTAGCCGGACTTCTCCAGCTGTCCGCGGTTCATGACTGGCGGGAAGCGCATCACCTCGGTGTTGGCCTCGCGATGCCGCGTGATCAGGGCGGCGAGCCGCTCGACCATGTCCTCATAAAGCGCGGTCCGGGCGTAGACGCCGTCGGTGCCCATCTTGTGGAACAGGTGATCTGCCAGATGATCCAGCGGATCGGCCGGCGTTGATGCGATCTCCGGCGCGGCGGTTCGGATGGCTACATTCATGTTCGGCCTTCCCCGATTGGTCGAAAGTCGGTTGCTCAATCGCGCAAGCTAGCGGGCACGCCGCTCATCAGGCTGGCGGTTGCGATATTGGCCAGGATGCGGTCGTTGTTGATCATGATCGGCGCCGAAAGCACGTCGCGCAGATGCCGGCCGACGCTGAAGTCGCCGTCGTTGCGGTAGCCCGCCAATCCGCAGGCGCGCATCGCGCTCATGACGGTTTCCATCGCCAGCTCGGAAGCTTGCACCTTGAGCAGGTTGATCTGTGACTGGAAGTCGAGCGATGAGAGCGCGCGCTCGTCGTGCACATGGCTCGCGTAGGTGTCGAGGCTGGACGTGATCATGGCGCGCAGCTTGGCGAGCGACATCTTGGCCGCGGTAAAGTGCGCGGCGCCGGGGGGCATCTGGCCACCCGCGCCGCGGGCGGCCTTGCGGATGAACGCTTGCGCGCGCTCGACGGAAGCGGCCGCAATCCCGGCCCAGGCCGAAGACCAGCAGAGATGCGCAACCGGCGTCATCGTCTGGGCATGGATCCTGTCATAGCCTTCCGGGAAGATCTGATCGCTCGAACCCTTGAACTTCAGCTCAAAGCCGGCGCTGCAGGTTCCGCGCATGCCGAGCGTCTCCCATCCGAGACTGCGTTCCAGCGTGTAATCGTCCCTGGTCATGGCCAGCAGCACCTGGTCGGAGCCGGCCGCATCGTTGGCGCGACGGGCGATGGTGACGATGCCGTCGGCCTGCGCGCCGTAGGAAATCACGGTTGCGTTGCGCACCAGCGAGATCTCGGCATCGGTGCGCTCGACGGCGGCGGTCGAGAAGCGGATGTTGCCGCCGTTCTGCCCTTCCGTCGTCGAGGACGCGAGCAGCAATTGTTCGGACGCCACGCGACGCATCAGGGCTTCGTGATAGGCGCTGCCCGTGCCGTGACGGATCAGGCAGGCGACCTTGGTCTGGTGCATCGCGAAGATCATCGCCGTGGAGGAACAGGCGCGACCGAGCGTGTAGCACATGTCGCCGATGTCCGAGATCGACGCGCCGTCGCCGCCGAACGCTTGTGGGATCTGAACGCCGAGCAGTCTTTGCCGGCGCGCGGTGTCGATGGCGTCTAGCGGGAAGCGGGCGTTGCGATCGACGCCCTCGGCTTCCGCGGCGGCGGCGGCCGCGACGGATGCGGTTCGCTGCGGGAACGAGCTTCGATCGAGGATGAATTGTTCTTTGGTCTTGTCAGCTGCGGCGTTACGGAAATTTGCTTCGTGCACGTTCATGGCCGATATGCCTCGATGGTTGCCGGTGCGAAACACCTGCGCGGGATGATCGCGCAAGGCCACATCGATCGCTTGAACAACTTCCGATCGAGTTCCATGCTTAAGGATTTAATTCAAATGCGTCGACGAGATTCCGGGTAGACGGCATTCGTTTCAGAGAGGAAAGTTAATCCGCGGTTTTTTCGATGCGTGGTTTTTTAGCGATCGCAGTTAGCGTTAAGAGCAGAATGACGATTTGGGTCAAACGAGATTCACTGTCCTTCAAAGGGTGGCGGAACTATAGATTTGCATCGCAAAGGCGGATTTCGGCATCGTCGGGTCAGGCGATGGCAAATCGCCACGACAGGTGGAAGCAGAAAGATGCAAGCCCTTTACGCCGATGTTCAGGATCGGATCCTTGCCCTCGTCAGGTCGATCCTCGAGCAGAACGCGATCACCGCAGAGATTGATCCGGAATCGCTATTGGTGGATGTCGGTCTGACCTCGATGGATATGGTCAATCTGATGCTCGGCGTGGAAGCCGAGTTCGATTTCACGATTCCGCAAGCCGAGATCACGCCGGAGAATTTCCAGTCGGTCAAGACGTTGCAGCGGATGATCGTCAGCCAGCTCGCGCCGGCGGCGGCCTGATCCCGGCGTATCGCTTCGCTCTTGGCCTCGTCCCACCCGACAGGACCATGGCCAGGAAACAGCCTTCTCCTGATTTTGACGATACGACCGCAACCGCGAGGTTCGGAACAGGCCCGGGCGCAAAACTGCGTACCGAGTGTAAGCTGGGATGTCCACGTGCGGGGGATACTGTTGAAAAAGTCGAAAATTGAACGGCTCGGAAAATCTCGCGAAGGTCGATTGTTTGGTCTTTCCGCCGCTGCACGGCACTGTAAGACCATATGAGGACTCGTGGTCGCGTTTGGGTAAATCGATGTGGCCCCTCACGTCGCCGCGCCTAA
>JBKQRS010000481.1:0-4011 GCA_052143915.1 Bradyrhizobium sp.
ATTGCGGGGGTGTCGTGCAGTTGACTGGCCGCCTGGTTTCTGTCCATGCCGGAACGGAACTCATTCCGGTGGTCGTGTCCGGCTTCATGATGCGGAATCATGACGTGCGACCGAGATCTGGATTCCCCGAAAATACTGTCGCGGGCTTCAATATCTTCGCCTAGAGTGGAAGCGCAGTTGGGATGTGTCACAGGGCACATGCGGTGTGAACCGCATCAGAGTTTCGGATGGCTTAAAATGTCGATGCGCTCCGGCCGTTCCTTGAAAAAGCTGATGCTCAACAGCATGACTGCATGGATGGCGCTTGCGGGCGTGGCGTTGACACCGGCTTCCGGCCAGCAATCCCCGCAAGGTAACCCGCCGAATGGCGTCCCCCTAATGTTCGGCATGAGGGCTGATGAGGTTTCGCAAGCTCTCGGCGTGCCGCTGAACTACGTTCGCGGCCGTTCCGGTGACGAGCTGTTTCTCGCAACATCGAATGTCAAGGGAAGCGCGCTCTCCAGCCGCAGCGACGGGCTCTATCTGCAGTTTCGAAAGGGAAGGCTTGCCGGATGGAAAGGCGATTGGGGAACGGTCACGCCATGAAGCAAAACCCGGTCATGCTGAAAACACGCCTGCTCGTTGCAGCGCTAATGGCATTCGCAGCCATGGCGCCCGCGTCGGCACAGAACTACGGCGAGCCCCCCCTCCGCTACGGCAACACCAGTGGCCATATCTTTGACGGCCGCGACGACCACCGCGACTTTCCGACCGATGGTTTTTTCCCGGGCAATTTCGCGGCAGATCCAATTTACGCCGCGATCGGCGGAGCCGCTGGATTTCTGGAGAGCAATCCGCAACGCTCGGCCGCGCCCTACCCGTCCCAAACCTACTTCGGGTTCGCGCGCGATCGGACCGATTGCCGAAATTATCGTTTCCATGACGCGTTGAATATTCGAAAATGCGGCCGCGTACCTTGACGCTGCATAAGACTTGCACGCGAGACCTGCACGCACCGCAAGCGGCCCGTGCTCAAGCCGATCACAGCCCGGTATAACCGGCCTTGACCGGATCGCTGGAGCCATCGAGCTCGCGCAGGTAGGTCAGCCCGCAAACCGTCAGCCGATTCAGGTCCTTCTCGCCGGCCTCGAACAACGTGGTGACGTATTCCGTCACCTTGGCACGCGCCTCGGCGCTGGCCGCGGCGGAGCGGTTCATCAGGAGATCGTAGGTCATCATGATGCGGTCGATGGCGGCTTCCATGAAATCCTCTGCAGATTAGACCAGTTGTTCGGATTCAAATTCTGCGATGGCCTTGTTGGCGAGCCTGATCTTGTTGAATTCGCCGCGCTCGAATAGCTGCACGATGATTTCGAGCAGTCGCCGGTCGGTCGCAAGGCTGTCGGCAATCGTGCCGGTGCGGCGCAGATAGTTCGAGGCGATGGCATAGGCATCGCCCACCACCCCGACATTCATCACCTGCAAGGCGCGCTCGACCAGCATGGCCATCCCTCCAGATACGGGGCGGATAAGCCCGCCAGCGTGCAAAAGTTCCATTTTTGGGAAGCCGCTCTTGCATGGCTGACTTCGATTCCGAGGGAACCGGAACCGAAGTCCTGTCCATTGTCTTGACGCATTTTCTTCACGCGAACCGGTATCCGTCCGAAAACGCTGCAAAAAACAAAACGCACCGGTCCGGGAAACCGGGCCGATGCGCTGGGGGAAGTCTCATATCGTTATCGAGTGGCCGCCGGTCTTTTTAAGTCGCCGGCTTGGCCGAAAGAAAAATCAGAGCCGATACAGGATCTGGTCGGTCCAGAACCGCTCGAGCCGGTGCAGCGACTTGTTGAGCGTCGCGAACTCCTCGTTCGAGATGCCGCCGACCTGTTCCACGGTCTTGACGTGCTTCTGGTAGAGCGCGTCCACGATGCGGCGGATGTCCTGGCCCTGCGCGGTCAGGCGAATGCGGACCGAACGGCGGTCGACGCGCGAGCGCTGATGGTCGAGGAAGCCGAGTTCAACCAGCTTCTTCAGATTGTAGGAGACGTTGGAGCCGAGGTAATAGCCGCGCGTGCGCAGTTCGCCAGCGGTCAACTCCTTGTCGCCGATGTTATAGAGCAGAAGCGCCTGCACCGAATTGATGTCGGCGCGGCCGCGACGATCGAATTCGTCCTTGATGACATCGAGCAGGCGGCGATGCAGCCGCTCCACCAGCGTCAACGCTTCGAGATAGAGTGGCTGCACCGGAGCCTGGCCGGGAGCGCGTTCAGCGGTTTCCACCGCCGTTGCAACGGCTTTCATCATGACACTTCCCCTGTTGTCGTTTTTATCGACTTATTCGACGAAACTTTTGTCCCGCCTGATAGCCGCAACTTAAGGGGCTCGTTTGAAGATCAGCTTAAATAAGACAATAAAGAGATCATGAATTTAAGACAGTGAATCGCGGATTAAGCCCATGGATAAAGGGCTTTTGGCAACCTTTCATTGAGGGTGAGACGGCCCTGTTCACGCTTCGTTGGCCCACTCTGTCGCATATGGGAACAGCTTCGTTCAAATTCGAAAGGCTTGCGTAACAGGTGTGGCGGGACGTTAGGGTGACCGAAAAGTTACCGCGGAAATTCCAGAAATAATTTGTATAGGCTACCCCCGGTTTTTCGGAGATCGCATACATCATTTTCCAATCCGCGTCGTGCTACCCGCCGACAGATTCCTTGCGAACGAGAGCACCATGGTGCGATCGCTATGGCGGCCGTTCGCGCGCCGCCATCCAGGCCAGCGCGAGATAGGCCGAGAGCATCAAGGCTTCAAACCCGACCACCAACAGGCTGCCGCCGTAGATGGCCGGAAACATCAGCTCGATCACCGCCATCGACACCACGGTCGTCAGCCATACCACCGCGCCCCACGGGGTCGCCAGCCAAAGCCCGACCGCGGCGACGAGTTCGATGACGGCGAAATACACGGTGGCGGTCTGCCACGCCAACGGCTGGTTCTCGAAGGCTTCCTCCTCGCCGCCGATGAAGCCCGTGACCTGCGCCCAGTGGTACAGCCCCTTGGCGACGGAGACGACAGCCATGATGCGCAGGAACAGCACCAGCCGGCGGGTCCACGCGTTGTCGTCGGATTCGATCCGTTCGGACGAAATCGCCGCCACCGACATGGCGTTGTCCCGCGATGCGTCGCGCGTTGGGGTTTCAGACATCGGGGAGTTTTGCTCGTGACCTCAGGAATACGCCTTCAGGGACACTCATACAGGACACTCTTGCAGGGTACTCTTGTAGAATACTCTTGGCCCCTCGGCGCGGCAAAATCAATCGGGCTTGCGGCAAGTTCAATTGAACTTGCGATAGCTCAAGGTCGCGGTGACGGAAGCCGATCAAGGTGATAAGAATAGATCAAAAGCAGGCTGCCGCCTAAGGAGAGAACATCAAATGGCGATCAAATTCGGGCGTCCGATCGAAATGCGCGACACGCCGCGCCGGGAGACCGCCCTCTCCGCCCCCAGCCTCGATCTGACGGTCCGGCCGCGCCGCAACCGCAAGGCGGAATGGGCGCGCCGTCTGGTGCGCGAGAACGTTCTCGCCACGGACGACCTGATCTGGCCGCTGTTCGTGGCCGACGGCCACAACAGGCGCACCGCCGTCGCCTCGATGCCCGGCGTGGACCGGCTTTCCGTCGATCAGGCGGTGCGCGAAGCCGAGCGCGCGGTGAAACTGAACATCCCCTGTATCGCGCTGTTCCCCTATACCGAGCCGAGCCTGCGCGACGAGCATGGCTCAGAGGCGGTCAACCCCGACAATCTCGTGTGCCAATCGGTGCGCGCCATCAAGAAGGAATTTCCGGGCCTCGGCGTGCTCTGCGACGTGGCGCTCGATCCCTTCACCAGCCACGGCCATGACGGATTGATCGAGGACGGCAGGATCCTGAACGACGCGACGGTGGCGGTGCTGGTGCGGCAGGCGCTGGTGCAGGCGGAAGCCGGTTGCGACATCATCGCGCCGTCGGACATGATGGACGGCCGGGTCGGCGCGA
>JBKQRS010000482.1:0-3337 GCA_052143915.1 Bradyrhizobium sp.
CGCGTAGCACCCGCTCCATGTGATTGGCGATGCGCGCCGCAATCAAAGAATCGGGCATTGCCTGACCCGGTGGGTCCATGTAGCGCTCGGTGAGCCGCAAGCGCCGCTCGCCGTTCATCGAGGTCAGATTGGCTTTGCCGGACGTCGCCGCCGGTAACCAAACATGACAAGCGTCGCCGATCTTGGTCGGCACGATATCAACATCGACCGCGAACAAACCGCCTTTCTTGATCGCGCCCACGATGGCATTCACCATTGCCGGGCGATCGCCGTAGGGCACCGACATCATGGCTTCTTTCACCATGTCGGTGCGCTTCTTGTAGGCTTGCTTGAACTTGAAGGCGTTGAGCGTCGTCTTGTAATGATCGCATCCCCAGATGTGATGCACGCCGCCCTTACCCTCGATCAGGAGCTTATCGACATACGCGGCAGGACGTCCGACATGCGCGTCGGAAGGCCGCGAATAGCCTTCCTGGTGACCGCCCATGCGCACGCATCCCCCGCCCGGCCGACCGATATTGCCGGTCGCCAGAGCCACGTTCACCAGCGCGCCGTTGGTGCGATAGTTGTCGTTACCCCAAATGAGGCCCTTCTCGTAGGCAAACATGGTGCGACGGCGCGCATTGCCCTCCTTCGGCTGCGCAATCCATTCCGCCGAAAGTCGTATCTGGTCGACGGTGAGGCCGGTGAGGCGAGCCGCTTCGTCAAGGCTGATATTGTTGGCCGTGCGAGCCTTATCGAAGTTCGTGGTCGAGGCGTCGACAAAAGCTTTGTCGATCCAGCCTTTGCCCGCGATGTAAGTAAGCCAGGCATTGAATAGCGCCAGATCCGAGCCGGAGTTGATGGCAAGGTGCATCACGCCGTCCTTGCCAGCTTCGACCTCGCAAGCGTTGACGGTGACCGTACGGCGTGGATCAACGATGATGATACGCCCACGCGCGACCGGCTCCGGGCCGAGCTCGGCCTTTTTCCTATCCATCGACGTCCCGCGCAAATTTGGCACCCAATGGTTCAAAAAATAGTTGGTTTGGGTTTCGAGCGCGTTGGTGCCTACGGCAACAATTGTGTCCGCAAGTTCGGCATCCTCGTAGCAATTGTTGAGCTCTCCAACACCCATATCGCGCGTGGCGTGAACTTCCGAATTGTAGGCCGGCCGGTTATGGATGCGGATGTTCTTGACCTTCATCGCCCCGAAATAGAGCTTCCCTGTGCCCCAGGTATTCTCGTAACCGCCGCCCGCGCCGCCGTGATCGAAGGCGGATACGAATAGGCCGTCCTCGCCCATGTCATTGATGACCGCAACGGTCACGCGCGCGACAAGATCGAGCGCGTCGTCCCAGCTGGTCGGCTGCATTTGCCCATAACGCCACACCATCGGTTCTGTGAGGCGTTGCAGTTGGGTGTTGCGCTGCTGCGAATAGCTCATCTCGGCCATGCGCGCGCCCCGCACCGAGCCGAGTCCGGAATTCACAACGCATTCCTTGTCGGGCTTGATGACGATATGCACATCGCTGCCGTTCTGGCGCACGATGTTATACATCGAGGGCGAATACCACGCGGCTGTCTCGGCTGCTTGCTGCTTGCCGAGGTCGACGCCAAACTTGTTCTGGTCCGCCGCTGTGCCACCCTGTTTGTTGGTCGGCCAAGTGTACGCCTTGTAGCCGCAGCCAACGATGCAGTAATGGCAGGTGACGTTGAATTCCTTCGCGTCCTTGGGGACGATCGGGAGACGGTCGATCTGACGCTTGTAAGCCATGATCTTTTCTCCTCACAACACGTTGGATAGGCGGCCATACAGAAGCTCATCCACGCCTTCGGCATAGATGTCGCCCTTGTCGTCAACGCGCAGTGCGTATTGCGGAAGATTTTGTGTGGCCTGCCCCCAGACTTGCTGCCCACCGGACTCACAGTCGAACCGCGAGTAGTGTCCCGGGCAGTTCAAGGTCTTGTCCGCGGCATTGTAGTTGAGTGGAAAGCCCTTGTGCGGACAGGTGGTCGAAAAGCCGACAATGTCGCCGTCAGCGCCGACGCCGCCCGGCACACGCTTGCCTAGTCTTAGCAGCACCCCGGGCGCAGATGCGTCGGGATATGCGACGGTTAAGGGGACGTTTGGTTTGAGATCGGAAATATTGGCAAGGCGGTTGGACGGGTAATCAACCCGCGCCGCTCCCGGTGCAGCCTTGGCTTGAGCCGGCACCATCGTTGCAGCCGCCGCTCCAGCAGCGGCAAAACCCGCTCCGCCTAAAAAACGGCGGCGGCCGCCATCAACCATCTTGTCGCAATGGCCCATGAACGTTCTCCTCGGTCGCGCCAGCACGCCTACCGGCGGGGTTTCCTCAAGGATACGACCGGTACGCCTACCGGCCGGGCGTCTCGTTCAAACATCGTTACAGGACACCCATGAAGCCCAAACGATATGTCGAGACATCTCGACATATTCAATAATAGAAACAATCTGGCTTGTCACCTAGGCGTGCGTTAAAAGAAATTGAATTGTGGAATCAGAGGTCAAAGCAATGCGCAAGACGCTGCTGGCAGTAGCGAGTCATGCCGTCTCATCGGACAGCAGGTTTGGCGAAGCGCATGCGATATCTGCGCTTTCTGCCTTGGCGCAACCAACCCGGCTCGCGATCTTCCGTTTGTTGATGAAGCACGAACCTGTCGGCATCACCGCCGGAGTGATTGCCGAAACTGTGGGTGCGCCGCACAACACCCTGTCGTCGCATCTGGCAATTATGGTCAGAGCGGGCCTGCTGCGTAGTTCGCGCGAAGGACGCACGATTATCTATCGTTCTGACCTGGGTGGCATGCAGACACTGCTCTCATTCCTGGTCAACGACTGCTGCGACGGGCATCCTGAACTATGCAACCTCTTGGCTCCGATGGTGGGTTGTGGCTGCGACCTTTCTCCCAACAGGACGCCTGCGGCGGGGAAGCCCTTATCCACCGCGCGGCGAAAAAAGCGGTCCAGATAGCGGATTAGAGCCGCTACTCAGGTCGGGTCAAAACCAGGTGGCAAATAGGGCCTTAATTAATTTGCGAGGCTCGAAAATCCCAACTTTTTCAATTCCCTTTCCCGCAGTTCGTTGGTGATCGGGTAGAATCCGCCTTTCTCAACCAGCGTCTGGCCGTCCCTCGATAAAATATACTTGATAAACTCGCCGAGCAGCGGGTCGATCTGCTCTTTCGGCTTCTTGTTGAAATAGATGTAGAGATATCGTGCGATAGGATATTTGCCAGAGTAGGTCGCCTCGGGGGAAGTATCATGGCATTCTCGGCCGGAAGTTATGGCTAGCGGGACAGCGCGGACGCCGTCCGTTTTATAGCCGATGCCGGA
>JBKQRS010000483.1:0-12648 GCA_052143915.1 Bradyrhizobium sp.
GAAATCCGGATCAACTCCAACAGGTTTTTTTAAACCAGCGGCGAGCGCTTCCTCGATCGGAGCGACCCGCGGCCGGATCAACGAACTGCCGTTTCCGCTGACCACCTGCAGATACACATGGTCGTGCCTGGCATCGATCGCGGAAACCACCGGTTGCTCGCCGTTCTGGCTGACGACAGGCGCGGCATAGGCCGTCAGCGTGGTCACTCCGACCACCGGCTTGTTGGCGGCCAGCGCGATGCCGCGGGCCGCCGAGAGACCGACCCGCAATCCGGTAAAGCTTCCGGGCCCGGTGGTCACCGCGATGCGGTCGAGGCCTGCGAACGCGACGCCGGATTGCGCGATGACGCGCCCGATCAGCGGCATCAGCGCTTCGGCATGGCCGCGCTTCATGGCCTGGGATTCCTGCGCGATCAGCTTGCCGGCCTCGGTGTCCAGCACAGCGGCGGCGCAGGCATCCAGCGCGGTGTCGATGGCGAGGATCAGCATGCGGGGAGTTATATCAGCTTATTTCAAGCTGTCGTCCCGGCGCGCACACCTTTATGGCGCGAGCAAAGGCGCACCTTGCGGCCGTGCTTGCCAAGCGCTCTTGCCGCATTGCGGCAAGCCTTTCGCGTTGCCCACCCTTCCAGGGGACGACACCAAGAGGTTACATCGGCCGGACTTCGATCACGTCTGGCACGAAATGCCTCAGCAGGTTCTGGATGCCGTGCTGCAAGGTCGCGGTGGATGACGGGCAGCCCGCGCAGGAGCCCTTCATGTTGAGATAGACAATGCCATCCTTGAAGCCGCGAAAGGTAATGTCGCCGCCGTCGTTGGCGACCGCCGGCCGCACCCTGGTTTCGATCAGGTCCTTGATCATCTCGACCGTCTCGGCGTCGGCCTCGCTGAAGAACTCGTCGGCCTCGTCGGCAGCCTCATCGCTTCCGACAGTGCCGTCGGCCAGCAGCGGCGCACCGGACATGTAATGCTCCATGATGGCGCCGAGGATCGCCGGCTTGAGGTGCTGCCAGTCGCTGTCATTCTTGGTCACGGTGACGAAGTCGTTGCCGTAAAATACACTCATGACGCCGGGCACGTTGAACAGCCTCTCGGCGAGCGGTGAACGCGCCGCGGCCTCGCGGTTGGCGAATTCCATGGTGCCGCCGTCGAGCACGGTGCGGCCGGGAATGAATTTCAAGGTGGCGGGATTGGGCGTGGCTTCGGTCTGAATGAACATGGCTTTCTCCGGCGTCGCCGGTTCAAGGCCGGCGCGTGACGTCTTCTACCAGATGGCGACGGCAAACGCACGGTCAAGGGCGGGATAGCTCCCATGCCGGCCATCCCCAACCTGGTGGAAAGAGGAACTTCAGGATAACGCGTCGATTTCCGCGTCGCTCAAATCGCCGGGAACGATGACGACCGGAATCGGGAACGTGCCGACCGCGTTGGCCATCATGGTGATGATCGGGCCGGGACCTTCGGGCCCGGGATTGGCGGCCAGCACGAGGATCGCGATGTCGACGTCGTTCTCGATGACATCGAGCATCTGTTCGGTCGGGTCGCCCTCGCGAATCACGCGTTCCGGGGTGATCGCGGCAATGCCGTTGGCGCGGCCGGATGCGCGATCGAGCGCGACATTCGCCTCCTCCTGCGCCTCGGCGCGCATGATGTCGGCGACCCCCAGCCATTGCTGGTTCTGATCCTCGGTTTCGATGATGCGCAGCATCACCACGCCGCCGCCAACCCGTAGTGCCCAGCGGCTGGCGTAGTAGACCGCGCGGTCCCATTCCGCAGTGTCGTCAACGATGACAAGGCATTTTGGCTTGTGACCCGTCTCGTAGCTTCGTCGCTGGGTGGTCATGCATGTCCCGAGGCTCTGCCAAGCAAGCCGCATGCTGCCACGGCGCAGCCATCCCCGACAAGCGCCCTCGCTGGCGCGTGTTCCGCAAAAGCATGTCCTCGGACTTGATCCGAGGGTGCACCGGCGTTGCGACCACACATTAGGTGCGCTGCGTCATTTACGGCGCGTGACTAGCGCTTTCGGACGAAGCCAACGATGTCCTTGGTCTTCTCAATGGTCTCGACCGCGATCGCGCGGGCGCGATCGGCGCCGTCGACCAGGATGGCGTCGATATGGCCGGGATCGGCGGTAAGCCGCCGCATCTCGGCGGCGATCGGCGACAGTTTTGAGACGCAGAGCTCGACCAGCGAATTCTTGAAGCTGGAAAACTGCCCGCCGCCGAAGTCGCGCAGCACGTCCGCCTTGTTCTTGCCCGCGAGCGCGGCATAGATGCCGACGAGATTGTCGGCTTCGGGGCGCGTCTCGAGGCCCTTCTCTTCCGTCGGCAACGGCTCCGGATCGGTCTTCGCCTTGCGGATCTTCTGCGCGATGGTGTCGGCATCGTCAGTCAGATTGATCCGCGAATTATCGGATGAATCCGACTTCGACATCTTCTTGGTGCCGTCGCGCAACGACATCACCCGCGTCGCAGGCCCGGTGATCAGGGGCTCGGGCTGCGGAAAGAAGAGTCCATCGTTAAATCCATGGCTGCGGATCGAGTCGCCGAAATCATTGTTGAATTTCTGCGCGATGTCGCGCGACAGTTCGAGGTGCTGCTTCTGGTCCTCGCCGACCGGCACATGGGTGGCACGGTAGAGCAGGATGTCGGCCGCCATCAGCACCGGATAATCGTAGAGGCCGATCGACGCATTCTCGCGATCCTTGCCGGCCTTCTCCTTGAACTGCGTCATGCGGTTGAGCCATCCCATCCGCGCCACACAATTGAAAATCCAGGCCAGCTCCGCGTGCCCGGAAACCTGGCTCTGGTTGAACACGATGTGCTTGTTCGGATCGATGCCGCTCGCGATAAAGGCTGCCGTCACTTCGCGGGTGTTGCGCGCAAGCTCGACCGGGCCGCCCCAGACGTCGACCGGCATCGTGATGGCGTGCATATCGACCACGCAGTAGATGCAGTTGTGCGTCTCCTGCATCTTCACGAAGTTGACGATCGCGCCGAGGTAATTGCCGAGATGCAGATTGCCCGTCGGCTGGACGCCTGAAAACACCCGTTCAACAATCGCCATGATTCAGCATCCCGCGCCTACCTGTTTCGCGCCGTCAAATGCCAGCAGGCGCCATGCGCCGTCAATTGCCACGCGGGCATCAGTCGCGCAAGCCGGAGCCCCGGGTTTGCCGGATCGCGTTAACCGCTTCACCCCAGCGGATGACGCCGAGCAGAGCCAGAAGCAGGCCGTATGCCGCTATTCCGCCCGATATCAGCGTTGCGACAAGAATGGCCTGCGCCAGGCCATGCGCGTTCCCGCCATCCGCCATCACGAACGGCGCCGCCAGCCACAGCAGGCCGCCCATCACGAGCGCGGCGGCCACGATGCGCGGCAATCGCCGGCGTCCCGCGGCATCGATCGAGAAGCCGAACGTCACAGCACCGCGCCGGATCAAGGCCAGCGCACTGCTCCAGGCGCCAATCGCAATGCTGGCAGCGATACCGGGCGCACCGTACAATTGGCCGAGCACGACAGCCAAAACGATCGCGACCGCCAGTCCCTTCAACGTCGCCAGCAGCGGCGTTGAAGTATCGTCGCGCGCGAAAAATGCCGGCGACAGCGCCTTGACCAGCACATGGGCTGGCAGGCCGAGCGCAAGCCACATCAGCGCATGCGCGGTCGCAGCGGTGTCGGTGGCGGTGAATACGCCGTGTTCGAACAGCATCCGCACGACGGGCTCGCTGAGCACGATCAATCCGAGCGTCGCCGGCAAAGCCAGGCCTGCCGCGAGTTCGAGGCCGCGCGACTCGGCATGCATCATGGTCTTGTGATCATCGACACGGAGCGCGCGCGCCAGTTCAGGCACCAGCACGGCGCCCATGGCGACGCCGACAATGCCGAGCGGCAGTTCGATCAGGCGATTGGCGAAATAGAGCCACGACACCGCCGAGGGCGACGCCGATGCCATGATGGCACCGGCGACAATGAGCAATTGCGGTCCGCTGCCTGCGATCATGCCGGGGATCGCCTTGGCGAGAAAGCCGCGCATCTCATGATCGAATGTCATGCGCAGCGGCGTTGCCGTGCTGTTGCCGCCGCGGCGCAATACCAGAATCAATAGTTGCAACAGTCCGGCGATCCCGACCGTGGCCGCGATCACCAGCGCGGCATCGGCCGGATCCTGCCGCCGCACGACAAGCGCGGTCATCACCGATATCAGCGCGAAGTTGAACAACAGCGGCGAGAACGCCGTGAGCGCGAAGCGGGCTTGCGCATTCAACAGCGCCATCATCACCGTGGCGGGGCCTGCGAAGGCGAGGTAAGGCAGCATCAGGCGGGCATCGTCGACGGCGAGTTGCAGCGTGTCGTGTCCGGCAAAGCCCGGCGCGAGGGCGGTAATGACAAACGGCATCAACAGGCCGATCACAACCGCGGCCACGATCAGCGCCGCGCTGATGGTGCCGAGCACGCGCCCGGCAAACGCCGCCGCCGCGACGGGGCCTTCCGCCTCGCGCACGCGCAGCCAGGCCGGCACCAGCGCCGCGTTCAACGCGCCCTCCGTCAACAGCCGTCTCACGACATTGACGAGCTGAAACGCCACCAGAAATGCGTCCGCGATGGGACCCGCACCGAGCAACGCCGCGATCATGGCGTCGCGGGCAAATCCCAACAGCCGCGAGGCCAGCGTTCCCGTCGATACCGTGAGGAAGGAGCGAATCATCGGCACTTCTATACCAGCTATACCAGCGTCGCTTGCTCGTGCAGGGAGGATCGTGATAGGCCGCTGCACCTGCCTAAACCGGCCTGGCCCGGATTTCCGCACCACCGCAATCGCCGTAACAGGACTCTTGAACAGGATTCTTGGATGACTTCAGCAAAATACGACGTTCTCGGGATCGGCAATGCGATTTTCGATGTCCTGGTGCAGACCGACGAGGGTTTTCTTAGCCGCCACGGCATGACCAAAGGCGGCATGGCCCTGATCGACGAGGCCCGCGCCTCGGCCATCTACCGCGACATGGGGCCTGCGACGGAGATGTCCGGTGGATCGGCGGCCAACACCATTGTCGGCGTCGCCAATCTGGGTGCGCGTGCCGCTTATGTCGGCAAGGTCAGGGATGACCAGATCGGCCGCCTGTACACGCACGACATCCGCGCCGCGGGGGTCGCCTTCGGGACCAGGCCGGCGGCGGACGGCCCGGCCACCGGCTGCTCCTATATTCTGGTGACCCCGGATGGCGAGCGCACCATGAACACCTATCTCGGCGCGGCGCAGGAACTAGGCCCTGCCGATATCGATGCCGCCGAGGTCGCGGCTTCCGCGCTGCTCTATCTCGAGGGCTATTTGTGGGATCCGAAAAACGCCAAGGAAGCCTTCGTGAAGGCGTCGACCATCGCCCATGACGCGGGTCGTCAGGTCGCGCTGACGCTGTCGGATGCATTTTGCGTGGACCGCTATCGCGACGAATTTCTCGAGCTGATGCGCAGCGGCACGGTCGATCTGGTGTTCGCCAACGAGGCCGAACTGCATTCGCTGTACCAGACATCGGATTTCGATACCGCGCTGAAGCAATTGCGCAGCGACGCCAGGCTTGCGGTCGTCACGCGCAGCGAGAAGGGCTGCGTGATGGCGTCGAAGGACGGTGTCACGGCGGTGCCGGCGTTTCCGGTCGACAAAATCGTGGACACCACGGGCGCCGGCGATCTGTTCGCCGCCGGCTTCTTGTTCGGGCTGGCGCGCGGCGCAGGATATCAAAATGCCGGCCGCCTGGGCGCGCTCGCCGCGGCCGAAGTGATCCAGCACATCGGGGCACGCCCGCAGGTGTCGCTGAAGGAATTGGCGCAGCAGAACGGATTGCCGGTGTAGATGCTTCGCCCTCATGCTGAGGAGGCCCGAAGGGCCGTCTCGAAGCACGAGGGCGAATTCGCACCAGCTCTCATCCTTCGAGACGCGCGCAAGAGCGCGACTTCTTCCGTGGCGTCACGCCGCATTTCGGATGTTGATCTTCACCTTGAGACCAGCGCGTCCCGCCAGCGTCAGCAGAGTATCCAGCGAGAACTTGTTGATCTTGCCCTGCAGAAGGTCGTTGAGGCGGGGCTGGGTAACACCGAGGCGGCTCGCGGCCCGCGCCTGCGTGGTGTTCCAGGCCCGAATGGTGTCATGGATGGCGATCATCACATCGGAGCGAATTTTCATGGTGGCCGCTTCTTCGGGGCTGTCAGACAGCGCGTCCCATACATTCGCGAACGTCTTGGTCTTCATGATCTCAACTCTCGTTTGAGGTCTCGCAACCGCGCAGCAGCAAGGTCTAGAGCATGATCCGGAAAAGTGGACGCCGGTTTTCCGAAAAGATCATGCTCAAACAAAAAGATAGAGAGAGATGATGATTCAACGAAAACTCATCTCGCTCTAGATCACGTCGAGCTGTCTTCTGCGATTTCTTCTGGAAGGCATGCAGGACATGGACAGCGTCGGCAAATGTCAGATCACCCGGAAAGCTCCGCTCGCATCACGGAGCCTGATTTCCCGAACGCCGGCTCCAATCGCCTGCATTGGTTTCCAGTCGATCGGATCGCGCCCCATTTGCACCCGATACAGTTCCTGGCCGGCCTGCTGGCGCACGTCCGTCGGGAAATCGCGCAAACGGCCAAGCGAATCCCCCTGGAATGTCACCGGCTTGAGCAGCATTGATGTTTATATCACAACGGATATAAACATCAAGTAGCCCTGTTCGCCGCAGGATTCCTGTTCGGGCTGGTGCGCGGCGCCGGACATGAAAATGCCGGTCCCCGGGGGCGCTCGCCGCCGCCGAAGTGATCCAGCACATCGGCGCGCGGCCGCAAGTGTCGCTGCAGGAATTGGCGCAACAGAACGGATTGCCGGTGTAGATCTTCGGGTGAGGGGGAGATGCGAGATATTATCAATTATTCTCATCGCGCTCTGTAGTTTGAAGGCGAGCTAGACATTTCGGCAAAACCAAAGGTGATCTCCTGCGCTTATCCGTGCCACTCGCTTTCTCATATTGCAAGCAAAGCGTGCAAGCCGAGGTGGCTATCAATCGAGCCATTTTGGCCGTCTTGAAAATTCTGATTTTCAGAAATTCTCCTTGACCCCACCCCCAAATCACCAATAAATCCCTCCCTTCTGTCCCACAGAGGGGCGTATCCGGATCGTCAGAGACGCGGGGCGGGATGCGGTGGACGCGGCAGCGTCAGGCGTGAAAAATGATGGCAGGGCGGGTTTTGCGACCCGTGAGCGATCAAACGGCGCGCTGACGAACGGTGCTGCTGCGTACGGTGCAGTCGTGTGGTCCTGACGCCTCAGTGGTTGGCGTCAAGTCTTCGGAGGCCTGTCGGCCCGACCGGGCGGAAAAGGCCATATCCGAAGGCGACGGAGGCAAAAAAGCCCGATTCTCCGGGGAGAGCTCGAAGTAAGCCGTAAAGCCATTGCGCAGGGAATGTCGGAGGGCCTCCGCTGAACCTGTATGCTCGTGTGCGTTTCCTTCTCCCATTTTGCACACGGGACCGCGGGTGCAGCGCGCATCCGGCATTCCCCGCGCCCTCTGATTTCAAGGCGCGAAACTTTTGGACAAACCTCGGGCGGATCGCGCCGCGAGAATGCGGACTCCTGTCCATCAACGTCATTGCGAGGAGCGAAGCGACGAAGCAATCCATTCTTTTTTTGTGCGGAGCGATGGATTGCTTCGCTTCGCTCGCAATGACGGCTCCCTTACGCTGCCTTCTGGCCGGCCGCATCGAGCCCGGCATAGACGCCGCGCTCGAAGCCGGCGAAGGCTTCCAGGCACTTCTGGTCAAAGAACGGCAGCACCTGCATCAGGATCACGCCGGCGACGTCGCGCGCCGGATCGATCCAGAAGTAGGTGTTGGCAAGGCCCGCCCAGGCGAGGCTGCCGGGGCTGCGGCCTTCGGGCGTCCTGGCGGTCGTGATGAGGAAGGAGAGCCCCCATTTCTTCACCATGTCCGGATAGAGATCGACGTCGTTGGTGTACATCAGCGCCGCCGACGTCATCTTGGTAACGACGAGATCGCCGATGTGGTTTTGCGCCATCATCGCGACCGTCTCGGGCTTCAAGACCTGATTGCCATCGCTGCGGCCCTTGTTGAGGATCATCTGGGTGAACTTGATGTAGTCGCCCGCGGTGCCGTAGAGCCCGCCGCCGCCCATGTGAAATTCCGGATCCTGCTCGAGTTCGAACGGAAGCGGCGCAAGCGACCCGTCGGGTCCCCGCGCATGCATGCCGACCAGGCGCTTGCGCATCGATTCCGTCAGCTTGAAGGCGGTGTCGTTCATGCCGAGCGGCGCGAACACGTGATCGCGCAGGTAGGCATCGAGCCGCTTGCCGCTCACCGCTTCCACCGCCTTGCCGACGAAGTCGATATTGGTGCCGTATTCCCAGCGCGTGCCGGGGTCCGTCGCGATCGGGGTCTTCAGCGCGTCGTTCTTGCAGCTGGTAATGGGCGGGATACCTGCTTTCTCCAGATACGTCGCCATATCGCCGTTCCACATATTGTAGCAGTAGCCGGCGGTGTGGGTCATGAGATGACGCAGCGTGATCGTCGTCTTCGCCGGCCGCAGTTTCGGCTCGCCATTGGCGTCGAAGCCTTCGAGCACTTGCGGCGCGGCGAGATCGGGCAGCAGCTTGCCGATCGGCGCGTCAAGCGAGAGCTTGCCTTGCTCGACCAGTTGCATGGCGGCCGCCGCCGTAATCGCCTTGGTCATGGAGGCGATCCAGAACACGCTGTCTGGCGTCATGGCGTCGTCCTTGGACAGGTCGCGTTTGCCGAACGCGCCCTGATAGATCACTTCCTTGCTGTTGGCGGCAATTGCGACCACGCCGGGAATTTCCCTGGCGTCGCTTTTCTGGCGCAAGATCTGGTCGATCTGAGCTTTGCTTTGCATGGGGTCACCTCCAGGTTATTTTTTGAAGGCGGCGATCTTCCTCCCGGGCATCTCTTCCCGCAAGAGCGGCTTGAGGAGGCGCGCCAGTCGCAATCTCGTGATCAATGGCTTGGGGATGAAAGACACAGAACTACCACACTTGCCACAATTTGCGGTAAACCGGGCAGCATGGTCGATGACCCTCGGATGAATCCGCGATATCGTTGAAGGATTATATCCGGAGGCGGATTTTTAGTAAGACATTCAGATCGCAGCACAAATATTGAGTGCGACCATTTGATTGACCAATGATGACGGCATTCGATGCCGCGATGGAGGCGTAGATGATTTCGACCTGGAGCGAATGGAAACGATATCCCCGGGCTGGGCGCGGCGAAAACATCGAAGCGCCGATCTGTCCGGGCATCTACGAGGTTCGCTATGCCTCGACGGGTGCGCTGCACTCATTCGGCGCCGTTGATAACGTCGCCCAGGCGCTGGCGCTTCTGCCGGTTGGTTCGAAATCATGGTTCGGACGGCGCGAGCCGGCTGAAACGCCGGACCTCGAATATCGCACCTGCGCGACCTCCACCAAGGCCGATGCCAAGGCCGTGGCGGAGCGCATGATCGGTCGCCGCGAGACCTATATGAGTGGCGCGGCCTGAACGAACCGCATTTTGCCGTTCAAGTTTGCCGCTACCTTCGGGATTGCAGCCCTCAAATTTGCTCGACGCAGCCGCGCTTTTGCGGGCGATGCATTGCGGCCCGTTTGGGCCTATAATTAAATCCAATACCCAAAAATTCCGAGGAGTAACGCCATGACCCCGACCGCCGCCGCACGCGCTTCGCACCCCTCCACGCCATCGCTGCGCGACCGTCTGAAGGACGCCTCGCTGTTGCGCGATCGCTGCTACATCGACGGTGCTTGGGTTGGCACGCCATCCCGCCCCGTTACCAATCCGGTCAACGGCGTCGAACTTGCGAAAGTGCCGGTCATGAGCACGGCGGAAACGACGCAGGCGGTGGAAGCCGCCGGGCGCGCATTTCCGGCCTGGGCGAAGCTCACCGCCAAGCAGCGCTCCAACATCCTGCGCAAGTGGTTCGAACTGATCGTCGCCAATCGCGAAGACCTGGCGCTGATCCTGACCTCGGAGCAGGGCAAGCCACTCACCGAAGCGCTCGGTGAGGTCGATATCGGCGGCGCCTATGTCGAGTTCTTCGCCGAAGAGGCGCGCCGCGTCTACGGCGAAACTATTCCAACGCAGCGGGCGGATGCGCGGCTGCTCGCGATCAAGCAGCCGATCGGCGTCTGCGGCGCGATCACGCCGTGGAATTTCCCGAACTCGATGATCACCCGCAAGGTGTCGCCGGCGCTGGCCGCCGGATGCACCGTGGTGCTCAAGCCCGCCAACGAGACGCCGCTGTCGGCGCTCGCACTTGCCATGTTGGCAGAGAGGGCGGGCGTGCCGAAGGGCGTGTTCAATATCATTACCGGCAATTCGTCGGCGATCGGCAAGGTCTTGTGCGAGCACCCCGCCGTGCGCTTCGTCGGCTTCACGGGCTCGACCGAGGTTGGCAAAATTCTCTATCGGCAGGCATCCGCCGGCGTGAAGAAGCTTGGGCTTGAGCTCGGCGGCAATGCGCCGTTCGTGGTGTTTGATGACGCCGATATCGACGCCGCGGTCGAGGGCGCGATGGTCTCGAAATATCGCAACATGGGCCAAACCTGCGTCTGCGCCAACCGCCTCTACGCCCAGGACAAGATCTACGATGCGTTCGTCGAAAAGCTCTCGGAGAAAGTCGCGGCATTGCGAATCGGCGACGGCACCGTGCAAGGCGTGACGCAGGGTCCGCTGATCAACAGGGAAGCGGTCGACAAGGTCGAGCGGCACATCGCGGACGCGGTGAAGGGTGGCGCCAAGGTCGTCACCGGCGGCAAACGCCATTCGCTCGGCGGCACCTTCTTCGAACCGACGGTGCTCTCCAATGTTGCGCCCGATGCGCTGGTGTCGCGGGAAGAGACCTTTGGGCCGCTGGCGCCGGTGTTTCGCTTCAAGGACGAGGCCGATGTAATTGCGATGTGCAATGATTCGCCGTTCGGGCTTGCTTCGTATTTCTATTCGCGCGATCTCGGCCGGGTCTGGAGGGTCGCCGAAGCGCTGGAGTCCGGCATGGTCGGCGTCAACACCGGCCTGATCACGACGGAAGTTGCGCCGTTCGGCGGAGTCAAGGAGTCAGGCCTGGGCCGCGAAGGCTCGCATCATGGCATCGAAGAATATGTCGAGATCAAATATGTGATGATGGCGGGGGTCTAGCCGCTCGTCGTTAGGCTTGCCAAGGATGGCATCGGCGGCGGCGCGCTAACCTTATCGAGGCGGGATGTCGCCGCGGCTTGTCCGTGCCGGACGCAGGCGGTTCACGCGGCGCCTGTTCCGCGCCGGTCCCGATTGGCCTGCAAGTAATATAAGCGCTTGGCTTGCAGCATCAGCATGTCGGCGCGTTTGACCACCTGCTCCAGCCGTTCGCCGGACCGGCTGGTGGCGATCCCGGTCGAGATGCTCAGCGCGAAGTCGGGATAATACTGGTTGTTGAGCTCGACGAGTTCCGCGAGCGAGGCGAGAACGGCTTCGCCGCCGGCGGCATCGGTGCCAGGCAACAGGACCGCGAACTCGTCGCCGCCGATACGCGAGGCCGAAGCCGGCTTCTCGACCAGCGAGCCGAACACTTCGCCCGCCCGGCGCAACAGCGCGTCGCCGATGGCATGGCCGAGTTCGTCATTCGCGGTCTTCAGCCCGTTGAGGTCGGCGATGATGATGGTGACCGGCTGCGGCCCCTTGCGTTCAAGCCGATTGAGCTCGTCGACATAGAACGAGCGATTCAAAGTGCGCGTCAGCACATCATGCGTGCCGAGATATTCGAGATAGGCTTCCGCTTTCTTGCGAGCGGTGATGTCGGTCAGCGCGACCTGCACCAGCGACCAGTCGCGTTCATGGTGGGGCAGCACCGAGAATTGCAGCAGCAGATGGAGCTTGGTGCCATCGAGCGCATAGTTCACCACCTCGCGCTGCTGGAACAGCTTGCCGTCCCACAGATCGATGAGTTGCTCGCGAAAATGCGGCCCCATCTCGTCGCGGAAAATGTCGGGGAGGCTGCGCAACAGCGTCTCCTTGTCGGGCGCGCCGAACAGTTCGAGCGTCCGGCTGTTGACGTCGAGGACGCGGATTTCGCTCATGCAGCGCGAGACGAATTCCTCATGCACATCGGTGAAGACGCGGAAGTCCTCGACACCGCGGGCGCGCACGTCGTCGATCAGCCGTTTCACGGCGCTGAAATCCTCGACCCACAGCGAGACCGGTGAGTGGGCAAACAGGCCGAAGGAGTAGTTCTCGCTGTCCACGAGGCGGCGCCGGGAGCTTTCCCGCTCGGTCACGTCCTCGATCGCGATCATGACACGGTCCCAGCTCTGCTCGTGACCGGGAAGGATCGTGCCGTTGAGCTGGATATCGAGACGCTTGCCGGTCAGCGCGTAATTGACCGTGTGACTGGAGAAGCTGGCCTGCCCGTTCCAGAGCTGGACAAGTTCCTCGACATGGCTCTTGAAGGTGTCGTCGCGCATCACCCGGCCGAGATTGGCCATCAAATGAGCGAGATCGCGGGCGCCGAACAGCGACAAGGTCTTGCGGTTGACCTTGATGATGCGGATGTGCTCCGAGCACTGCCGGACGCGATCGGGGTCGGTGGCGAGGAACCCCTCGATGTCG
>JBKQRS010000484.1:0-5200 GCA_052143915.1 Bradyrhizobium sp.
GTGGCCGATGTCGTCGCCGACTGGAAGAAGACGCCGGGCGCGGTCGGCATCCGTATCATGCTGACGAAGGAGAAAAAGCGCGACCCAAACGACCCCGGCCTCGACAGGATCCTCCGTGCAGCCGTTCGCTACGACTTTCCTGTCAACATTCTGTGCTGGGACAACTTGGATGCGGGCACCGCGCTGATCGATCGCCACCCCGACGCGCGCTTTATCATTGACCATCTCGGCATCTTGCAGCCGCGTACGCCGCCCGCCCCGCTGCAGCCTTGGGCCGACCTGCCGAAGGTACTGGATCTCGCCCGGCGCCCAAACGCGGTGATCAAAGTCAGCGGCGCCTGCACGCTGTCGCGGCAACCGTATCCGTTCCCGGACATCTGGGATCCGCTCGCCCGAGTGTTCGAAGCCTGGGGTTTCGATCGCTGCCTGTGGGGTACGGACTGGACGCGCGCGTTCGCAGTCGTCAACTACGAGCAGGCCGTCGAGCCCTTCCTCAAGGCAGATCGCCTGAGCGACACCGAGCGGGCCATGCTGATGGGCGGTGCCTGCGCCAAGGCTTATGGCTGGTCACCGAACAAAGCTTAGCGCCGGCCAGCGGCGCCGCACTGGCGTTCTTGATGTCTGGAGGGTATATTTTTAGACACTTGGCGGTAGCGCGGATGTTCATGTTCGCAGGCAGATTGGGTCGTGCATTCGTCTTGGCGGCGCTCTGTCTGGGCGGCCGGACGGCCCATGCCCAAACCGCTCCTGTGACATATTGGCTCCCAAACTGGCCGATCGGCTTCGGTGGCAATCTGACCGACGGTCAGAGCGCGAACACTTACGGCGACTTTCCGAGCTTTGACGGCCGTGACGTTCGAGGCGACCGCTTTTCCAATATGCGCTACTATTTTCAGAACGGCTGGTTTGTCGGCAGCGAGGGCGGCGGCTTGGGTTTGAGCATGACGGGCCTCAACCAGTATGGAATGCCCGGCAATTTTGGCTCGCTTCATTACGAAGGCCTGCAGTTCGGCTACAACTTCCAGAATTCGTCCGGGCTTCCGCTCAAGGTCTATGCCGGTTTCGACACCTTGAAATATAATACCGGCTTCGGTGGTCCGCTTGCTGCCTTCGACTCCACGTCCGCCACACTGCCCGGCTACAGCGCGCATGCGGGCGTCGAATTCCAGCCGGCGCCGAATCTCAGCCTTTCACTCGGCGTAGGCTTCACCCAGTCGGGGCGCATCGACAGCGACATCAATTCATCGTTGTTGCCCGGCGCCAGTCCGCTTGCCATCGGCGGTCGCCGCTAGCGCGCGCTTTTTAAGGATGGAGTTGGGACAGGCGGACCGCGGCGTCGCCGGCCGTATGCCCTAGTAGCCTAGCGCCCGTCCTGTGTCACCACGCGGATCGTTCGCGCCATAGAACCTGTTTCGACCGATTGCCGTTCCCCCAATACTCGGCGCACCGACAATGATCGCGGCGACGTGGTTAGCCGGCGGCGAAGTGTCGAACCGATACCCCATGCTCTCCAGCACTCTGCGGGTATCAGGCGAAAGAGCGTACCGCTCTACATTTGTCACATCTGGCAGCCACTGATGATGGATGCGAGGGGCGTCGACGGCTTCCTGAATGTTCATTTGGAAATCGATGACGTTCAGGATTGTTTGCAGGACAGTCGTGATAATCCGACTTCCGCCGGGAGTGCCGAGAATGAGGACAGGCTTGCCGTCCTTCGTGATGATCGTTGGGCTCATCGAACTGAGCGGCGTCTTTCCCGGCGCGATGGCATTCGCGTCTCCCTGGACAACCCCGTAAATGTTGGCGCCATCTGCGTTTGGCGTGAAATCGTCCATTTCGTCGTTCAGCAACACACCTGTACCGGCGGCAACGACCCGCGCTCCGAACCAGTCATTGAGCGTATACGTCATCGAAACTGCATTGCCGGCATCGTCGATGATCGAGAAGTGCGTTGTGTTGCTGCCTTCGTGAGGCGGCACACCCTGCCTGATCTCGCTGGAGATTCCGGCCTTATCCGGCTTTATTGCATCCCGGATTTTTGCAGCGTAGCTCTTGGCGATAAGCTCCCCGATCGGATTGCTGACAAAGTCGGGATCGCCAAGAAGACTGTTTCTGTCGACAAAGGCGTGACGCATCGCCTCAATTTCGTAATGCAGCGCCTGCGCGGATCCCCAACCCAGTTCCCGGAGTGGATATCCCTCCAAAATGTTCAGCATCTCACAGATGGCAACACCGCCTGAACTGGGCGGAGGTGCCGAGATCACGTGATAGGCACGGTAATCGCACTCAATGGGCGGGAACTCACGGGTCTTGTAGCGATTTAGATCTTCTTGATCGATGATTCCTCCGCCTGCCCGACTCGCCTTGACGATGGCCGTCCCCGTCTTGCCCCTGTAGAAACCGTCAACGCCCTGCTTTCTGATCGAACGTAGCGTATCCGCAAGATCACGTTGCACCAGCCTTTGGCCAGCCACGAAAGGCCGTCCCTTGTGGAGAAAAATCTCGCCAGCAGCCGGAACTCGTCTGAAATCCTCGGTCGCTGAAGCGAGCATGTCGATGTCGCCCTGCTCCAGGATGAATCCATCCTCGGCCAGTTCGATCGCCGGCTCGATCAAGGCTGCCCGGGTCATCGTCCCGTACTTTTTCCGCGCATACTCCAAACCCGACACAGTACCGGGGACGCCAACCGCCAGCCAGCCGATCGTACTCAGGCCTTTGATCACGTTTGCGTCCTTGTCCAGGTACATGTCCCGGCTCGCTGCACGGGGCGCCTTCTCCCGAAAATCGATGAAAGTCTTTCGTCCATCGGCAAACAGAATCGTCATGAAGCCGCCGCCGCCCAAATTGCCGGCGGCCGGATAGACCACTGCCAGCGCATATCCTACCGCGACAGCGGCATCTATCGCACTGCCGCCGCGCCTGAGAATGTTTACACCGACCTGGGTCGCAAGGTGCTGCGCACTGACCACCATGCCCTTTTCAGCGGCCGCGGGTGTCGCCGAGGCAGCGTTGGCGGCTGAAACCACAACCAGTGACCAAAGGCAGGCAGCCAGTATGTAGGCCCCCGTCAGCGTCCCAAGGATGATGTTTCGACATGGCCGAATTTTCAATTCGCCGCTTGAATCCAGCAAAGACATCAAAATCCTTTTCTCCTTTTCAGTGTCGCCTGGCGGCCACAAAACGCCCCTGGCGTCTCATGCGGATATTCAAGCTCCTGATTGAAGCTGGCTTGGGATCCGACGCAGATACCGGCGAGAAACCTTGTCGCCCCATCGCCCCTGCACGGCGTCTCATCTCGTGCCTTTGGTCTCGGGATGCAAAATGTCGTATCGCCAAACCCGAATATTAGCCACTGCGCGATCATGGATCGAGCGGGGCTTTCTGGAGTCGATTTGGCATGAAATCATCAACCGCCATAGCCGACGTGTCTGCCTGGCGCGCTGGCAAATGTGCCAGGTCGGCTTACCGCAACCAAATTTGACTCGCAAAATTGTCATCAATTCCGCTAACTTGTCCGTCCCTGCTAATTTGGTATCCTGCGATCCGCCCGCCGGCAGGGTCGAACGCAGGTTTCGAGTCCTTCAGCAAGGTTATATGCAGATGCTTCTTGCGCGCCGCTTTGCTGCCGCTGCGACGGCATTCTTGCTGATCGCAGGCGGACTCTTGGTTTTGCTTTTCTCGATGGCGGAATCCCCGGCCGCAGCGGCATCCGTCTGCGCGAACGCAGCCGAGATCACCGTCTTGCCGTCGCCGATGGCGCCTTGGACCGGTGCGCCGCTGCGCGTCATGGTCGTCGCCGAGAAGCCGGTTGAGGGCGTGCTGACGCTGATCGCGCCCGATGGAAAGGTCGCGGTCAAACCGTCCGACCGCCACGGCGGGCCGCCTTATTCCTGGTTCGCCGAGGTCGCCGCGCCGGCCGCCGGCACCTGGCACGCGACGCTGGAGCGCGACCGAACGTCGGCGGATTGTAGCCCGGTCACCCGCGACATCGTCGTCAGCGCGCGCAAGCCGGAGCCTATGCACACGCCGTCTGGAAGCATCTGGCAGGTGCGCAATAGCTGGAATAGCACGAACGAAGCCCTGTTCTCGGCGTGGATCGAGAAGCTGTTCGACGCTCCGCCCGACCAGGATCTGTCCTGGAAGGTCTGGCACGAAGTGCTGCGCGACAAATCCCGTAATTTCCTGTTCAACTATCTGGGACGCGGCGAAGACAATGCGCAAACTGGCCTTCGCCCCGACTGCGCCGACTTCGTCTACTTCCTGCGCGCCTATTTTTCATTCAAGATGGGGCTGCCGTTCGGCTATTCAAATTGCTCGCGCGGCTTCGCCGGCAAGCCGCCGAAGTGCTACCAGTGGTTCGACATCGAGCATCCCGAGGTCACGCGTCCGCCTCCGCCGCCCGAGCAGGAGGTCGCGCCGGCAACCCCCGCTCCACCCGAGCAGACCCCGAGTCTGCTGGGTCTGTTTGGCCGGTCGCAGCCGCCGGTCGAGCCGCCCGCAACTCCGCCTGCGAATCCAGTTCCGCCGAAGCCGAAGCGCCCGACGACGTTTGGCGAATATCTGCGCGACGTCGGCGATGTCGTCCATACCGGAGCCGTGCGCGCGGGCGACGACAACGCCGATTTCTACACCGTGCCGCTGACACAACAGGCGCTGCGCCCGGGGGCGGTGTACGCCGATCCCTACGGCCATGTGCTGATGCTGGTGCATCGCGTGCCGGAAGCGAATGGCACCCCGGGCGTCTTTTTGGCCGTCGACGCCGAGCCCGACGGATCGATCACGCGGAAGCGTTTCTGGCGCGGAAATTTCCTTTTCGTGCACGAACCCTCGCTCGGCAGCCCTGGCTTCAAGCATTTCCGTCCGATCGTGCGCGAAAAGAGCGGTGCGTTGCGACGGATGACCAACGCCGAAATCGGCAAAAATCCACAATACGGCGATTTTTCGCCCGAGCAGTCGCAAATGACCGCCGAGGAATTCTACGATCGCATGGATGACGTGATGTCGCCCGAGCCGCTCGATCCGCTGCGCGCGATGACAGACGCCATTACGAGCCTCACCGAACAGGTCAAGACGCGCGTCACGTCGGTGGAAAACGGACGAAAATATCAGGCCAAGCAAACCGGCGACACCGCGATGCCGGATGGCGCTTCAATCTTCGAGACCACCGGCGCCTGGGAGGATTACTCGACCCCGGCGCGCG
>JBKQRS010000485.1:0-9217 GCA_052143915.1 Bradyrhizobium sp.
ATCATGTACGTGCTGATGGCGGTGGTTCTGCTGATCCGCCCGCGTGGCTTACTGGGCGAAGAAGGCATGATGACATGATCGAGAGTGACAACGCCCGCAAGCTGACCGTACTCGCTTGTATCTGGGCGGCCCTAGTGCTCGCGCCCTATTGGATGCCGCCGCTCGGCGCCTATACCGCGCTCGGCACCCGCGTTCTCATCCTTGGGCTTGCCGCCATGTCGGTCAATTTCCTCTTGGGCTTCTCCGGCGTGCTGTCCTTCGGCCATGCCGCCTATTTTGGCCTCGGGGCTTATGGGGCGGGACTGTCGCTGAAATTTCTGGCGCCCAGCACATCGCTTTCCCTGTTGATGGGGATGCTGCTGGGTGGCCTTGCCGGGGCATTGCTCGGAACACTCATCGTGCGACGGCGCGGCGTGTATTTCGCGATGGTCACGATCGCGTTCGGCCAGGTCTTTTATTACATCGCCTTCCAATGGAGTTCGCTGACCGGCGGCGACGATGGATTGCGCGGCTTTTCCCGTCAACCGCTCGACGTCGGGCTGTTCAAGATCGACATTCTATCGAACGCCAACAACTTCTATTTTTTCGTGTTGTTCTGCTTCGCCATCATCGCGGCGGTCATGGGTTTTATTTTACGGTCGCCGTTCGGCCGCACCATGCTTGCAATCCGTGAAAACGAACGCCGCGCCCGTTTCCTCGGCATCCCGGTAGAGCGTCACATCTGGATCGCATTCACGCTGTCGTGCTTCTTCATGGGATTCGCCGGGGCGCTCTATGCCCTCCTGAACAATTTTGCCGATCCGCGGGGCTTGCATTTCAGCCAATCCGGCGACTTCGTCATGATGGCGGTGATGGGCGGAATGCGCAGCTTCTGGGGTCCGCTGCTCGGCGCCGCCGTGTTTGTGGTTTTGCAGGATTACCTGTCGAGCATCACCGTCAACTGGATGTCGTTCGTAGGTCTGCTTTTCGTCCTGGTGGTGCTGTTCTTCCCGCGCGGACTGCTCGGTTTCCTGCAGCGGAGCAAGGCATGAACGTTCTCGAGATCAACAATGTCACCAAGCGGTTCGGCAACCTGGTGGCGGTGCGTGACGTCTCGCTCAACGTTGCCAAGGGCGAAATGTGCGCGATCATCGGGCCGAATGGCGCGGGCAAGACCACCTTCTTCAACCTGATCAGCGGGTTCTTTCCGCCGACCTCCGGCAGCATCATGTTCGACGGCCGCGACATCACGCGGCTCTCTACCCATGAGCGCGTCACCCGCGGCATGGCGAGGACATTCCAGATCACTGAAATCTTCCCCGAGCTCACCGTGTTCGAGAACGTTCGCATATCGGCGGAAGTCGCCGGCGGATATCGCTTGCGGCCCTGGATCAGCCGTTCGGAAGGCACGAAGGTTCACGCAAGCGTCGAAGAGACCCTCAAACTGGTATCGCTGGAAGGCAAGGCCGACAGGCTGGTCGGCGAGCTCGCCCACGGCGACCAGCGCGCCGCCGAGATTGCGATGGCGCTGGCCCTGAAACCGCATCTGCTGCTGCTCGACGAGCCGACCGCGGGAATGGGCGATCAGGAAACCTTCCACATCACCCAGCTGATCCGCAGGCTGCACCGCGACAGTAACTACACCATCGTGCTGATCGAGCACGACATGCGCGTGGTGTTTCACCTCGCCGACCGCATCTGCGTGCTCGATCAGGGCCGGATGCTGGCGCAGGGCACGCCGCAGGAAATCGCCGCCAATGAGACGGTTCAAGCCGCCTATCTGGGCAACGCCGCATGACCGCAGCCCTGACAGCCGAAGGCCTTCACACCTATTACGGCAAGAGCCACATCCTGCATGGCGTCAGCCTCAGCGTTGCCGAGGGCAAGATCACCGCGCTGCTTGGGCGCAACGGCGCGGGCAAGACCACCACGCTGCGCAGCCTGATGGGGTTGACGCCTGCGCGCCAAGGCAAGATCACGGTGTTCGGTCAGGACACCACGGATTGGCCGACCTTCCGCATCGCAGCCCAGGGCGTGGGTTATGTGCCGGAAGGCCGGCGCATCTTCGCCAATCTCAGCGTCGAGGAGAATTTGAAGGTCCCGCTGGAGCGCGAAGGACCCTGGACCATCGCGCGAATCTATCAGCTGTTCCCCCGCCTTGAGGAACGCAAGCTCAACCGCGGCCGTCAGCTTTCCGGCGGCGAACAGGAGATGCTGTCGATCGCACGCGCGTTGCTCGTGAATCCGAGGCTATTGATTCTCGACGAACCCTCGCAAGGATTGGCGCCGCTGATCGTCCGCGAGGTGTTTCGCATCGTCCAGCAGATGAAGGCCGAGGGTATTTCCGTTCTGCTGGTCGAACAGAACGCGCGAATGAGCCTGGAAATCGCCGACGACGCCTATGTGCTGGACGACGGGATCGTTGTCTATTCAGGGACGGCGCGCGAACTCGCCGCCGACGATGCGCGTGTCCGGGCGCTCGCCGGCGCCAGCGCCGAACAGTGGACACTGACGTAAAGCCGTTTCAACCGATGTGATGCAGGGACAATTCACGCATCATTCCGGGTCTGCGCCAGGAAGCGCCAAGCGGGTGGTCGAAAGCCGGGGTTTCGAGCGCCGGGACCGGCGGGCAGGTGGCTCACAGCGCGCAGGATCGGGCTTTCGCCGGATTCGCTTTGCTCGTACAATCGGGACATGGCAAAGGGCGGCGGCCCTCAACCCAGCAAATCGAGCCGGATTCCGGGATGAAAGTGCGGGCCAGCAACCTGATGATCGGAACCACGACGCTCGCGGTCATCGCCGCGGCGTTCGTCGGCTTTCTCGGGTTTCGGAAAATCCACAGCATCGCGCAACGCGGTCCGCTGCGCATCGTTTTCGAGGGCTCCGCGAGCGGCTTGCACAAGGGCGGCAGCGTGAATTTCGACGGCGTCCAGATCGGCGAAATTCTGTCCCTCAAGCTGGACAACCCACGCAAGATCGTCGCCTTCACGATGGTGGATAACACCGCGCCGATCCGCCGGGACACGGTCGTCGGCCTGGAATTCCAGGGGCTAACCGGCATCGCGGCGATATCATTGACCGGTGGCGCGGCAGCGGCGCCTCCGGTGCCGCTTGACGTCGACGGCGTTCCGACCCTGACCGCTGATTTGAGCGAAATCCAGTCGATCCGCGACACCCTGCACAGCGTTGACCGCATCCTGGTCGGCAACCAGACGACGATCAAGGACGGCCTGCTGAGTTTCGAGACTTACACCGCGTCGCTGGCGAGCAAGGGTGACGAGATCGAGAAGGTCATCGGCAAGGCCGACAATGCCTTCGCGAGCTTCAACAGCGCCATGACAAAGGTCGACAACTTCATACCGGGCGTTGCGGATGGAAAGGCCGACGAACTGTTCGAGAAGGTGAAGTCGATTCGTGAGTTCGCCGAGACCTTCGACAGGAAGTCCGGCGCCGTGATCGAGGAAGGCCGTCGCACGCTTTTCGATATCAGCCAGTCCGCCGTCAGGGTGACCCGCAAATTCGACCCGCAAGCCGGCGACGGCGATAATCCGGCTCCGCCAAGGAAGCCGAATCCAAAACGGCAGTGATGATTCCCGTCGCCCGCCAGCCTTGCAGGTTTCTGGCCGTAGCGCGCGCGGCGATGGCTCCCGCCACCAGCAAGCCAAAAGCCAGATCTCGCCCGATGGCCTAGAAATTGCTCGCGGACTTCTCATTCGGAATGCCGTCGATCGGGCATTCGTCGGTTCCTGCGGTCGAACGGGTCATCGCCTCGACCATTTCGCGCGTTCCTTCCGGATCGGCGATCCACTTCTTGTAAAAATCGTAGGGGCAGGCCGCGACGCCGCGCGCGCTTTCGCCGGAATTGATCATGCCGGTGTAGCCGCGATGGACCAATTTGTAGAGGTGGTTCTGCGACTGGCCGGTGCGGCGCGCATCGCGGATCAGGCTCTTCGACAGCTGGGCATACTGGATGCCGTACTCCTCCTCGCCGGTCTCGCCCAGCGTGCGGCCGTCGAAGCCGATGATCGCGGAGTGACCGAAGTAGGAATAGACGCCGTCGAAGCCGGCGGCATTGGCGACCGCGACATAGACATTGTTGGCCCAGGCCATCGCCTTCGAGATCAGGACCTGCTGTTCCTTGGCTGGATACATGTAGCCCTGGCAACGCACGATCAACTCGGCGCCCTTCATGGCACAGTCGCGCCAGATTTCCGGGAAATTGCCGTCGTCGCAGATGATCAGGCTGACCTTCAGGCCCTTCGGACCTTCGGAAACATAGGTGCAATTGCCGGGATACCAGCCTTCGATCGGCACCCACGGCATGATCTTGCGGTATTTCTGGACGATCTCGCCCTTGTCGTTCATCAGGATCAAGGTGTTGTACGGCGCCTTGTGCGGGTGCTCCTCGTGGCGCTCGCCGGTGAGCGAGAACACGCCCCAAACCTTGGCCTTGCGGCAGGCTTCGGCGAAGATGTCGGTCTCGGGACCCGGGATCGACGAGGCGGTCTCGTACATCTCCTTCGAGTCATACATGATGCCGTGGGTGGAGTATTCCGGAAAGATCACCAGATCCATGCCAGGCAGACCGGTCTTCATGCCCACGATCATGTCGGCGATCTTGCGGGCGTTGTCGAGCACCTCGGCCTTGGTGTGCAGTCGCGGCATCTTGTAGTTGACGACGGCTACGCCGACCGTGTCGTTGCTGCTGGAAATATCACCGTGAAGCATGCGATCGCCTCCTGTTTTGGTCTGGGTTTGCCGTCGATCAAACGGCCATGTGATGGTGGACGAGGTCGTCGGCTAGCCTATCGATCGGTCCAGACGCCGCGACGTGACCATCTTTGACGATCATGACCGTGCGGCATCAGTGGCTGATCATCCAGGGACGCGCGGTCGGGAAGCTTTTCGCACCGGTTCTGGTCCGCTTGACTAGGCGCGAAGGCTTGGCCGAGCAACAGCCGCAGCCCGGACCGTGTGAAGCCTGGTATTCGCCGACGGTCTTGGGCGCGTTGGACGAGCGCTCGTTGGTGGCGTAAGCCTTGCGCTTGTCCGAGGGCATGCAGAAGAAATTCGGCGCGGTCAGAATGACGCGAGGCGACGCGCTTTCGCATTGCGGACAATCCTGTGGCGCGTCGCATTCGGCCATCGGCCGCATGTCGGTGAAGGGGCCGCAATCGTTGCAGAGATATTCGTAGACCGGCATTTTGTCACCTCGCGCGTTTCGAGCGGACAGCAGCGACAAAGGATGCGGGGCGGCAATCTCAAAGACCGTCCCGCATCCCGTCGCGCAGGGAGCTATTTGTCAGGCGAGAGCGACACGTCGACACCGCCCTTGATGTGCTTGATGGGCCCGGCCGACGACGGCATAATGTCGAAGTCGAAAATCTCCGTCGGCAGATACAGCGTGGCGCAGGCGTTCGGGATATCCACGACGCCACTGATGTGTCCTTGCACCGGCGCGACGCCCAGGATCGTATAGGCTTGCGCGCCGGAATAGCCGAATTTCTTGAGGTATTCGATCGCGTTGAGACAGGCCTGACGGTAGGCGATATGAACGTCCAGGTAATGCTGCTCGCCTTTCTCATCGACCGAGATGCCTTCGAAGATCAGATAATCCTTGTAGTTCGGCGTGATGGGCGACGGCTTGAAGATCGGATTCTTGATGCCGTATTTGGCGACGCCATCCTTGATGATGTCGACTTTGAGATGCAGCCAGCCGGCCATCTCGATGGCGCCGCAGAAGGTGATCTCGCCGTCACCCTGGCTGAAATGCAGGTCGCCCATCGAGAGCCCACCGCCCGGCACATAGACCGGGAAGTAGATCTTCGAACCGCGCGACAGGTCCTTGATGTCGCAGTTGCCGCCATGCTCTCTCGGCGGCACTGTGCGGGCGCCTTCGGCGCCGATCTTCGCCTTGGCATCGCCTTTCGCGCGCCCCGCGTGAGTGGTAGCGGCAAAAGGCGGATTGGCGAGTGGCGGCACGCGCGTCGGGTTAGTGGCGATCAGCGCGTTCTCGCGCTCATTCCATTTCGCCAGGAGTTTCGGATCGGGCAGGCAGCCGATCAAGCCCGGGTGGACCAAGCCGGCAAAATTCACGCCGGGGACATGGCGCGACGAAGTGTAAAGACCCTTGATATCCCAGATCGACTTCTGCGCCAGCGGGAAATGCTCGGTGAGGAATCCACCGCCGTTCTTCTTCGAGAAGAAGCCGTTGAAACCCCACAGGCTCTCCTTCTTCGGACCGATGTCGAGCAGATCGACGACCAGGAGATCGCCGGGCTCGGCGCCCTTCACCCCGATCGGGCCGGACAGGAAGTGCACAATCGACAGGTCGATATCGCGCACGTCGTCCGCCGAGTCGTTGTTCTTGATGAATCCGCCGGTCCAGTCATAGGTCTCGATGATGAAATCATCCCCCGGACCGACCCAGGCGACGATCGGGACGTCGGGATGCCAGCGATTGTGGATCATGTCATTGTCGTAAGCCGACTTGGAAAGATCAACCTTAATCAGTGTCTCTGGCATCTAAAGCTCCCCTGTTACAAGTTCGGTTAGGAATCAGACGGACAAGTATTTCGAGATCTGCGCGGCATCGACGCCATCGCGCGGATCGTCGCGTACGATTTCGCCATTCTCGATCACGAGTACGCGATCGGCGACGTCGAGCGCGAAACTCAGGACCTGCTCGGAAACCACGATCGACAGGCCGCGCTCGTCGCGAATCCGTTTCAGCGTGCGCGCCATCTCCTTGATGATCGAGGGCTGGATGCCTTCGGTCGGCTCATCCAGAAGCAACACCTTCGGCTTGGTCGCGAGCGCGCGCGCGATCGCGAGCTGCTGCTGCTGACCGCCCGAAAGGTTGCCGCCGCGGCGCCCCTTCATTTCAAGCAGCACCGGAAACAATTCATAGATATTGCCGGGCACCTCGGACTCGCCCGATACGACCAGGCCGGTCTCGATGTTTTCCTTGACCGTCATGGCCGAGAAAATCATGCGGCCCTGCGGCACATAGGCCAGCCCCCTGGCAACGCGCTCATAGCTCTTCAGCTTGCTGAGCTCGGCGCCTTCCATGTTCACGGAGCCGCGCTTGGTCGGCACGATGCCCATCAACGACTTCATCAGCGTGGTCTTGCCCATGCCGTTGCGGCCCATGATCGCCACGATCTCGTTGGGCGCGACGGACACGTTGAGGCCGTGCAGCACCTCGCTCTGGCCGTAGGCGACGTGCAGATCGGAGATAGCCAGCATCAAGATGCTCCTTGCCTAACGTTTCGCATGATCTTGCCCGGAAACCGGACGCCGCTTTCCGGGATCATGCGCTAGTGCCCGAGATAGACTTCGATGACCTTGGGATCATTCTTGACGTGCTCCATTGAACCCTCCGACAGGATCTGGCCCTGGTGCAGCACCGTGACCTTGTGTGCGATGTCCTCGACGAATTTCATGTCGTGCTCGATCACCAGCACCGATCGGTCCTTGATGATGCGGTTGAGCAGTTCCGCGGTCTTGACCCGTTCGCTGACACTCATTCCGGCTACCGGTTCATCCAGCATCAGCAGCTCGGGATCCTGAATCAGCAACATGCCGATCTCCAGCCATTGCTTCTGGCCGTGGCTGAGCAGTTCGGCACTCATGTTGAGACGATCCTTCAGGAAGATAATTTCGGCGACTTCCTCGACCCGGTCGCGCACAATTGCGTCGCGCTTGAACGCCAGCGCGCCGAACACCGTACGGCCGCGCGGATAGGAGATCTCCAGATTCTCGAACACTGTCAGGTCGTCATAGATCGACGGCGTCTGGAACTTGCGACCGACCCCGACCTGCACGATCTGGTTCTCCTTCATCTTGGTGAGTTCCTGGTTGCGGAACTGGATCGAACCGGAGGTCGCCTTGGTCTTTCCGCAGATCAGGTCGAGTACCGTGGTCTTGCCGGCGCCGTTGGGACCGATGATGACGCGGATCTCGTTTTCGTCGACGTAGAAGGACAAATCGTTGACCGCCTTGAAGCCGTCGAAGGAGACCGTCAGCGCCTCGACCGAGAGCAGGAAAGGTTTGGGTTGGTGACCTATCAGCATGACGATCTCCTCACTCGGCCGGCGCGCCGTCGGCGACTGAATTGTCGTTCCAGCCCGCCGTCGATCCGGAGCCGGATTTGCGCGACGGGATCAACCGGTTCAGCTGGGGCTGGATGTAGTCGCCCCACAGACCGGCCAGACCGTTCGGGAAGGCGAGAACCACCGCGATGAACAGGCCACCGAGCCCGAACAGCCACAACTCGGGAAAGGATTCCGACAGGCTGGTCTTGGCGAAATTCACCAGCAACGTGCCGTAGATCGCCCCCAGGATGGAAAGCCGCCCGCCGACCGCGGTGTAGATCACCATTTCGATCGAGGGCACGATGCCGACGAAGGACGGCGACATAAAACCCACATTGAGGGCGAACATGGCGCCGCCGATTGCTGCGAATATGGCGGCGACGCAAAACGCGAAGATCTTGAAATTCGCGACGCTGTAGCCGGAGAACCGGACGCGATCCTCCTTTTCACGCATTGCGACCAAGATGCGTCCGAGTTTGGAGTGGCGGATGAATTGGGCGATGAAGATGCAGCCGAACAGGCACGCCACTTCGAAGAAGTAGAGTACGATCTTGGCGTGATCCGGACGGATGTCCCAGCCTTTCAGGGTCCGCAGGTCGGTCATCCCGTTGATGCCGCCGGTATAGCCCTGTTGGCCGACGATCAGAATGGTGAGAATGGCCGCGACCGCCTGGGTGATGATGGCGAAGTAGGTGCCGCCGACGCGGCGTTTGAACATCGCCGCACCGATGATGAATGCGAAGAACGCCGGCACCAGAATAACGGCGATGATCGTGAAGGTGAGGCTGTGGAACGGCTTCCAGAAGAACGGCAGTTCGGTGATTTGGTTCCAGTCCATGAAATCGGGGATGCCGGGCGTGGACTGGATCTTGGTATTCTCCGGGCTGGACGCTTCCAGCTTGAGAAACATCGCCATGCAGTAGCCGCCAAGCCCGAAGAACACGCCCTGCCCGAGACTCAGGATGCCACCATAGCCCCAGCAGATCACCAGCCCCAGCGCCACGAATGCGTAAGTCAGATACTTGGCGACCAGATTGAGACGGAAGACGTCGAGACAGAGCGGCAGAATGACCACCAGGATGACCGCGAGCACAAGGATGCCGAGGAGTTCCGATCGGTTGGCAAAGCGCGGATTGTCGATC
>JBKQRS010000486.1:0-2853 GCA_052143915.1 Bradyrhizobium sp.
GGCGCGCCGGCGGCGAAGCCATCCTGGCCGCGACGCTGTTGGTGTTCCTGTTCGCCTACCTCAATCTCAGCCGCTGGCATGTGCGCTATTCCCACATCACCGTCGGCTGGCTGGCCTTCCTTGGCTCGCTGGTGGCACTGGCCCTGTTCGATCCCGCGGTCGCCTCCGGCATCGCGCGGATGTCGCTGGTCTTGATCGCGTTCGCCGGTTTTGCACTGATCGTCTATCTCTCCACCCATGGTTTCGACCGCGCGGTGTTGCTAATCCCGACCTGGTTCCTGCTGGTGGTCTGGGTAATCGCCGCCGGCATGACGGTGGCCGGCAGCGTCACCAACGACATCGTCGGCCCGGCGCTGCTCGGCGGCCTGGTTCTGATCGTGATGCTGATCGGATTTACGGTGATGCAGCACGCCTTCGCCGGCGGCGGCGCCACCACCGGCGTCGTCTCCGACGTCGAGCGCCGGGCGCTGGCGCTGACCGGCTCGGGCGACCTGATCTGGGACTGGGATGTCTCCGCCGACAAGGTCTTCACCAGCCCCGAGACCGAAAGCCTGTTGGGCCTGAAACGCGGCACGCTGGAGGGCCCGGCCGCGAAATGGCTCGAGGTGCTGCATCCGCTCGATCAGGACCGTTTCCGTGCGGCGCTCGACAGCGTGCTCGACCAGCGCCGCGGCCGGCTGGTGCAGGATTTCCGCCTGCGCACGCCCGACGGACACTTCATGTGGTTCGCGCTGAAGGCGCGCCCCGTCGTCGGCTCCGATGGCGAGGTTTCCCGCGTGGTCGGGACGCTCACCGACGTCACCGAGGCCAAGAATGCCGAGGAGCGCATGCTCCATGATTCGGTGCACGACAACCTCACCGGCCTGCCGAACCGCAAATTGTTCATCGACCGCTTGGGGGCCGTCGCCAATTTCGCCAAGACCATGCCGAACCTGCGGCCGACGCTGATGGTGATCGACCTCGATCGCTTCAAGCAGGTCAACGATTCCGTCGGCATCGCGGTCGGCGATTCGATCCTCTTGACGCTGGCGCGGCGGCTGACCCGCATCCTCAAGCCGCAGGACACGCTGGCGCGGCTGGCCGGCGACCAGTTCGGCCTGATCCTGATGTCGGAACAGGATCCGGCGCGCATCACCGCCTTCGCCGAGACCATCCGCAAGACCATCCGCGCGCCGATCGCCTTCAATGACCGTGAGATCTTCCTCACCGCCTCGATCGGCCTCGCGCTCTCCGATCCGCAGACGCAGCTCTCCGACGAGATCATCAAGGACGCCGAGCTTGCGATGTATCACTCCAAGCGCATCGGCGGCGACCGCATCGATGTGTACAAGCCGGCGATGCGCGCGCGCAAAACCGACCGGCTGACGCTGGAAAGCGAATTGCGCCGCGCCATCGAGCGCGAAGAAATCACCATCCTGTACCAGCCGATCGTGCGGCTGGAGGATCGCTCGATCGCCGGCTTCGAGGCCTTGGCGCGCTGGGATCATCCCAAGCTCGGGCGGATGTCACCGTCGGAATTCATCAGCATCGCCGAGGAAATCGGCTTGATCGTCGATCTCGGGATGTTCGTGCTCGACCAGACCGCCAAGCAGCTCGCGATCTGGCAGCGCGCGATGCGCTCGCGCGAGCCGATCTTCGCCAGCGTCAACGTCTCCTCGCGGCAATTGCTGCGGCACGACCTGATCCACGACATCCGCACCGTGCTATCGCGCTCCTCGGTGGCGCGCGGCACGCTGAAACTCGAATTGACGGAATCGCTGGTGATGGAGAATCCGGAACACGCCGCCCAGATGCTGACCCGGATTCGCGAACTCGGCACCGGGCTGTCGCTGGACGATTTCGGCACCGGCCATTCCTCGCTCGCCTATCTGCAGCGCTTTCCGTTCGACACCATCAAGATCGACCAGTCCTTCGTGCGCACCACGAGCCGCGGCACCCGCCCGGTGATCCTCAAATCGATCATCGCGCTCGCCCACGACCTCGGCATGGACGTGGTCGCCGAAGGCGCCGAGACCGATTCCGACGCGGTCGAGCTCTACCAGTTGGGCTGCGAATACGCGCAAGGCTTTGCCTTCGGCGAGCCGATGGACGCCGACGCCGCGATGCGGCTATTGACCGAAGTGCGGCTCGAGGCGGCGAGCTAACCCTTTCCTCTGAATTGTCGTCCCTGCGAAAGCAATCGAAAGCGGGGACCCGTAACCACCGATGCAAGTTACGGACAAAGCCGCGGCCACAGCTTCGCGCAACACCGGCATTCGTGGGTCCCGGATCGCGCTCGCGGAGCCTGTCATCGGGCGCGCATCCGCGCGACCCGTTGGCTCCTCGCATGCGCGGTCCTGCGTAGGTGCCGTCGTCATTCAGGTTTGCTCACCGTCTTGATTGGGCCTTCGTACCCAACCAACTTCGATTTGCTGCCGCAGCTCGGGCACTCAAAATTGCGAAGCTCATAGCCCGGCACTATTGGTTCGGCGATGCCGCGCAACATTTCGACGTTGCACTTCAAACACGTTGGCCGGTCGTCAATGTCAGGGCTCATAGGCATCACTGCATAGGCGGATAGGTGGATACCAGTCCGGCTACTTTCCGTCGGTTCGCTTTCCGACAAATGCCGCTCTGGGTTTCGTTGTCGGTCATCTGTCGTGCAACAGAACTGCCACTTAGATATGAATGCAGTGCCAACCGACGACCAGCCGTATAGAGCAGTCGTAAGCAGCGGTTACGTGGATCGCGGCGCAAGATCCCGATTGTCAAAAAATCCAATGCGAGAGTCGCAAACCGAACGGACGCCTCCGACTTTAGCCAGCCATATCTGGGTCGGGCGGGTGCGAGGCGGTATGCACGGCAGCACCTGAC
>JBKQRS010000487.1:0-7451 GCA_052143915.1 Bradyrhizobium sp.
GGGGTCTGTTGACCCTGGTCAGCGGCGTAAACATCGCGGTTTGGCTCCTGCTTTACCGCCAGCTCCATGAACAGCCGACCGGCAGTCTCGGCGGCACGTCCGGCATCGAGCTCATGTTTCTCCAGACCGGCAGTCTTCGTAACCCGTCCAGCATCGAGCTCATGCTGCTGCTCTGTGCGGCCTATGTTTTTGGCTGCGCATTCAGGTCGTTTCTTCCGCGCGCGGATGTTCAGCGGATCTGCTTGTTCGACACCTGGCTGTCGAGCGTCGTCGTCGGCCGGTCGGTCGCGACCGTGGCCGAGATCTGCTTTTCGGCGCAGTGGGCGATTATCCTATACCAGCTGGGCAGGATGACGGGATCGGACACCACCTTGAACGCCGCGTGGGTGATCGTGCCGCTGATCCTCATCGCGGAATGTTTCTCGTGGTATGCGGTGCTGACCACCCACTATTTGGGCAACGCCATCGAAAATTCGATATGGGCCGTTGCCTTCGCCGCGGTCGGGATTGGCCTTTGCCGGTTGCTGCCGGAGTTCGATGGTCCGGTTCGCATCGTCCTCGCCGTCACGATCATCGGAATTGCATGCTATCTGGTGTTTCTGATGACCATCGACGTCCCGATGTATCTGAGCCGGTGGCGGGCCGACCGTGCCGATGGCCGCAAGCCGCTTCTGAGGCCCCTCGAGGGTCTCCGTGACGTGTGCACGCGTTGGGTCGTGACGCACGACCTTGCCGAGTGGAAGGACGAGATTGCCTGGATGTCGCTTTATTTCAGTGCGGCGGTCTGGGCCAGCCTCGCGCTGTGCGTTTGCTACTCGCTCGAGGATCATCTCCCGCGCTATCGCACCGAAGCTGCGGTCGTGAGCTGGTCGTCGGACGCGCTGGCAGTCGTCGGCACACCGCACCCGGTAATGGCGCGCCACGGCGCTTAGGTGCACATTCCGGCGGATTGCGCCGGAGCTACGGCTTGGCTTTCGTTTCCAAGAGCCCGAGCCTGCGCCCGAGCCACTCGGTGGTCGGCGCCTGAATCAGGATCGTCATCAGAATCGCGATGAAGACGACCGAGGCGATCATCTGTGCGCCCGGCGCCTTGGTGCCGAGCAAGAGGCCGGCGAGCGCCGCCGGGATCACGCCGGTCTCGCGCGTCCAGCACATGAAAAGCATCTCGGCAAAGCTCCATCGCGCGCGGCGATCCGGCAGCGCGCACAGGAACACCGTCACCGGCCGGGCGACCAGCATCAGGATGGTAACGATCGTCGCCCCGCCAACGGCGTATCGGCCGATCAGGGTGAAATCGACCTGCGCGCCAAGCAGGATGAAAATGAAAAGGCGCATGATGAAGGCGGTGGTCAACACGAATTCATCCAGCTTCTGCGCTTCGCCTGCCTCCATCCGGAAGCCGAACGCTTCCTTGTTGCCAAGCGCGATGCCGAACACGAAAACCGCCATGAAGCCGCTGGCGTGGAGACCACTGGCGGCGAAATAGGCGCCGATGACGGCGACGAGCGTGACCACCGGCGCATATTCGGCGAGGAAGGCCCACTTCTCATGGGCGATCAGCAGAGCAGCGAGGTAGCCGAGCGCAATACCGGCGACAACGCCGATGACGGATTGTTTCACGAGGTCCGACAAGGAGGAGACGAGCGAGAACTCCGCGCCTCCGGTCGCGGCAGCGAGCACGCCGAAGGTGACGATCGCCGCCATGGCGTCGTTGAACGCCGACTCGCTCATCACGGTTTGCGCCACCCGATCGCGAATACGGATCTGCCGAAAAATCGGCACCAGCGTCGCCGGATCGGTCGCGGCCAACGCCGCGCCCAGCAGCAGCGCTATGCTGGCGGGAATGCCGAGAATGTAATGGGCGGCAAGACCGGTGATCCCTGCGGTAATGAGCACGCCGAAAGTGGCGATGATCAGGATGGTGATCCAGACCTGTTTGAGGACATCCAGTCGCAGTGACGCGCCGCCGTCAAACAGAATGTAGCTCGCGCCGAACAGAAGAACGATCTGGTTCAGCGCCGAGCCCGCCTTGATATCGATCACCCCGAGCCCGTGCGGGCCGATCGCGATGCCGGCAACCAGGAATATCGCGACGTCGGGAATTCTGATCTTCTGCGCCAGCAGGCCGGCCAGCGTCCCGACGGCCAGAATGAGACCGCAGGAAAGCAGGGTATGCCTGGCGATCTCGATGGAGGCCGATGTTTCCAATGGGTCTTCTCACCAGGTGATGCAATCGTAGGCCCGCGGCTCATTGGTGCCGACCGTCATTTGCCGGCGCGACGCTGCCCTACGCACCATAAAATGGCAAGCTCTGCGCCGACGCCAACGCCGGGTGATGCGTCGAGCTTTGGGCATCGAGCGGTTGGTCTCTCCGGCACAGACGATGATTTGAACACCGCGCCAATATCGCGAGTGAGCCGGGCGCCATCTTCGCCCGGCGCGGTCGCGTCTCACGCGCTGCCGGTTTCGGACACGGCAGACGTCGCTCTCTGCGCGCTTAGCCTCTGCACGATCGGCTTGAGCAGTTGCGGCGACAGATAGATGGGGAACTGGGAGAGCGCGAAGTACAACCACGTCGTTCCCGGCAGCACGCCGTCGGTCGCCGCCAGCATAAGTCCCATGTTTCGCTGCGAGACCATCAGGCCAAGCGCCATCGCACGGCCGTAGCCGGCCTTGCGAAAGATCAGCGTGGTCGCGCCGAGCAGTGCGAAAAACACCGCGAAGGCGAGTAGCGTCAATTCGATCGTCGTGACGGGATCGGCGAGAAAACCGCCAACCACGTTGCCCATCACGGCCGCAACAAAAACCAGAAGAAACAAAATGTTCAATCCATCGATGGGCCGGGCGTGCCGCTTGATGGCGGACGTGCCCACGCTGCAACGGATCGCGCCTGCGACCAGCAGCGATCCCGCAAGAATCGCGGCCAGCTTCAGCCCGAGACCGAGCGGCGAGAGCGTCAGCGCCGCGCCAAAGAAGGCATAGGCGAACAGCGGTGCCGTGATCGAAATCAGCGCCGTCGAGGTTACGAGCGTCACGAGCACCAGCGTTGAATCCAGACCCATCACGGCCGCCAGCGCAGGCGAGGCCATCATCGGCGACGCCACCGCCTGCAGCATCAACGCCAGATAAAGATCCGGTGAGCGGGTATCGAGGCCGGTCGCAAACCAGCTTCCGCCGGATATCAGGGGTACTGCGAGCGTGGTCCATGCGGTCGCGCCGAGAACGAGGCCCGGCCGCCGCAAATGATCGCGCAGCGCGCCGAGATCAACGCGCAGGAACGAAACGCAGAGCAGAAGAAAGACGGCTTCCGTGACATAGGGCTTGAGCAACTCGCCGAGCGGCGGCGCCGCGATGCCGATGAACACCAGCGCGGCAATTGCGCGGGTGCCCTGGCCGCCGAGCCACGCCAGCGCTTGCACCGGAAGGGCGACGATCTTGCGTAACGTGGCAGGCATCTGGCTTTTCTGAATCGAGCGGAAGGCGCGGCAAAAGACTTTTTCAGGGAAGCCCGAGCTGCGTTGGGGCCTGCGAACATGCGGCAACCGTCCCGCGGCACCAAGTAACATCTGGTTACCGTCTATTGCGATTGCAGCGGCAGCAACCCGACAGGTCGGGCGAGGAAGAACGGAAGCTATCGGCGCACGGCCAAAATGGCGTGAAGGACCCGAAGCCGACCAGCAACGCTTGAAAACCCTGGATGTTCGGGTCGTTCATTAAAATCGTCAGCAATTCCGAACTGCATAGCGAGCCAGAAAAAGTCGAAAATTGCAGGAAGTAGTGGATTGTGGCTCGTACCACTTGTTTGATATCTTGGTTTGTCTCGTATGCCCGTCTCTTGCAGACGAACGTCGGATGGGTTTTCGCATTGGAGGACCGTCATGACCAACGTTTCAGACACCCTGAAAAATCTTCAAGCTGGTTCGGATACAGCGCCGCTGCGCGCCAAGTCGGGATGGATCGTCGCGCTCGGCGTGATCTATCTGCTCGCCGGATTTATCGCGCTTGGCAGCGTTGTGATGGCCACCGTCGCGAGCGTTCTCGTCGTCGGCGTGATGATGGTCATCGCCGGTGTCGCCGAGGTATTTAGCGCCTTCCAAATCAAGAGCTGGGGCAAATTCCTGCTCTGGGTCCTACTCGGTGTGCTCTACATCATCGCCGGCTTCGTCACGTTCGAGAATCCGCTGCTCGCCGCAGCACTGTTGACCCTCATTCTCGGCGCATCGTTGTTGGTCTCGGGCATCATGCGGATCGTCCTGGCCTTCAGCATGAAACGGGAAATGCCCTGGATCCTGGTGGCGCTGTCCGGGGTGATCACGCTTTTGCTCGGCCTGCTGATTTTGGCGCACTGGCCGGTCTCGAGCCTCTATATTCTTGGCCTGGTCCTCGGCATCGATCTGATCATGGCCGGCGCTGGCTGGATCGGATTAGGTTTCGGCCTGCGCCGCGGTCGCTGAGGTTGGCTGGCGGACTGCACGCCACGCAATCTCCTGATCGACGATAGGGAGGCGCCCATGCGCTGGATCTACCTCGCCGTCATCGTTCTGTTCGCCGCCGCGACCATCATCTTCGCGCTGCAGAACTTCGAGATCGTCACCGTGTCCTTCCTCGGCTTCAATGCCCGCGTGCCGCTCGCGCTGTTGGTCGCCGTCGTCTACGTCCTGGGCGCGGCGACGGGCGGCAGCCTGTTGGCGCTGCTGCGTCGATCGTACGAAGGGTCGAGGCGGAGCATGATGTTTCTGAATTGAGCGTCGTTTCACCTCGGATGAGGATGACGATGGAGAAGACGGGGGGCGAAGCTGTTCTGGTGGACCTCGCTTTGCAGGGCGGCGGCTCCCACGGCCTAGCCGACGTAGCTGGGCCGGGTTACGAAACCTGCTATAGTGGGCATTGTTGTCCGAAGGTTCTGCGCATTTGTAACTTCCAGAGCACTGGTGCTCGAGGCTTTGCGGTGCAGCCATCGCAGAACCGGCAGCCTTATGTCGAGTGAGATAACCGATACCATGACCGAGGTGAGGCTAACCGCGGAGCGCGCCCCCGGCATCGCTGATTCGAGCTGGAGCAAGTCGCTATCATGGATTGCGCGCTTCAACGCCTACGATGTCGCCACCCTCGTCCTCATCGCCGGCCTCATCGTCGTTGCGCTGCTCACCTTCAAGGACTACGCGATCTCCAACGATGAGGGCGTTCAGCATCACTACGGCGAATTGATCATCGCCTATTATACGAGCGGCTTTGCGGACCAGAGCGTCTTCAGGTTCCAGAATCTTTATCTCTACGGCGGCCTGTTCGACGTCATTGCGGTCGTGCTCGGCCATCTGCTCCCGATCGACCCGTATCATCTGCGCCATATCCTGTGCGCGCTGATCGGCATCGGCGGAATCGGCGCAGCAGCGGCGACTGCACGGCTTGTCGCGGGGCCGCGCGCGGGCTTGCTGGCCGCGATCGCGCTGAGCACATGCGGCGCGTGGTATGGCACCATGTTCAACCACACCAAGGACATTCCCTTCGCCGCAGCGATGGCGGGCGCGACGTTTTTCCTGATCCGCACCGCGCGTTTGCTGCCGGCGCCTCGCGCCGGCGACGTCGCGGCATTCGGTCTGCTGGCGGGCGCCGCGCTCGGCATGCGGGTCCTTGGTCTGGTGCTGGTGGTCTACGCCGGTGCCGCAATCGCGCTGTACCTGCCGCGGCCATGGTTCGGTCATGGCGGAGCGCGGTGGCGTTTTGCGATCGAATCGTCGGTGCGATTGCTGCCGGCGTTGCTGCTCGCCTATGTCATCATGATCCTTGCCTGGCCGTGGGCTGCGCTGGCGCCGCTCAATCCGATCCGGGGCCTGCTGGTATTCTCCGAGTTTCAGTACGGCATCCGCACGCTGCTCGCGGGCCATGTCTACCAGATGGCGAATGTGCCGAGGCTGTATGTGCCGATCTATATTCTGATCCGCCTTCCCCTGCTGACGCTGCTCGGCGCATCACTTGCGATCATGTTGACGCTGTTGCCGCGTCTTGCCGCCGGTTCGGGCCCGCTGCAGCGAAGAGATCTCGCGCTGGTCTCTCTGACGGTGTTTTTTCCGCTGGCCTGCCAGGTGATCTGGCACGGCCCGGCGTTCACCGGATTACGCCATTTCCTGTTCGTCGTTCCCGCGTTGGCCACACTTGCAGGCATCGGTCTTGACGCGGCGGTGACGGTGCTCGCAACGCGCGGTCGCCTGGTCGCCTCCGGCGGGATCGCGCTCGTGGCGGCATGCTTCCTCGTGGACGCGGTGACCCTGGTCAGGCTGCACCCCTACGAGCAGCTTTTCTACAACCCTGTCGTGGGAGGTCTTGCGGGAGCGTCGCGGCGTTACGACCTCGACTATTGGTTCAGCAGCATGCCCGAGGCGCTCAATCAGCTCGAAGCCTATCTGCGCGCCGAGCCCGTCGACGCGGGCCGACCGGCGCAGGTCTATTCCGTCGCGGTGTGCGGCGAGCGCCTTCCGTTCGAGAAGACCGTCACGCTGCCGCAACTGCGCTGGGACTTCAAGCCGGAGTGGGACCAGTCCGAGTTCTTCATTGCGCCGACCCATATGAATTGCGACGGCGATCTCGACGGCAAGGTGATCGGTACCGTCGAACGGCTCGGCGTTACCATCGCCTACGTCAAGGACCGCCGGGCGCTGACCCGGCGGGTGGCGACGGTGGCGCGGTGAGCGCAGTTGCGATGGCGGCGGTGGCCGGCCGGTCCGGTCTGACGCCGCTCCAGGCCTGTTCCTGAGCCAGGCTTCGTCAGCCCCCTCCCACGATATCGGCGTTGCCGCCATGTTCCCTTGTCCAGGACGCACTCGCGCGGTCAGAGCGCTTGTACCAGGAATTCAGCCATGCCACGGCCGTCATCACCAGGATTCCGAAAAAGGCGGCGAGGAAATGCAGACCAAGGCCGGCAGAAGTCTCGGTGAGCACGAAATATCCAACGAAAGCCAGGAACACGCCGAGGCAGAAAATCTCCAGCGAATGCTGCCCGCACAGGATCAATGGCCAAAGCCAGGGTGATTTCAATCCCGGCCAGCCATTGGGCACCAATCGCACCGTAATCGCCGCCAGCGCCAGAAAATGCGCGAATCGGAGCACATCGAGATCGACCTTGCTGATTGGATAAATCCATTGCTCGAGCCGGCGCGGCATCAGAAAACCGAGTTGAGGGAAATACCAGGTCATCGTGACGGAGAACGCCGCCAACAGATAGGCGATCGCAATCCACTGCGTGATCGGCGACAGAACAAACCGCGACATTCGCCGCGCGCCGCCCAATGCGCACCAGGCGCCGAATACGAACAGTAGCTGCCAAAAGAACGGATTGAAGGCCCAGAAGCCGTTGGGATAAGACGTCAGATGCAGATCGTACTTCCAGGCGAGCACGTAGAGCGCGACCGACAGGGCGAGCGTGACGTCGGCCCGCCACTGCATCAGCCGCAGGA
>JBKQRS010000488.1:0-22396 GCA_052143915.1 Bradyrhizobium sp.
TCGCGAAGGTTCCGTTTGCCTTCGTTTCGGTGAATCTGGCCGCCAGGAAACCGGGCAAGGACACCGCTGCGGGTAATCAATATCTTCGGAAATTGATGACCCGGCATCGGCTGAAGCCGGCGTTGGCGGCCGCGGTTGCCGGACGGCTCGACTACCCGCATTACCGCTGGCTCGACAGGCAGATCATCCGGCTCATCATGAAGATGACGGGAGGGCCGACCGATCCGCAAAGCTGTGTCGAATTTACTGCGTGGAAGGCGGTGGATGAGATTGCCGCGCGGATTGCCGATCTGCATGGCTACGTTAGGAACCAAGACAAGAACGGAGATTTCCGGCCGGCCTAACGGCTGCGGCTTCAACGCGCCGGCGTGGCAGATGCGGCCAGGCGAGGGCGGCATCCTGGCGGGGTTCTTGGGGATTTTCTCCTGGGGCATCGTCTTCGTTCCCCTTACCGTGCTTTGCCGCGGAAATCCGTCGCAGCCTTGATCCATATCAAAGCGATATTGTGCCTTTCCCCGATAAGTTGAAGATCCAATACTCTGCGGCTGCAACCTTCTATCGGGAGCTTTTGGTCATGGCCACATTACTACCTTGGTCGAACGTCGAAATCGGCGATCTCGATGTCTTTATGCCGGCGCTGCCCGCGCTTGTCGTCTACACTTGGTATGTCGATGACGAACCCGAAAGCACGGTGACATATTTCTGGCAGGATGAGGACACTCGCGACGTCAAACAGGAAATCCTGTTCATCGAACCGGTCGGCTTCGACGAAGCGGTCGACTGGGCCCAGAATTTCGCCGCCAATCGCAAGATCCGCCGGATTCATGTGAAACACGCCCGGACAAGCGGCAAACATGCCGGCCGAAAGGCCAAAGCAAGGCGTGCCGCTCCGGCGAGGAAGACGCGTACGGCGCGGAAAGCGGCGGGCGCCAAAAAGCACGGCCGCCGGGCAGCGGCTTGATAATACTGGCGTAGCCTCGGCTTGGGCTTGCGTAGACGCCGGTGATTTTCGGACGCATCTCTTCGATGCCGGTCCGTGGCGGACTGCATCGGCGAAATTGCCGGACCTCTGACTTGATCTGAATCAGCGCGGAGCGCGATGACAAGCTATTGATCGGCTGCAAACCGGCGCAGTTTTGCGGAAGGAATGGGGCAATGGATCTCGATAAGGCGATCACCGGCCGACGCTCGGTACGTGATTACACGGCACAGGCCGTCGATGAGCGAACAATCCGTCATCTGATCGACGCCGCCGTGCAGGCGCCGAGCGCGGTCAACCAGCAGCCATGGACGTTTACGGTCGTGCGCGACCAGAGCGTGCTCAATCGCATTTCCCATGACGCAAAGTCCCACATGATCGCTACCATGTCCGGCAATCCCCATGCCGCCCATCTCCAATCGCGACTCGATGACCCAAATTTTCAAATCTTTTACCACGCGCCCGTGCTGATCTTGATTTCGGCGAACGCGCAAGGTCCCTGGATCGTCGAGGACTGTGCCTTGGCTGCCGAGAATCTGATGCTCGCTGCATATGCTGCAGGGCTTGGCAGCTGTTGGATCGGCTTCGCGCAGAGCTTCCTCAACACGGCGGAGGGAAAGAATATGCTTGGCCTCCCGGCTGCCTGGGTGCCGGTTGCGCCAATCATCGTCGGACACCCGAAGGCCGCGCCGCCGCTCGTCGCGCGCAAGGAGCCAGAAATTCGTAGGATTGGCTGAGTCCGCTACCTCTTCCGCGTCGGACTTTAGCCACTAAGTCCAATGGCTCTCACTTCGCTCACACACATTTAAGCGGACACTATCCCGTCTTCTGCATGTAGGCGGGCCGGGGGCAAGTCGACGAAGACCGTGTTCGATGGAACGCCGCCTTGCCCCGTGGCAGCATAGGCGCGCACGTAATAGCGATAGATGCGGCCGGCAAGCAGGTTACAATCTTCCCATCGCGTGACCTTGAGCGCGTCCTCGAAGCTAATATTGCCCAGATCGTCGCAGCGGTGAATGTCGTATCGGGCAGCGCCGGGCGCCTTGTTCCATTTCAATGCCACGACGCCATCCTTGACCGTCGCATTCAAATTCGCACCATCGGCGTTCCATTGCGGAGCGCCGATCGAGAGGTCATCGGCCGGCGCCTGCAAGGCGCCCTGTGGCCACAGGTTACAGATCACGCGCGTGTGGGTTGCGTCGAGGTGTTTGCAGACATTGCAATAGTCGCACCGGATCACACGGTCGCGTTCGCCGGCGCGGATCTTGCGCGGCCAGTCGGGATCGGCGAGCAGGCCGCGCGCGATGCCGACGATATCGACCGCACCGGAAGCGATCAATCGTTCGGCGTCATCGGGATCGGAAATCTTGCCCGTGGTCGCCACTGGAGTGTCGTATCCGTGGGCCTTCACATAAGCCTTGATGTCGGCCGAGAATTGCGCATGCAGAACGTTCGGGTACCAGTTTCCCGGCATGCAGCGGTCGCCCGAATAGCCGGTGTAGGGATAGGGAACCTGCCCCGGAAGATGGATCGCATCCTCGAACTTGCCACCCACGGAAAGCGACAGATAGGCGGCGCCGAGTTCGGCGAGGCGTAGTCCGATTAACTTGGCATCGACAACGGTATAGCCGTTCTTGATGAACTCGTCGGCGAGGAAGCGCACGCCGACCGGGTAATCATCGCCCACCTTGCGGCGAATGTTCTCGAAGATGCGGCCGATCAGGTACAGGCGCCCCTCCAATGTGTGTCCGCCGTACGCGTCGGCGCGCTGGTTGACGCGCGATAAGAACGAGGCAAGCGTGTAGGCGTGCGCGGAGTGGAGTTCCGCGCCGTCGAATCCCGCCTCGCGCGCCCGCGCAACGGCGTCGCCGAAATCCTCGACGATCTGGTCGATGTCGGCGAGCGTGAGCATGTCAACCGTTTGGCGCCAGCCTGACTTCGCCGCCTTGAGAAAGTGGACGAGTTGCGGCACTACTTTCGAGTCGGAGGTGTCATGAATGCGGCGCACCAGATCGCGCAGACCGGGGACGAATTTGTCGTCGCTGATGCGCAGCAGGGGCCCCGCTTTAGCACGGTGAATGGCCATCGCTTCGATGACGATCAGCCCAACCTGACCTTGAGCATAGCGCACGTACCGATCGACGATATCCCGATTGACGAAGCCGTCATCGCCGGAGAGGCGAGTCACCATCGCCGGAACCATGATATGATTGGGAATAATCATTCCCTTGATGTTCAGCGGCTCGAATAATTTCATGGTGTGACCCCATTATCTGACGTGCGCCGGTGACTTATCACTAAAAACCGTATCCTCTCGATCCGCGCTATGCAATGCGGTAACCTGACATTTCACTTGGCACGGAAAATCCTTCGGGTCAGGCTTTCCCTCATTGGGAGAATGGTGGCGAGACGCTCCTCGATCCCACGGCGACGCTGGCAGCCCGCATCACCGATACCGCCGAGTATGGTTTTGGGCAGGGACAACAAGGATATACGTCATGACGCTCTATACAGGACCGGTCTTCGAGATGGCGAAGAAGCAATTCGGCGTCGTCGCCGATCATCTTGAGATTCCCGAAGATGAGCGTGATCGTCTGCTCTATCCCAAACGTGCGATCATCGTTTCCATCCCGATCCATACCGATGACGGCCGCACGCGAGTCTTTGAAGGTTATCGAGTCCAACATCACCTGACCCTGGGCCCGACCAAGGGCGGCACCCGCTTTGCTGAGAATCTCAATCTCGGTGAAGTCGGCGCGCTGGCGATTTGGATGAGCTGGAAATGCGCTCTCGCTGGCCTACCCTATGGTGGCGCCAAGGGCGGTGTGGCATGCAACCCCTACAAGCTGTCTTCCCGCGAGTTGGAATCCGTCTCGCGCCGCTACATGCAGGAGATGATTCCCTTCGTCGGACCTCACACCGACATCATGGCGCCGGATATGGGCACCAATGAGCAGGTCATGGCGTGGTTCATGGACACTTATTCCATGTATCATGGCCACGCGGTAAGCGAGATTGTCACCGGCAAGCCGGTATCTCTCGGCGGAACGCAGGGAAGGCGCGAAGCAACCGGCCGCGGCATCGCCTACCTGGTGGCACGCGCGTCGGAAAAGTTGAATATGGACTTGGGCCATTGCAGCGCGATCGTGCAAGGCTTCGGAAATGTGGGCGGCGTCAGCGCCGTGACCTTGGCGCGGCGCTACGGCATGAAAATCGTGGGCCTCGGCGACCACACCGCCTCCTTCTATGATCCGGCAGGATTGCCACTGGACGACATCGAGCGTTACGTCGCCGAGCATCGCGTCATGGCCGGCTGGTCGAATCAGGCGGCGATCGATTCCAAGGACCTTTTGACGCAGAAGTGCGATGTACTCGTACCCGCCGCCGTCGAGCGGGTAATCACCGAAACGAACGCCGGCAAACTGCATTGCCGCATTCTGGCGGAGGGCGCCAACGGCCCTACCACGCCCGAAGCCGACAATATCCTTGATCAGCGGCGTGACGAGATCTTCGTCATTCCCGACATCTTGTGCAATTCAGGAGGCGTGATCGTCTCCTATTTCGAGTGGGTGCAGGATCTGCAGCAATTGTTCTGGACCGAAGCGGAAGTCACCGCCAAGCTCGAAAAGCTGCTCGAAATGGCATTCACGCAGGTCATTAAACGCGCTGCGGCGGATGGGATATCGAATCGCAATGCCGCGATGGCAATCGGCGTGGGCAAGGTGCGCGCCGGCAAGCAGCTACGCGGGCTCTTCCCCTGAGTCGGATAACCTTCAATGTTCGCGTGGTTCAGCGCCCCCTATCCGTCGCATACCCCTATCGCTCGATTACTCAACAAACAGAATATCGGCGCGCGAGTGCATCGCGAGGTCCCTGAGCGACGCTTGATCGTTGACTGCCGGATCCGCATCGACCACCACGATGCTGCCTTCGCCATCCTCGAAGAACGTGCCGCGGCGCGAAACATTTTCGATGCGGCAGCGCGCGCCAAGCCTCGGGTCGATTTTCGTCACCCACGCGCGAACTTCATCGACGGACGCAGCTTCGCCGAGAATCCGAATGGTCAGCTTCCGGTTGCCCGCTTGAGCCAGGCCGGCGGCGGCGGCGATCGTCCGCTGCGTCGAAGGGCCCTTAGCCTGGACCAGGGCCATCACGCCATCCGTCCGACCGCGGTTGCGGACCAGTAGCACCGGCCGATGCGCTTCAAGGGCCGCAGCCAGCCACCGCGAGGCGAGTTGGAATTGGCCGGCGAAAGGCCGCGCGGCCGCTTCGATGACCAGCAGATCGCGATCCTCGATCGATAGCGCCGCAAGCGTCGGCTGGCCACGCACCACGGCGAATGACGAAGCGACCGCATGTTCCCGCGCCGCAGCCTCAAGCAGCGTGCGTAGGCGACTGGCATTCGCCTCGAAATGCCCGATGATGTCGGATTCATTAAGGCTTTCCGAAGTATCGGCGCCAAGGCCGATTTGTCGTGCAAACGGCAGCGCGGCGAGATTTAGAAGGCTCTCGTCCTGAAGGAAGACGGCATGCAGCGCCGTGTTCCAGAACGCCGCCAGCCGAGCAGCGATCTCAATGCCTGCCTGATTCTCGGCGACCGCGTCGCAGGCGATGATGATCCGCTCCACGGCGAAATCAGTCATCGCGGCGTTCCTTCTTTGACCGCTTCTGGCGGGGCTCGTTCATGGCCAGCCGGCTTGCCTGAGCAGCGAAGGCAGCCAGTCGGACCGTGACCCGTTGATTGACCGTTCCCTCGGGATATTGCCCTGTCACATCCGCGAGTCCGGCGGGCATCCCTGTCAGAATCTCAATGCCTTGATCGATGGTCTCGACGGGGATTACCGCGAATTTCCCGGCCGTACAGGCATTGACCACATCCTGACGCAGCATGAGATGCTTGACGTTGGCAGCCGGTATAAGCACGCCCTGCCGGCCATCGAGGCCTCTGGCCTGGCAGATATCGAAAAATCCTTCGATCTTCTCGTTGACGCCGCCGATAGCCTGAACGTTGCCGTGCTGATCCACCGATCCTGTCACCGCGTAGCATTGCCGGATGGACATGTCGGCCAGTGCGGAGAGCAACGCGTAAAGCTCGGCGGAAGATGCACTGTCGCCGTCGATTCCGCCGTAAGACTGCTCGAAAACCAGACTGGCCGTCAGCGACAAGGAACCGGACTTGCCGAACCGGCCGCCGAGAAAACCCGCCAGGATGAGCACGCCTTTGGAATGGAGCGGTCCGCCGAGCGCTACTTCACGCTCGATATCGATCACTTCGCCCTTCCCCACCCGTACGCGCGCGGTGATGCGGCTGGGATTGCCGAAGGAAAATCCCCCGAGCGAGAGCACCGCAAGCCCGTTTACCTGCCCAACATGCTCTCCCGCCGTCTCGATATGGATGGTATCGCGGCCGATTTCCTCCTGGATCCGGCGGTAAATGCGGTCCGCACGACGGTGCTGCGCCTCGACTGCGGCTTGCACCTCGGCGACGCCTACCGCCGTTTTACTCGCCGCGCCGGCAACGTAGTCGGCCTCCTGCAAGAGGTCGATCAGATTGCGCATTTGCGTTGAAAGCCTTTCGGAATCGCCGCTCTGCCGCGAACAATGCTCGATAACGCATCCGACGGCTCCACGGTCAAAGGGACGGAGCTTCTCGCGTCGGACCGCCGACGCGATGACGCGGGCGTAAAGCCCTGAATTCTCCAACGAGCGCTCGATCCGATCGTTGAAATCGGCGGCGACCTTGAACAGTTCCTTGAAATCGGAATCGAGTTCGGCAAGCAAGTAATAGAATATCGGCGCGCCGATGAGCACGACCTTGACGTCGAGCGGGATTGGTTCGGGCTCGAGCGCGACCGTGCTGGCGAGGCTCAACAAGTGCTCCAGCGAAACGATGCTGATCTCGCCGGAACGCAACGCCCGCTTGAGCGAATCGTAGCCGAAAGCGCCCATCAGCAGACGCTCGATGTCCACAATGAGATAGCCGCCATTCGCCCGATGAAGCGCCCCCGGCACCAGCAAGCTGAAATCGGTCACCAACGCGCCGAAACGCGCCATGTGCTCGATACGGCCGACCAACGTCTGGTGCGTCGGGTGATCCTCGAACACGACGGGCGCGCCCTTGGTTTCGCTGTTATCGACCATGACGTTGACGCGATAGCGCCGGAAGGTCGGCATCTCCGACATGAACTGCGCCATCTGATCGGCGCCGTCGGATTCTGGCCGGTTCGAAGCCAGAAAGTCTTCGGCATGCTCGAGAATGTCGCGCTCGACGGCCGCGAGATAATCGAGCACTTCGGGAAGGCCGGCATACGATTTGCGTAATTCTTCGAGCGGTCTGCGCACCGTCTGCGCCGTGGTCTCGCGGTTGAGCTTCCGCACGGCCTCACGATGTTCGCGCTCCCAATCCGGAATCTGACGCACAATGGCCTCGAGTTCCGCCTGGAAATGCTCGATCTCGTCCTCGATCCGATTCCGCTCGGCCTCATCGAGGCGCTTGAATACCTCGGGGTTTAAAACTTCCCCTTTTTGCATTGGCGCCAAGGCCAGCCCTATAGGCGTTCGAACCAGGGCGATGTTCATGCTCTCGGCGCGGCGCTGAAGATCGCCGAACGCGTCTTCATGACGTTTCTTCAATTGCTGTTCCAGCGCTTCGTGGCGCGTGCGGTAATCGTCGCGCTCGAAAGCCGCTGGCAGCGATACGCGCAGATCGGCAACCAGCCTATCCATGGAATCACGCAAAGGCCGCGCACGGCCGGCCGGAAGCATCAGCCGCCGGGGCCGGTGCGGGTCGGTGAAATTATTGACGTAACACCAATCGGCCGGGGTGGATTCGGATGCCGCCTTGCGCTGGAGAAATTCGCGCACCAGGGTGTGCCTGCCCGTTCCGCTTGGGCCGAGCACGAAAAGGTTGAAGCCCTTGCGGCGAATCCCGACCGAGAATTCGACGGCCTCGACGGCGCGTTCCTGCCCGATAAGGCCGGGCGGATCCGGCAGATCGGTCACGGTCTCGAACTGGAGATCGCCGAGATCGCATGGCCGAAACAGGTGTTTGGCAGCCAACGGTTCCCCGGTCCGCCATTCGAGTGTTGGCGCCGGTTCGCCCGGGCGCCCGGGTGCTGATACGAGGTTCGGTGAACGCGGTTTGGGCATGATCGCTATACCAGTCGGCTGTTCATCCGCCTACGCCCGTTTCACGGCGGTTTTGGCGACCGCGCCCCAGGCCGGCGACACGGGCAACAAAACAAGCATCACGGCAGGCCATATTCACATGCACGCGCCGTCTTCCGAACCGTTTGCATTCTGAACCGCGCGCGGCCGGAGCGAATTGATCCAGGTCAATCAGCCACCATCGCATGCTGATAAGCTGCATTTGGCCTATTGGCGCGAAATTTCGACGGGCAGACTGTCATGGAAGGGGTAGCCCAAGATGGCTCATAAACAGGTTTTATTCCGTTCGGCGGCGCGCGAAAAAATCCTGCGCGGCGCCACGCAACTCACGGATGCGGTCCGCGTGACATTGGGGCCGCGCTCGAAGGCGGTCTTGATCGAGAAAAAGTGGGGAGCGCCGCTCGTCTGCAATGACGGAGTCACCATCGCCAAGGAATTCGACCTGAAGGATCCCGAAGAGAATCTCGGCGCGCGCATGCTGCGCGAAGCGGCGGAGAAGACCGGCGACATGGTGGGCGACGGCACCAGCACGGCAACAATTCTGGCTCACGCGATCTTCGCGGACGGAGTTCGCAACGTGGTCGCTGGCGCAAGCGCGATCGACATCAAGCGCGGCCTAGACCGGGCCGTCAAACGCGCGATTGAAACGCTGCGGGCGCTGTCGCGTCCGGTGGCGACGCGCAAGGAGAAAGCCCAGGTCGCCGCGATCTCGGCGCACAATGATTCCGTGATCGGCGAGCTTGTCGCGGAAGCCATGGATAAGGTCGGCAACGATGGAGTCATCACCGTCGAGGAATCGAAGACGACCGAAACGGTCCTCGACGTCGTCGAGGGCATGCGGTTCGACCACGGCTTTCAGTCGCCCTACTTCATCACCAATCCGGAGAAGATGGAGGCGGTGATGGAGGATTGCCTGATTCTGCTATCGGACCGCAAGATCGGCGCGCTCAACGACTTGATCCCATTGCTCGAGCAGGTCGTTAAGTCCGGGAAGCCCTTGCTGGTGGTGGCCGAGGATATCGAGGGTGAAGCGCTGGCGACGTTGATCGTCAACCAGATTCGCGGCGCTCTGAAGAGCTGCGCCGTCAAGGCCCCCGGATTTGGCGACCGCCGGAAGGCGATCCTGGAGGACATCGCGGTACTGACCGGCGGACAGGTGATTGCAGAGGAAGTTGGCCTCAAGCTCGAGCATGCAACGCTCGATCAGCTTGGGCGCGCCAAGCGCGTCGTCGTCGACAAGGACAACACCACGATTATCGGCGGCGCCGGCGACCGGAAGCAGATCGACGGCCGCGTCGAGCAGATTCGGCGCGAGATCGAGAAGACCACCAGCGACTATGATCGCGAAAAGCTGCAGGAGCGGCTGGCGAAGCTCGCTGGCGGCGTGGCCGTGATTCGCGTGGGCGCGCCCTCCGAGGCCGAGATGAAGGCGAAGAAGGAAGCGCTCGATGATGCGATCAGCGCAACCAAGGCGGCCGTAGCCGAGGGCATCGTTCCGGGCGGCGGTCTGGCATTGTTGCGCTGCTTCGATGCGGTCGCGCAGGAAGAGGCGAAGTGCGAAGGGGACGAGCGGACTGGCGTGCAGATCCTCAAGCGCGCCCTCGATGCGCCGACACGCCAGATCGCCGAGAACTCCGCGACGGATGGCGGGGTCGTGGTCGCACGCATGCTCGAAGGCAAAGGCAATTTCGGATTTGATGCGGGGCGCAAGGAATATGTCGACTTGGTCGTGGCCGGCATCATCGATCCGACGAAAGTCGTCCGGATCGCGCTCGAAAACGCCGTATCGGTCGCCAGTATTCTCCTCCTGACTGAGGCCACGATGACCGAAATTCCCGAGCCGAAGAAGGAGCAAATGGCCGAACCGGAAATGGGGATGTAGCTGGCAATGGGCGCGGACCCGTGCCCTGCGTCGGGCTGCTAGACCGGCATGACAACAAGCGCGCTGCTCACCGACCTTTATCAGCTCAACATGATGCAGGCTTACCTGGATTATGACGAGACGAAGCCGGCAGTGTTCGAATTTTTCTTTCGCACGCTGCCGCCGCGCCGCGGTTTCTTAGTAGCTGCGGGGCTGGAGCAGGCGCTCGATTTTCTCGAAGATTTGCGGTTCTCCGCGGACGACATCGCCTGGCTGGCGCACAGCGGGCGGTTTTCGAAAGCGCTGCTCGATTATCTTGCCGCCTTCCGATTCACCGGCGATGTCGATGCGATGCCCGAGGGAACGGTGTTTTTTGCCGATGAGCCAATACTGCGCGTGATCGCGCCCTTGCCCGAGGCGCAATATTTCGAAACCCGTCTCATCAATATCCTGCATTTCCAGTCGCTGATCGCGTCCAAGGCTGCGCGTGTCGTGCTCGCGGCACCGGACAGGCTGCTGGTGGATTTCGGCTTGCGCCGCGCGCACGGCGCCGAGGCCGGGCTGTGGGCCGCGCGCGCAAGCTACATTGCGGGGTTCGCCGGTAGCGCCACGGTCCTCGCGGAGCGCCGGTATGGAATCCCTGCCTATGGAACGATGGCGCATTCATTTATCCAAGCGCATGACGACGAAGCCGTCGCCTTCGAGAATTTTGCCCGTTCGCGGCCGAAGAACCTCACCCTGCTCATTGACACCTACGATACCGAGGCCGCAACCCGAAAAGTCGTGGCGCTGGCGCCGCGCCTCAGGGAACTCGGGATCAAGATCAATGGCGTCAGGATCGACAGCGGGGACATGACGGCCTTGGCGAAACGCGTGCGTCATATCCTCGATGAGGGCGGCCTGACCGACACGACGATTTTCGCCAGCAGCGGCCTTGACGAGGATCAAATCCGATCGATGCTGGCGGCCGGGGCACCGATCAACGGTTTCGGCGTCGGCACCAGCCTGACAACCTCGTCCGACATCCCGGCGCTCGACTGCGCCTATAAGCTCCAGGAATATGCCGGACTGGCGCGGCGCAAGAGATCGGCCGGCAAGGCCACCTGGCCCGGCCGCAAGCAGGTCTGGCGGCGTTTCGGGCCGGACGGAAAAATGCGGCACGATCTTTTGTCGATCGAGGGCGCCTGGGTTTCCGACGAACCATTGCTCGCACCCGTTATGCGCGCAGGGCGGCGGCTGACGCGCCCGAGTCTCGACGAGATCCGCGCCAACGCCGCGCGCAATCTTGCGGCCTTGCCCGACCCCCTGCGCCGGCTCGAAGCCGGCGCTCTCTATCCCATTGAGATTGCCGACGCGCTGGTCCGCCTCGCCGCAGAGGTAGACCGGCGCACGGCACCGGGAGGCATGCACGAATGAATGGACGCATGACCATCGGCCCGCAGGATTTGCTTCTGGTCGTCGATGTTCAAAATGATTTCTGTCCCGGCGGAGCACTCGCGGTCCCGCGCGGCAACGAGATCGTGCCGGCGATCAACCGCCTCGCACGGCAATTTGACCATGTTATTTTGACGCAAGATTGGCATCCGAAAGGACATCTGTCTTTCGCTTCGAGCCATCCCGGAAACAAGCCGTACGACGTCATCACCGTCTCCTACGGGAAGCAGGAATTGTGGCCGGATCATTGCGTGCAAGGCAGCCGTGGTGCGGAATTCCTCGCCGATCTCTCGGTCCCGCGCGCGGAATTGATCCTGCGCAAGGGCTTTCACGCCGCCATCGATTCCTATTCGGCTTTCCGGGAGAACGACCGGAGCACCAAGACCGGGCTCAGCGGTTATCTGCGCGAACGCGGCTTCAAACGCATTTTCATCGCAGGCCTAGCCCTTGATTTTTGCGTGCGCTATTCCGCCGAGGATGCATACGACGAAGGTTTTTCCGTTCTAGTGATCGAGGACGCGTGCCGCGCCATCGATGTGGGTGGATCGCTTGCCGCCGCACGGAAAAGCCTGAACGAACGCGGCATTTCCGGTATTGCCGCCGACGCAACCGGCGCGTGAGCGCTGAGCCGCAAGACCCGGAGTAAGCGCCTCAAACGATCGACTCCTGATCGCACTTATTCCGCGAGCGCCGCGACGGCCGCTTGCACCATGGCGGCAATTTTCTCCTCGCGATGGCGCCCGGGGGGTTCGGCGGCGGCCAATTCAGGAGCGATCGGCTTGCCGAAGCGGACGGTGATCGGGTGACGCCGCGGGAATCGGCGCCCGGCCGGCCAGGCTGCGTAGCTGCCGCTTATATAGACCGGGACAATCGGCACGGCACAGCCTTCAACGAGCGCGCCGATGCCGGGAAGAAAGCGTTGCAGCTTGCCATTAGGGCTTCTCGTGCCCTCGGGAAACCAAACGAGATTCGAACCGTATTGCAGCACGAGCCGGCCGGCGGCGAGGCCCGAAATGGCGGCCCGATCGGGATCGATCGGAATGATGCGAGCAAGCCGGCTGAACAATCGGCGCAGACGCGAACTGAAGGCGACGCCGGTCCAGCCGCCCCAAAAGGTCCGGCGCAACCGGTCGTGCGGTAGCACGCTGCCCAGCACGAACGGGTCGAGATAGCTCGCATGGTTGGGGCAGATGAGGATCGGATCATCCGGCGGCAACAGATCGAGGCCTTCGACGCGCAGCCGGAACGCCCGGCGCATGACCAGAATGAGCAAAGGTTCGCCGATGGCGCGCAATGCGCCAAGCCATAGGCCAAGCGGCTTCAACCACTGCGCTTCCGCGGCCGCAGGTATGGCGGCTTCCTCGTGCGCGCGGGCGGCAGTCGCTTCGCGCAGCAGATCGCGCACGGTAACGATGCGGGCGATCTCCTGCTCGTGCAGCACGATGCCGAGATCGCGTTCCAGCGCCAGCGTCAGCTCGACCCAACCGAGCGAATCGACAGCCAGATCGAGTTGCAGGATCGTATCGAGACGCAAGCCCCGGTCCGGAAACCTCTGCATCAGCCAACGCCAGATTACGGCAGCGGCCGGCGTTTCAAGTAATGCACGGTCTTCGGCGGATGGCTCGGCCGGGCTCGGGCCCGCTTCGTGCCGCCGCGCCGCCTCGTAAAGCGCCGGCAGCAAATGCCGGCGAATTTTGCCGAGCTGGGTGCGCGGCAAAGCTTCGCGCGCAATCGCAAATCCCGAAAGCCTGGCATAGCTCGGCAAGGCGACGGCCTTCGCCATCAGGCCTTCGCGCAAGGTGTCGCCAAGCCGGAGAGCGCCGGCTTCGCGCGCGGCGGCGAGATCGGGCACGACCAAGGCTGTCAGGGAGCCGTTTACGCTCAGTAGCGCAACTTCACGAACCAACGGCGCCGCCCCATAGATTTTCTCGAATTCCTCGGGAAAGAGCTTCTTGCCGTCGGCGAGCACGATGGTTTCGGTCTTGCGCGCGGCGATATGGACATAGCCCATGCGGTCGATCGACCCGAGGTCGCCGGTGCGAAACCAACCATCGGGTGTGAACGCCTCCCGGGTCTGCGCCGGATCCTGAAGATAACCCGCGAACAGCGCCGGCCCACGCGCCTCGATTTCGCCAACGCCATCGGCACCGGGATTGGCAATCCTCACCTCCATGCCGGGCGCCGGGCGCCCGGCGGATCCAGGCAGCGATGCGCCCGGCAGATTGAAAGTCAGCATCGACGATGTCTCGACCAGGCCGTAGCCGGTGAGCATCTCCCATCCCATTGCGTCCAGCGTTTCCTCGACCTCGGCGTCGACCGCGGCGCCGCCGCTGACGAGAAGCCACAGTTCGGGCGCGATTTGCCTGCGAATGGGCCACAACAAAATCCGGCCGGGCCACGTCACGCCACGGCGCTGGGCCCAACGCGCAAGAGCAAGGGCCATCCGCAACAAGGCGGCGATGGGTCGAGGATGCATCGCGATGCCGCGATGAATGTGATCGAGCAAGGCCGTATAGAGCCGCGGCACACCCACCAGTGCGGTGACCCGGCCATGCCGCATCGCGGCGATGAGCTCGGGACCGCTCACCCCCGCCGGCAACACGATGCCGCAGCCGAGCGCGAACGGCGTGAGCATGCCGATCGTCACAGGATAGGCGTGATAAAGCGGCAGAGGCAGCAGCGCGCGATCGTCGGGACCGACGATATCGAGCGCATAGAGCGCGTGCACATTGGTCAATAAATTGGCGTGGGTAAGCGGAACCGCCTTGGGCGTGCCCGTCGTACCAGAGGTAAAGACGATGACCGCCGCGTCGGTCGCCGAGACCGCCGGAGGCGGCCCGGGCGCCGCCGCAAGAAGGCTTTGCCACGCCGGGCCGGCCGGGGAGTCGGTTTCACGATTGAGAATAACCGTCCGGCACGATGGCGCAATGGATCCCAGGCGGTTGGCCACCGCCGCCGTGGTGAACGCCAGGCGGCAGCCGGCGATTCCTATCATCCGCGCCAGTTCGCGATCGTCGTTCTGCGCATCGAGCGGCACGGCAACGGCGCCGGCGGCGACGACGCCCCAGAATGCCGCGATCCAGCACGTACTATTGGGCGCGATGAGTGCGACGCTATCGCCCCGCGCGATACCGTACCGCGCAAGGCCGGCACCAAGGCGTCCGGAAATCTCCGCCAGCTTGGAAAAAGACAAGACTTCCGCGTTCTCGCCGCTGAAAGCGATTACGGCTGCAATCTCACCGCGCGCGGCGAAGCCGCGGCGCAGTCTTTCAAGGGTATCAGGCTTCCGCATCGGCATCCCACACGACCCGCGCGCCGCGTCTGCCGGGCATCGCCATTATACGGCTCGGCTTCCCGTTCCGTTCGGTCAGGATCGATCAACACCGGAAGCCTGCATTGATTTGTATCAATGACTCCAATTGGCTTCCTCGCCATTCTCAATGCGTGCCACGATGCGGAGAGGACGGGTGAGGCCGGTGGATGAAACGTCCCAACTGGGGCGCGGCTCATCTGGCGATCACCCCGCTCTCGCTGATGCATCGTGACGGGCCCGTAAGCGGCCTGCTTCAAGCGCCCCGGCGATAGCTTAAGGGTGGAGAAGCGGGTCGCTGCGGGTCGTCGTTGTGAAAGGCGGCACACGAGCATGAACCCACTTGCTCTCTTCGCCCTTGCCGGTTCGACCGCTTACGCGAAGCGCCTGGCGGCGCAACTTGAGACGCCTCTGGCGCCGGGCGAGGAGAGGAATTTCGAGGACGGCGAGCACAAAATCCGTCCCCTCATGCCGGTCGAGGGCGCCGATGCTTTTGTCGTTCACGCGTTGCACGGCGACGAGACGCAGACCGTCAACGACAAGCTGTGCCGCCTTCTTTTCCTCATTGGCACATTGAAGGACCATGGGGCCGCGCGGGTTACGGCGGTGCTGCCCTACCTCTGTTATGCGCGCAAGGACCGCCGGACCCAGCCCTACGACCCGGTAACGCAGCGTTATGTTGCTGCCCTGTTCGAGGCGGTCGGCACGGACCGGGTCATGGTCATCGAAGTGCATAATGTCGCCGCATTCGAAAACGCCTTCCGCTGCCCTACTTTACACATCGATACAGCCGAGCTTTTCGCCGAGCACTTCGCGTCTCTCGCCAGAAAGGAGAAGATCGTCGCCGTCTCGCCCGACGCCGGCGGCGTCAAGCGCGTCGAGTTGTTCCGCCGCGCGCTCGAACGCAAATCGGGACAACCGATCGACAATGCCTTCGTCGAAAAATACCGCGCCGGCGGCGTCATCACCGGCGGAGCGCTGGTCGGCGGCGTTGAAGGCAAAACCGCCATCATCCTCGACGATCTGATCAGCACGGGAAACACGCTGCTGCGCGCCGCCAAAGCCTGCCGGGCGGCGGGAGCGCGCCAAGTCTTCGCCGCTGCGGCGCATGGACTTTTCACTGGCGGGGCGGCCGAGCTGTTCGCAAGCGGCGACTTGAATGGACTTATCATTACCGATTCGGTTCCGTTGTCGAAAACGATTCCGCCAAGGGCCAGGGAGCGGCTCGTCATCCTGAACACGACCGGCCTCGTCGCCTCCGCCATCACCGAAGCGCACGGGAACGAATGATCCGCGGCCGGGAGCCGCGCTACGCGAGTTGAAGGGTTAACTAACATGGACGGCAAAAATGGCGGCGAACGGATAGAGACGGTTCAAATACCGCCACTCCGCCTGGAAGGAAGCCTCGGTCTTCCGGCTTTACAGGCTGCCGGGCTGATCCTGTTCGCGCATGGCAGCGGCAGCAGTCGCCACAGCCCCAGAAACAATTTCGTTGCCGCCGCGCTTCGGCAGGCGGGCCTCGCCACCCTGCTTTTCGATTTGCTCAGCGAGGCCGAGGCGGAGGATCGCGCCAATGTGTTCGATATCGGCCTTCTCGCCGACCGGCTGGTGGCAGCCACGGCCTGGGCCCGCAGTTTTACGAAGACCCGTTCGCTTCCGATCGGATATTTCGGAGCAAGCACCGGCGCGGCGGCCGCTTTGGTTGCGGCCGCTCGGCTCGGCCACGGCGTAGGCGCCGTGGTTTCCCGCGGCGGCCGGCCCGATCTCGCAGGCGATGCGCTGCCGCGCGTCAAGGCGCCTACCCTCTTGATCGTCGGCGGCCGCGATCTCGAAGTCATCGCGCTTAACCGGGAAGCCCTTCGATCTCTGCGCTGCGAGAGCAAAATAGAAATCGTGCCGAATGCAACCCATCTTTTCGAGGAGCCGGGCACGCTCGAAGCGGTCGTCGATCTTGCGCGCGATTGGTTCATCGTTCGCTTGGCCCCCATACGCGGAGGTGAATGATGTCATTCAGGGATCGCCGCGAAGCTGGCCAGCGCCTTGCAACCGAACTTTTGCGTTTCAAAAGCCAGCATCCTGTCGTGCTGGCGTTGCCGCGCGGTGGCGTCCCGGTCGGTTTTGAGATTGCAGAAAGGCTCGAAGCCCCGCTTGACGTCGTGCTTGTGCGCAAGATCGGTCATCCGATGTCGCCCGAGCTTGCGATCGGCGCCATCGCCGAGGGCAATGAGCTTGAGCGGTTCATCGACGAACAAAGCGTTGCCGAATTTGGTATCCCACAGGCTTACATCAAGGAGGAGATCGGCCGGCAGAAACGTGAAATCGAGAAACGCCGGCTGCTCTATTTCAAGGACCGGCCGCCGGTCGATGTCCGGCACCATACGGCGATCGTGGTCGACGACGGCATCGCCACCGGCGCCACCATGCGCGCCGCGCTCCGCGCGGTACGAAGGCGGGAGCCGGAGAAGCTGGTCCTGGCTGTTCCGGTGGCGCCCCCATCGACTCTTGAATCCCTGCGTCCCGAGGTGGACGAGATCGTGTGCCTTGAATCGCCAGAAGATCTAGGCGCCATCGGTCTTTTCTACACCGATTTCCGGCCGGTTGAGGACGCCGTAGTCGTCGATCTGCTTCGCCGGGCGGAGGAAGCAAATGCCTCATAAAAGATCGAGCACCAATCGCATTAACCCTGGCCGCGCCAAACATCGTCCGCGGTCAAGAGCCGTCGAGCTGACGCTCACGCGATCCGATATCGACGCCATGCCCCCTGAGCTGCGCCATCCGTTGCTGTACTATTTTGAAACTAGATTCCGGTCGCGGCGACGGCGGCTGGAAAGATCGCGGGTCGCCGGTAGCAAAGCCGCGGCATCGCAGTTTGATCGGCAGCAGGTGGTGGCGCTGCTGCGCAGCATCAGCTTCCACCGGCTTGGAAGGTCATTGCGGAGACTTCTCGATCGGCTTTCCGAAGCCGGCAATGGCGCTCCGCTTACTCGATCCAAGCTCGCCGCGGCGCTTCCGGTGCGCGAACGCAAGCAAGTCGGCCGGTATATGGCCGTTCTCAACCGCCTCGCCGCAAAGGCGGCCAAGAAACCCGGCATTCATTTTTGCCGCTTTATCCGAAGCAAAGGCGTCTACAGCATCCACCCCACGACGCGGCAATGGTTGCGCGACATCCTGCCCGGGATCGAGCGTGCCGGCGCCAATGAAGAGCCTTTGTGGGAATAACCTAATCCTAGGCGGTGAAATCGGCATGTGCGAGCCCACCCGCCGCCGCGAGCATGGCTGAGAGTCCCGGACCGGGCTGGATGGCGTGCCATCCGCCAGCGCCTGCTTCGTCATCACCCTGAAGCTCCCGAGACGGCCCCAGCCAAAGGCCGACGAACGGAACCGATGCGGTGAACGCCACACTGTGAATCGCTCGGCGATGCGCGCGTTGCACGAAGCTCGCATCGACGATTGCCGTAAAACCGGCGCGCAAGACCTGCTCCGCTTCGGTGGCCAAGCGCTCGTAGACGCGGCCGGCCAGCACATCGTCGGCGCCCGGTAATCGCGCGTTTGCCGGAAGGCGCGGGAGCTCTTTGCGAACGACATTGTCGCGCAAGACCCGAGCGCCTGGCACCGGCTGAAACGTTGCCGCGAGCTCATAGGCCATGGATGCCTTGGTACTGCCGCACATGCCGCCGATCGCGATCAGGCGCGGGGACACCGGCGCGAGTAGCGACGACGCCAGGGCCAAATGAGAGCGCGCGGCGGCCGTGTACGACCGCGCTTCGTCTTCGCGAGGATGCCGCTGCACCGCGCCGGCGAGCGTATAGGCACGGGTCGCGGCGCGAACCGAAAGCATCAGCGGCAAGACCTCCAATCCTTGGAAGTCGCCCGTCATGTCGGCGTAACGATTGAAGAGGATATTGGCCAACACGCCGTGGCCGCGATGATGGAGATCCATTAGCAGAAAGGCGAGATCGAACAGAACGTCAATGCATGAGAGCTGATCGGAAAACTCGATTGCGTCAAACAGCGTCGGCAGATCGTCAAACAGGCAGATATTGGCGAGCCTCAGATCGCCATGGCAGCGGCGGACCTTGCCCTGGCCGCGCCGGCGATCGAGGAGGCGGGCGGCGCGTCCGAGGACGGCGAGCGATGTATCGTGCAGTGCATCGATGCCAACGCGGCCAAGGACGGATTCGAAAGTCAGCTGGTCGCGGTGATTGCGTACAATATCGGCGCGAATTCCGTCGGCGCCGCCGTATTTGGGGGTGTGCTCCGCCGCCTCGTGAAAACGGGCGATCTCTTCGGCAAGAACGCGGATCATTTCCGGCGTCAATCGTCCTGCCTCGGCGAGATGGTCGAACAAATCGTCCTGGTCGATGCGCCGCATGACGACGACCCAGTCGACGGCCGGACCCTCGCCGTCAAAGGCAAGCGTCCCCGTCCGCGTCCGGCAAATCGCCTGGATGCCGAGATAAAGCTCGGGTGCGGTGCGGCGATTAAGCTTCAACTCGGCGCGGCACGCCGCCTCGCGGCGCTCGATCGTGCTGTAATCGAGAGCGGAAAACGCGACGGAACGTTTCAGCTTATAAGCGCGATCGCCGGCGAGAAAAACGATCGAACAATGCGTCTCGACGCGTTCGATCGATGCCCCCGGGAGTCCGTAATGGGATGCATTCGACAAAAAGGCGATGGTCTCGTCTTGTTGTCCCATAGCCATCCGAAGGCCCTGGAGTTCCGCCGCCCCGATCGGGCCACGCAAGGAGACCATGCCGCCGCAGGCGGAGCCTTGAGATGGATCAAGGACGATCCGCGAACGGCGGAATAGCCTGGTTTACGTCTTAAGAGGGGGGGGTTTGACGCCGATGACCATGCGATTGAGCAGCTCCGCCTTCGAGAACGGCGGCAAGATTCCGGGCCGCTTTAGCTGCGACGGCGACGATATTTCGCCGGCTTTGGCGTGGTCCGGAGCGCCCGCGGCGGCGCGCAGCTTCGTCATAATCTGCAGCGACCCCGACGCGCCGTCGGGCACGTGGTACCACTGGGCCGCCTTCAACATCCCGCGCAATGCCAATAGCCTGGCGGAACGCTGCTTGCCGGGCAGTACGGCCTTGCGTCAGGCCGTCAACGATTTCGGCAAGAAGGGATATGGCGGCCCTTGTCCGCCGCACGGCCATGGCCGCCATCATTACCATTTTGCGCTTTACGCGCTCGATGCGGATCGCATCGACGCGCCGAACAGCGCGCATTGCCGCGACATCGAGACCGCGGCCAAGACTCACGCGATCGAAACCGCCGAATTAATCGGAATTTACGAGCGGTAGCCGTCGACATGGAGGCGCCATTGGAAAACACCGAGCCAATTCTCGATAAAGTCCGCAAGGCGCTGCACAGCGAGCCGAGGATAGATTTCGCCCATCATCCGCTGCGCTTGAGCTGGACCGCGGGCGATCTCACGATCGAAGGCGAGGTTGCCGACATCGCCGCCAAAAAGCTCGCCCTTGAGCGCGCTGCCGCCGTCGCGGGCGTGCTGGGGATTGTCGACCGGTTGCGCGTTGCGCCCGCCGAGCCGATGGGCAACGATCAGATCCGAACTCTCGTTTGCGATGCTCTGCAACAAGACACGGCCTTCGCCGCCTGCACAATCTCTGCCTGGAACAAGGGCAAACTCGACGTCGTTGAAGCACCGGAGCCGTCTGAAGGAACCATCACGGTGGCTGTGAACGACAGCGTCGTCACGCTCGATGGCGACGTGCCGGGCCTTGGCCTAAAGCGACTCGCCGGCGTGCTCGCCTGGTGGGTGCCCGGAAGCCGCGACGTGGTCAACGGTCTTGGCGTGACTCCGCCGGAAGACGACAACGATGAGGAAATCACCGATGCGGTCCGCATCGCGCTCGAAAAGGATCCGTTCGTCAATGCCGATCAGGTTCGCGTCTCGACTCACAACGCGATCGTCACTCTGGACGGCCTCGTTCCCAAGGACTCCGAACGGGACATAGCCGAGTTTGATGCCTGGTACGTGTTCGGCGTCGACAATGTCGTCAATCGTATCAGAATCCGCCCGTGAGGCCTGCGCCGCGCGGGTAATTTCGGGAAACCACTTTCGACCCGTCATCCCTTGATGCAGATGACCGGGACGAGCCTGGCGACTTTTCGGGCCAGTCCCGCGATATGCGCCGCCTCGACGACGGCTTCGATATCCTTGTAGGCGCCCGGAGCTTCTTCCGCCACACCGCGGGCGGACGGGCTTTTTATCACGATGCCGCGCTTGGCGAGATCGTCGATCACTTGCCGCCCATGCCAGCGCCTGAGCGCCTGGTGCCGGCTCAGCGCACGCCCTGCCCCATGGCAGGCCGAGGCGAAGGCGCGTTCGGGTCGTGCCGGCACGCCAGCCATGATCGCCGAAGCAGTGCCCATGCTGCCTCCGATGAAAACCGGCTGTCCGACCGCCGCATAAACAGCGGGGAGATCCGGATGCCGCGCGCCGAAGGCACGGGTCGCGCCCTTGCGATGGACGAAGAGCCGCCGGCGCCGGCCGGAAACGTCGTGCTGTTCCTCCTTGCAGGTGTTGTGCGAAACGTCGAACAGCAGGTCGAGGCTGATGCCGGGGAAGAAATGCCCGAATACGCGGCGCGTCAGATGCGTGAGAATCTGACGATTGGCGAGCGCGCAATTGATTCCCGCCCGCATGGCGCCAAGATAGCGCTGTCCCAATTCGGACCGGATCGGCGCGCAGGCGAGTTCGAGATCGGGCAGCGCGATGTTATGGCTCGGCGCCGCGATCGCCATTTCGCGCAGAAACTCCGTGCCGATTTGATGCCCCAATCCGCGCGAACCGCAATGGATGCTGACGACGATTTCGCCCAGCCTCAGTCCGAACGCATGGCTGGCGGCTTCATCATAAACCGCCGTCACCTCTTGAACCTCGAGATAATGGTTGCCCGAGCCGAGAGTTCCCATTTCGTCGCGCTGACGCTTCTTGGCGTGCGCCGATACCGCGTCGGGAAGCGCGCCCGCCATGTGCCCGTTTTCCTCGATCCGCTCAAGATCGGCGGGCGAACCGTACCCTTGCGCGATTGCCCACCGGGCGCCGTTTTCTAGCATCATGTCCATCTCATGCGCGTCGAGCGCGATCGTGCCGGTGCTGCCGACCCCGGCGGGAATATTGCGGTACAGGCTGTCGGCGAGATCGTTCTTCGATTTTTCGATGTCGGCGCGCCGCAATCCGGTGAGCAACACGCGCACGCCGCAGGAAATATCGAAACCGACGCCGCCGGCCGAGATTACGCCGCCCTCTTCCGGATCGAAAGCCGCGACGCCGCCGATGGGAAAGCCGTAGCCCCAATGGGCATCCGGCATGGCGTAAGCCGCATCGACAATGCCGGGAAGGCAAGCGACGTTGCGGATCTGCTCGAGCACTTTGTCATCCATATCGCCGAGCAGCGCCGCGCTGCCGAAGATCGCCGCCGGCACGCGCATCGCGCCGCTGGCCGGCAGGCGCCACTCGGTCTCGGAAACGCGGGACAGGCAGCTGATATCCATACCGTTTCGCTCGCTTATACGTCGATCACGCACTGGGCGATCCAGGCACCGTCGGGCCGGCGCTCGGCCTTGAGCGCGGTGTAAGTGGCGCCCTTGGGTTCCACGGCCGGTTCGTGCCGCG
>JBKQRS010000489.1:0-13345 GCA_052143915.1 Bradyrhizobium sp.
CGGCGGCCGCGCGCCGCAGGTGCCCGCGATGGAGAATTCGAGCGAGTCACCATCTTCGGCCCAAACGCCCGCCAATGACGGCGCCAAACCCGCCATGCCGGCCCCGGTGGCGCCTTCGATGACCTCGCCAACCCCGATCGGACGGCAATCGCTCAACAGCTACCCTCCGGACGCCGCTGATGGCACCGCGTCGGTCGCGATCCCGCCGGCCATGGTCACGCCGTCGGCTTCATCCGCAGACGATGTGACCGGCACGATTCCAGTCCTGCAGCCGGCATCAGGCAACGGCAGGCTAGCCTTGATCCCGATTCCGCCGACCGAAAGACTGCCCGACGCGATCGGCGGACCGGTGCTGCGCGCCGCAGCCCTCAAAGGCGATCCGACCGCAGCGTATGAGGTCGGTGTGCGCTTCGCCGAAGGCAAAGGCGTCGCTCCCAATTTCGACGAAGCCGCGAAATGGTACGACCGCGCGGCGCAGGCCGGTGTGGTGCCGGCGATCTTCAGGCTGGGGACCCTGTACGAGAAGGGTCTGAGCGTGAAAAAGGACGTCGACATCGCGCGGCGCTATTACATGCAGGCCGCCGAGCGCGGCAACGCCAAGGCGATGCATAATCTCGCGGTGCTCGATGCCGACGGTGGCGGCAGGGGCGCCAACTACAAAAGCGCGGCACAATGGTTCCGCAAGGCCGCCGATCGCGGCGTCGCGGACAGCCAGTACAACCTCGGCATCCTCTATGCCCGCGGCATCGGTGTCGAACAGAACCTTGCCGAATCCTTCAAGTGGTTCAGCCTGGCCGCGGCCCAGGGCGATGCGGATGCGGGTCACAAGCGCGACGATATCGCCAAACGGCTCGACGCCCAGTCGCTTGCTGCAGCAAAACTCGCGATCCAGACCTTCACGCCGGAGCCCCAGCCCGACGACGCCATCAATGTGGCGAGCCCCGCTGGCGGATGGGACTCGACGCCGGCGCAGATCGGTACCGCAAAACCAGCCGCAAAGCCGGTTTCGGCCAAGCGCACCGCCGCCGCGCATTAGTTAGAGCATGATCCGGACCCGAGGGGCCGCGTTAGCGCAAAGTGGGAACCGATTTTCCCTCGCGACAAACACAAAGCGTTTGCGCGGAGATCAGCTCACACAAAAACATGAAGTCATGATCTGGTACCGCGGGCCGATGCCGCCTGGCGTCGCCGGCATGTACCTCAGCGATGAAGACGTATAGATAAGACGCCATCGCATGCGCGGCTCTCAAGAGATAGGCGAGGATCGCATTGCCGGCCGACGATCGCCAGGACGAAGGAAGTCATTTCCGGAGGTCACCGACAGGGCCTTGGGTGGCGCCACCGCGCCAGCCTGCCAGCCAGCCTCAGGTGGCGCCTCGTCCTGCCGCCTGGAAAAGACGACGGCCAATCTGGTCGGCCGTGCTCTTTGTTCTCCTGATTTCCGGCATCTGTATCCGCGCCTACAGGGACCTTTCCCGGCCGGAGGCGTGGACCTATTGGAAGGAATCCTACTTCTCACCGAGCATGACTTCCTCGCTGGTCGCGAAGGCCGACCTCGATGGCTCGGCGCGCGGCAGGCCTGCACTGGCCATTAGCGGGACGATCGGCGCCGCAACCGCGAGCTGGCTGCGCGAGCGGCTCGACGAAGCTCATCTGACGGCGGGCGACACCGTATTGCTGTCCTCTCCCGGCGGCGATTTGAATCAGGCCATCATCATGGGTGAGATCATCCGATCGCGGGGGCTCGGGACCGCGGTTGGCGTCGCCGATGCGTCGGGCCAGATCAAGCGATCCTACTGTGCCAGCGCCTGCGTGCTGGTCTATGCCGGCGGCAAGCCCCGTTACGGCATCGAAGGTTCGGTGCTGGGGGTCCACCGATTTGTGACATCCTCGCCCGGTCGCGACCCCGTCGCCGATACCCAGCGGACCGCGGGGATGGTCCTGAGCTATATGACCAAGATGGGCGTGTCGTCCGCCGTGGTGGAGGCGATGTCCGAGACCAGGGATGTCCGCTGGCTCGGCCAGAAGGAAGCCTCAGCGACGAATCTCGTCACCAATCCTGTTCTGAGGCCCTGAGCCGGACGCCGTTAATCTGAATTTTTCACCACGTCGGAAAGTGCCGGGCCGGAGGCGGTAAAAAAGCGGTCCCCGGCGGATTCTTTAGTCCCTCCCGTGGGTGATTTCGGCTATGCAGAGGCGCGGTTATCTGATCCGCACTCCCAAAGAAACCATGCCATGAGCGGTTTCGGCCAGCCTCACGGCTCATTCCGAAACGACGCGCGTGCAGCTTTATCTTCCGATCGCCGACATTCCGGTCAATGTCTTCCTCATCCTCGCGATGGGCGCGGCGGTCGGCTTCGTGTCGGGCATGTTCGGCATCGGCGGCGGATTCCTGATGACGCCGCTATTGATCTTCATCGGCATCGCGCCCGCGGTCGCGGTCGCTTCCGTCGCCAGCCACATCGCGGCCTCGTCTTTCTCCGGTGCGATATCCTATTGGCGCCGCCGCGCCATTGATCCGGCGCTGGCGCTGGTGCTTTTGAGCGGCGGTACCATCGGCACCGCGCTTGGGGTCTGGACCTTCACGCTGCTGCGCTCGCTCGGCCAGCTCGATCTGATGATCGCGCTGTCCTATGTCGTGCTGCTTTCGACCGTGGGCGGACTGATGTTCTGGGAAGGGCTGCGGTCGATCCTGCGCGTACGGCGCGGCGTCGCCGTGCCGATGCGCCGCTCGGGCAGCCACGGCTGGATCCACGGCCTGCCGCTGAAGATGCGCTTCAAGCGCTCCAAGATCTATTTGTCGGTCATCCCGGTCATCACTGTGGGCATGATCATCGGCTTTATCGGCGCGGTGATGGGCATCGGCGGCGGCTTCATCCTGATCCCGATCATGATCTATCTGTTGCGGGTCCCGACCTCCACCGTGATCGGCACCTCCATGGTGCTGACGCTGGTCACCATGGTGTTCGCCACCATGCTGCACGCGGTCACCAACCATCTGGTCGACGCGGTGCTGGCACTGATCCTGATGGTCGGCGGGGTGACCGGCGCGCAGTTCGGCGCGCGCGCCGGCCAGAAGATTCGCGGCGAACATCTGCGGCTCTTGCTTGGGCTTTTGATTCTCGCGGTCGGCATTCGCTTCGCGGTCGAACTGGGGCTGCGTCCCGACGATCTCTTCACCATCCGCGAAACCGGAGGCGCCGGATGAACGAACGGCGTACCCTTGCAGCAGTCGGCCTGCTGGTGCTGAGCATGGCTTTCGCTTCATCGCCCGCGCGCGCGGAACGGCTGATCGTGTCGGTCTCGAACCACCGCGTCACCGTGACGCCAAACTATTCCGGCGAGGAACTGGTGCTGTTCGGCTCGGTCGAAAAGGACGCAACGACGCCGGCCTCCCGCACCAGCTACGATCTCGTCGTGACCGTGATCGGCCCCCGCGCGGACATGGTGACGCGCCGCAAGGAGCGCAAGTTCGGCATCTGGATCAACACCGACTACCGCGAGTTTCTCGGGGTGCCGACCTATCTCGCCCTGTTTTCCAACCGGCCGTTTGACGCCATCGCCTCCCCCGACGTCGAACGGCGGCAGCAGCTCGGCCTCAACAATGTGCTTTTGACCCAGCGCGTGGGAACCGATTACGCCGACGTGGTGCCGAACGATCCGTTCCGCAGTGCCTTCGTGCGGCTGCGCTCCGAACACGGGCTCTATCGCGAAGAAACCTCCGCCGTGACTTTCCTGACGCCGACGCTGTTTCGCACCGGCATTCCGCTTCCGGCCGAAGTGCCGATCGGAACCTATGAGGTCGAGATCAAGCTGTTTTCCGACGGCGCCTTGATCACGCGAACCGAAACCGCGTTCGATATCGTCAAGGTCGGCTTCGAGCAGTTCGTCGCGACGACCGCCCGCCAGGACGGCTTCGTCTATGGCATGGTCACGGCGTGCATGGCGCTGATGACGGGCTGGATGGCGTCGATCGTGTTTCGGAAGGATTAATGTCCCCTCATGGTGAGGAGGCGCAGTTGCGCCGTCTCGAACCATGAGGCCCCGACAACGTCCGTCCTTCGAGACGCGCGCAAGAGCGCGCTCCTCAGGATGAGGTCCGCGTGTGTGGTAGCTCGATGATCGTGGCGACGCCGGGCTCGAGCAGTTTCAGGCGCGCGCCAAATCCGAGCGTATCGAAGGAAGCGCGCAAATCGCCGGCGTTCTGGCGGAAATGCGCCCAGCCGTCGGTGTGCAGGGGAACGATCACCGCATCGGGAAACGCGCGCGCGGTCTCAATGGTGTCGTTGGTATCCATGGTGAGATGGAACGGCCCGCGGGTCTGCGCTGCGCCGGCGAACGGCAGCACCACCCCGGCCCTGAAGCGGCGGGCGACCTCGGCGACGCCATCGTACCAGACCGTATCGCCGCTGATGTAGATCGGGCGACTGTCGGCGTTCGCGGATGACAGCACGAAGCCGATAACGTCGCCGGCCATCGGCTCGATCCCGGCCGGGCCATGACGGGCGGGCGTCGCGGTAACGGTCAGGGATTGTCCATCCTTGCCGGTCAGTTCGGTGGTTGCCCAAGGCAAGAAGCCCTCGGCGTGGCTGCCGAGCCGCTTTGCGCCGACGACCGTGGTCAGCACCCGCTTGGCCTTGGCCAGAAATTGCCTGCCGGAATCGTCGAGATTGTCGGAATGCTGGTCGTGACTGAGCAGGACAACGTCGACTTCGCCGATCGCCTCGGCGCTGAGCGCAGGACCCGACAGCTTCTCGAGCTTCACATGCGGCAATTGATAGGTCCGGGGCATATCGAAGGTCGGATCGGTGAGGATCCGAAAGCCGTCGATTTCGATCAGCGCGGTGGGACCGCCGATCAGGGTGATGCGAAGTGAATTCATGTGAGCCTCGTTGTAGTTCATGGATCTCATCAGTTTGAATCGGATCATGATCTATTTTTGTTGCCGCGATGACACGGCGGGGCGCGTCACCAGATAAATACCAAGCGCCACCGGAACGATCCCGAGCAAATCCCGGGTTTCGACGTGCTCGCCCAGCACTATCCAGGCGAACAGCATCCCAAGCGGCGGCATCAGGAAGTGATAGGCGCTCGCCGCGGTCGCTCCACATAGCTTGAGGAGATGAAACCACAAGAGATAAGCCAGGATCGACCCGCCAAGCGTGAGGAACGCAAACGCGCCCAACAAGTGCATGTTCGGCACGATATCGCCGACATCGGACAGCGTGAAAGCAACCGGGAGCAGCACGACCCCCGCGGCCAGATTCTGGACGCCGTTGCCGATCCAGAGGCTGCCCTTCGGCGCCAGCAGCTTGAACAGGATGGTGCCAACCACGATCGACGCCAGCGAGGCGAGGGTGAACATGATGCCGTGCAGGCTGTCGGTGCCGACCGACATGCGGTGCCAGACGATGAAGCTCACACCGAGGATGCCGAGCAGCAGGCCCGCCACCTTGCGCCATGTGAGCTGCTCTCCGAGCAAGAGTGCAGCCAGCATAGCGGTAAAGACCGGATTGGCGCTGACGATCAGGCCGCCGAGGCCGGCAGAAACGGTCTGCAAGCCGGTATAGCCGAGGCCGAGATAAAGCGCGTTGTTGGCGATGCCGAGAATCGCAAACACCAAAGTATCGCGCCAGGACAGCCACCAGGATTCGCGGCGAGCCGCGGAAATGCCGAGGATCAGAACCCCGGCCAGCGAAAACCGCGCCGCCAGCAGGATCAGCGGCGGACAATAGGTGACGCCGATCTTTCCGGCGACAAAGGCAAAACTCCAGAGCAGGCAGAACAGGCCGACATAGAGCGGCAAGGGATTGAAGCTGGTGCGGGGAACCGCGACGGATGGGGCAAGCGACATGGAATTTTTTCCTTGGAAATTCTCCTTGGGCCCCGATATAGGTCCGCGCCTTGATATTTGGAAATTAAATGTTAAACTCATATCCAGTGGAAAAGTGAATAGGAAAAATGAACAGGTGACGCCATGCTCGATCTGGAGCTGTTGCGCAGTTTCGTCTCGGTGGTCGATGCCGGCGGCTTCACCCGCGCCGGCAAGCGCGTCCATCGCACCCAGTCCACCGTCAGCCAGCAGATCAAGCGGCTGGAAGACGATATCGGCCAGCCGCTGTTGAACCGGGCGGCCAAGGACGTGACGCCGACCGAAGCCGGCGAGCGGCTCTTGCCCTATGCGCGGCGGCTGCTGGCGCTGGCCGAGGAAGCCCGCGACGTGGTGGCGCGGCCGGGCAATGAAGGCGCGGTACGGCTCGGGGTGCCCGAAGATTTCGCCGCCTACCGGCTGGCGAAACTGCTGGCGGCGTTTTCGCGCTCGCATCCGACCCTGCGGCTCGATGTCCGCGCCGATCAAAGCGCCAATCTCAAGCGCGATCTCGAGCGCGGCGATCTCGATCTGGCGCTGTTCAAGCGCGCCGCCGGCGAAAAAGGCGGCATCGCGGTGTGGCCGGAGCGCGTGCACTGGGTCACCAGCAAGAGCCATCCGCGCGATACCAGCGCGGGATCGGTGCCGTTGATCGGCTTTCCGGCCGGGTGTCTCTATCGGGCAGGCGCGATCCACGCGCTCGAAAGCGCCGGGCGGACCTGGCACATGGCCTATACCAGCTCCAGCCTCGCCGGCATTCAGGCCGCGGTCGCCGCCGGCATGGGCCTGAGCATTCTTTCGGAGATGGCGATCCAGGCCGATCACCGCGTATTGACCGCGAAAGACGGCTTCTCGCCGATCGACCGCACCGAAGTGGCGCTGGTGGCCTCTCCCGATGCCAGCCCGGCGACGCTGCGGCTCGCCGATCGCCTCGCCGAATTCTGCAGCAACGTGCAGGCGAAGGCGGCGTAGCACCCGAAGCGCAACTTCATCGCAGTCCTGCTGAGACTCTGCTCTTACCCTCCCCCTGGAGGGGCCCGCAAGGGGAGGGTCATTGGAAGCGCCTCTCCCACCTCCCAATCAGCTCGCCGCAAACAGCTGCGCGTGGTCGTTGCGCAGCTGCCGCTTGAGCAGCTTGCCGCTTGGATTCTTCGGCAGCGCATCCGCAAAGACAATCCGCTTCGGCGTCTTGAACGACGCCAGGATTGCTTGCGAATGCGCAAGGACTTCGGACTCGCTCAGCTGATGGCCCGACTTGATCACGACCACGGCCACCACCGCCTCGACCCAACGCGGATGCGGCACGCCGATGACAGCGACTTCCGAGACCGCGGGCAATCGATACAGCGCTTCCTCGACTTCACGGCTGGCGACATTCTCGCCGCCGGTTTTGATCATGTCCTTCTTGCGATCGACCACCGTGATGTAACCCTCGTCATCGACGGTTGCCAGATCGCCGGAGTGAAACCAGTCGCCCTCGAACGCGGCTTTGGTGCGCTCGTCATCGTGGAAATAGCCGACCATCAGATGCGGCGAGCGGTGGACGATCTCGCCGACTTCCCCCACAGCCACGTCGCGCATCGCGTCGTCCACCACCCGCGTCTCGACATTGAGCACGGCGCGTCCGCACGATCCCGGTTTGCGCAACTGATCCTCCGGACCGAGCATCGTCGCCAGCGGGGCGATCTCGGTCTGGCCATATAGATTCCACAACCGCACCTTCGGCAGGCGCTGCGCCAGTTCGCGCAGCACTTCGACCGGCATGATGGACGCGCCGTAATATCCCTTGCGCAGGCTGGACAGATCGGTGGAATCGAAGCGCGGCGAGCGCAGCAACGAGATCCACACCGTCGGTGGCGCAAAGAACGAACTGATGCGGTATCGTTCGATCAGCGGCAGCAGATTGTCCGGCGTCGGAAAGGCCGTAATGACATTGGTCGCGCCGATATAGATCGACGGACCAAAGAACACGTCGAGCTGCGCGCAATGGTAGAGCGGCAGGGCATGAAGCGTGAGATCGTCCGCGGCGATGCCGGCGTCGACGATGCAGCTGACATACTGCCAGATCACCGCGTCATGGGTCAGCATCGCGCCCTTCGGCGAGGATTCCGTTCCGCTGGTATAGACGATCTGCGCGAGATCAGCGCCGCTGAGTTCGGGCTCCGGCACGGAAGTTTTGCATGCGACGAGCGTGTCGAAGGCGATCATATCGGCCTGGGGTTCGCTGGCGCCCTCGGCGGGAAGCCAGATCAGATCGCGCACGGCGGTGTCGAGCACCTTTGCGGCGCGCGCGAGCGAAGCGAGGCCGCTGTCGGTCGCCAGCATCGTCGCGCCGGCGTGCCGCAGGATATAGGCGACCTCCTCGGCCTTCAGCATAAAATTGATCGGCACCAGCACCGCGCCGAGCCGCGCCAGCGCAAACCGCATCGCGACAAAAGCGTGGGAATTGCGCGCCAGCACCGCGACACGCGTGCCCTTGGTGACGCCGCGCTCGGCGAGGCCCGCGGCCACGCGTTGGCTGATGCGGTCGAATTCAGCGTAGGTCCAACTGGTTTCGCCGCACACGACGGCGAGCTTGTCGGGCGTCCTCGCGGCGCTACGGCGCAACAGGTCCGCGAGCGTCTGGCGACGGGTGATCGAATGCATGCTGGCGTTCCCCTTCCTAAAGCGTCCTTCTTTAAAGGCAGTCTGCCTCCGGTCGGAGGCGCTTACAAGTGAACGGCGACCGACGGGATGTTATCAGACAAGCAATGTGGGTCGCCTTCCTCCGTCGTCCCTGCGAAAGCAGGGACCCACAACCACCGGCCCTAGCTATTGACGAAGCCGTCCGACATTGTGCCCAAGGAGAAGCCGCGGCGTATGGGTCCCTGCTTTCGCAGGGACGACCAAATAACTTCGCCTTTCCCGCGGCGCGAAACGCCCGAGTTATGCCATCAACCTCCTGCCCTCTCGATCAAGAGGGCGCAGGGAATGCCGGGCGCCCGATGCGCCCGATAGCCGCGTGTGCGAAGATAGAAGGCGAAAAGCACACGCGTTAGTCAGGTCACACCGGAATCACCCGGCATTCCCCGCGCAATGGTTTTACGGCTTATACGCGCTCTCCCCGGGGACCGAGCTTTCTTGCCCCCGTCATTCTCGAGAAAGCTTGCTTCTCAAGAACTTGATGCCAGCATCGGGGCATCAGGACCACACGACTTCGCCGTCCGCGCCAGCGTCGCTCGTCTTGCGTCGCCAAAGCGTCCAACGCATCCCGTTCCAACGTCCGTGACGATCGCGATACGCCCCTCTTGTGGGACGGGATGGCTCGACTCATGAAGTGATTTGCGTCAGGCGAAAACAGGAATCTTTTTTCGCGAGGGGCTGGACACAAAATTCCCCAAGCAGCCCGTCGGGCAAATCAGCAGCAGCGTCACACGATGACGTGCAGGCGAAGGCGGCTTAGCGCCCGAAGCGAAATTCGACCGTCGGCTCCGGGATCAAAAACGGAAGTGGCCGTCCACAACCCCAATGTCCGCCCTTTTCCCCGAGATCAGACATTCCGCGGATGCGTCGTGGTGTCTGGTATCCGGTTCGCTAACGGGCTGGCTCCGCTGCGGACACAGTTTTCTTCATGCACTGAACTTCGACTGACATGCCCTTTTGATATTGCCCGTTGCGAACGCCTTTTAGGTAACTCTTCAAGTAAAGGTCATTTTGCAAAAACACTTCGCAATCGTCCGCGTTGGCATACTGGTTTGGGTAAGCAGGGTGGCATTGTGCCGTTTGCCCCTCGCCAGAGGTAAAGCACACGAAGACCATGAAAATAGTCATCGCGGTTGATCCCCCGATGCGACAAATCAATACCGCCTTCAACTGTTCAGCAGAAACGTTTCACGCCACCAACAGCGCTGGAAACATTTCCTCCCATACGGCTTTGCTTATTTTCGGTGCGGCATCGGCAGGCAAACAGGCCTTGGTCTCGAACCTATCACCGCATTTCGTGCAGGACCAAAGATTAACAACCAGACGCTCACTTACGAATTCCGACCAATCGGGAGCAATCAGCATCTCACCACATTTGGCACAGGTGGTCGTCATGGCGTTCTCCTTTGCTTATTCTTGTTCTCCGCTTCGATAGTGAGGAGTTCTTGGCATTGCTACAGTCGCTTCTCCAACGCGGCGATCTGCATTGATGCAGATCAAACCAAGCCGCTTTTGCATCATTGCGTAATCTATTGGGCCGGCATATTGCGACGCAATCTCAATTGTTCCCCTGTAGCCCGATCGGGCAAATCAATAACAGCGCGACGCCGCAATCACGTGCAGCCTGCGATCGCCGAGCACATGGGCCATGAAGCCCGGCGTCTGGAAAATCCTGGAGAAAGCCTTGTCGCGAATGCTTAAGCCCCCCGTATAGGCGCCGAATGCCGGCATGACGGCGCGCTCGCCGTCGCTGGCAAAGCAGCGCCGCTCCATCGAACGGCCGCGCGTCGCCACGCGCGCCTTGGGATGAAGATGCCCGGCGATTTCGCCGGCAGCTCCGGTAGGCTCGTGACGAAACGCGATGGCGCCAATGGCGACTTCGCTGGCGACGACGCCGCCGAGATCGGATGGCAATGCGGGATCGTGATTGCCCGAAATCCAGATCCAGTCGCGCTGCATTTGCATCGCCGAGAGCGCCTCGCGATCCGGCGCCGACAGCCGCGCATGGGCGTCGCGGTCGTGAAAGCTGTCGCCGAGCGCGATCACCGTGCGCGGGTCGTGGCGCGCGATCACCGAAGCGAGTCGGCCCAACGTCGCCACCGTATCGTAGGGCGGCAGCAGCACGCCACGCGCGGCAAAACTGGAGCCTTTTTCCAGATGCAGGTCCGAGACCACGAGCAGGCGCTCTTCTTGCCAGAACAGCGCACCGGAGAGATCGGCGACGAGGGTGACGCCAGCGACATCGATGGTGGCGATGCGCGTGGCTGACGATTCTTGTTTGAAGGATTGCGCGCGCGCTGTCACAGCCTATCCAGTCGCCTCTTTCACCAGTTCGTCAGCGGCTTCCGCCAGCAACTCGTCGGATGCTTCGCCATAGACCGCTTCGCGGCCGATTTCCAGCATCACCGGGACCGCCAGCGGCGAGACCCGATCGAGTTCCCGGTGGGTGATTCGCCCCTTGATTCGCGCGAGCATATCACCCAACCGGCGAAGATCGAGCAGTCCGGTCGCGGCATCGGCGCGGGCGGCGCGCAGCAGCACGTGATCGGCCTGATGCTTGCGCAGCACGTCGTAAATCAGGTCGGTCGAAAACAACACCTGGCGCCGGGTCTTTTCCTCGCCGGTGAAGCGGCGCGCGATCAGCCCCGAGATCAGCGCGCAGGTCCGGAAGGTGCGTTTCATCAGCGCGGATTCCGCCAACCACGCTTCGAGGTCGTCGCCGAGCATGTCCGCGTCGAACAGCGCGTTGAGATCGAGCCGGCCCTGCCGGATCATGAACGACATGTCGCCCAGCCCCCACACCGCCAGCGCGTATTCATTGGCGACAAAGCCGAGCGGCCGCGCGCGGGCGCGCTCGAGCCGCCGCGTCAAGAGCATGCCGAGCGTCTGATGCGCCAACCGGCCTTCGAAGGGATAGCAGACAAGGTAGTGCTTGTTGGCGCGCGGAAAGGTTTCCACTACCAGTTCGCGCGTACCGGGAACGCGCGACAGATGCGCCTGCAGCGACAGCCAGTCGCGCACCTGATCCGGCAAGCCGTTCCACGCACGCCTGTCAGCCAGCAGCGTTCGGACCCGTTCGGCGAGATACGTCGAAAGCGGAAATTTGCCGCCCATATAGGACGGCACTTTCGCGTCGGCGTCGTTGGCGCGCGAGACGTAGACCTGATCCTCCGAAAGCTGCTCGTAGCGCACCACCTCACCGCCAAAGACGAAGGTGTCGCCGACGACAAGTCCTTCGATGAAATACTCCTCGATCTCGCCGAGCATTCTCCCGCCGCGACCGAGCGCGCCGGTCGAGCCGGTATTTCCCTTTGCGCCGCGCGAGCGCACCAGGCGGACCTTGAGCATCGGCTCCTCGACGATGGTGCCGACATTGAGGCGATAGCTTTGCCTGACCTTCGGATTGGTGACGCGCCAGCGTCCATTCTTGTCCTGCTTGATGCGCGCAAAACGCTCATAGGTTTTCAGCGCGTAGCCGCCGGTGGCGACGAAATCGACCACGTCGTCGAAATCGGTGCGGGCAAGACCCGAATAGGGCGCCGCCGTCAGCACCTCCTGATAGAGCTGATCGGAGAGAAATGGCTCGCCGCAGGCGCAGCCGAGCACGTGCTGGGCCAGCACATCGAGCGCGCCGGTGCGCAGCGGCGGGGTATCCTGCGCGTTCTCGTTGACCGCATCGATCGCCACCCGGCACTCCAGCACCTCGAAGCGATTGGCCGGAACAAGAACGGCGCGCGACGCTTCGTCGATGCGGTGATTGGCGCGGCCGATACGCTGCATCAGGCGCGAGGCGCCCTTGGGCGCGCCGATATTGATGACGAGGTCGACATCGCCCCAGTCGACGCCGAGATCGAGCGAGGAGGTGCAGACCACGCCGCGCAGCCTTCCCTTGGCCATGGCGTCCTCGACCTTGCGGCGCTGCGCCACATCAAGCGAGCCGTGATGCAGCGCGATCGCGAGGCCATCGTCGTTCATCCGCCACAGGTCCTGAAACAGCATCTCGGCCTGGCTGCGGGTGTTGACGAAGACCAGCGTTGTCTTGTTGCGCTTGATCAGGTCGTAGACTTCATTTAGCGCGTGGCGCGCGCTGTGCCCGGCCCAGGGCAGCCTTTCGCGGGTATCGAGCATTTCGACGATCGGCGCCGCCGCGCCGCCGGCAATCACGATATCGGCCGCTTCGCTTGCGCCGCCGCGCTGCGGCACCAGAAACCGCGCCAGCGATTCCGGCTCCGCCACCGTCGCCGACAGCCCGATCGCACGAATCTGCGGCGCCAGCCGCCACAGCCGCGCCAGCCCCAGTGACAGCAAATCGCCGCGCTTGGACGTCACCAGCGCGTGCAGCTCGTCGAGCACGATGCGCTTCATCTGCGAAAACAGAAACGGCGCGTCGTCGGACGACAGCAACAGCGCCAGTTGCTCGGGCGTGGTCAATAGGATGTCCGGCGGATAGCGCCGCTGCCGCTGCCGCCGCGACACCGGCGTGTCGCCAGTGCGGGTCTCGACCTTGATCGGCAGCCCCATCTCCGCGACCGGGGTTTCCAGATTGCGCGCGATATCGACCGCGAGCGCCTTCAGCGGCGAGATGTAGAGGGTGTGGAGGCCGCCGCTTCGTTTCACCCCACGGCCGGTGGAGGTAAATTCGGGACGTGACGACTGCGCCGTCGCCGCCTCTGCTCCCCTCCTCCCGCGAAGCGGTGGGGAGGGGTCGGGGGTGGGGGGTGCTTCCACAGACTCGGATTCAATATGAGCAACAGAGCCTGCGGAGCCGCGGCCCCCCCCCCGCCCCCCCCCCCC
>JBKQRS010000490.1:0-5712 GCA_052143915.1 Bradyrhizobium sp.
GGTGACAACAGCCGCGGCGAGTTCTATTCCATCGCCGTCTCGAATGGCTACCAGCAGGTCGATAGCGGCACCAAGATGATCCATCTCGGCAAGAACACCACGAGCCGGATCATCTCCAAGGGCATCGCCGCCGGCGTGTCGCAGAACACCTATCGCGGCCTCGTCACGGCACACCGCAAGGCAACCGGCGCGCGCAACTTCACCGCCTGCGACTCGCTTCTGATCGGCGACAAATGCGGCGCGCACACCGTGCCTTATATCGAAGCCAAGAATTCATCGGCGCTGTTCGAGCACGAAGCGACGACGTCGAAGATCTCCGAGGACGTGCTGTTTTACTGCGTGCAGCGCGGCCTCTCCCAGGAAGAAGCGGTTGGGCTGGTGGTCAACGGCTTTGTCAAGGACGTGCTGCAGCAACTGCCGATGGAATTCGCGGTTGAGGCGCAGAAGCTGATCTCGATCTCGCTGGAAGGCAGCGTCGGGTGATGGTGTCAGTTCAAACAGCCAACGGAGGCAATTCGCGATGACGCCACTGCTCGAAATCCGCAACCTTCAAGCCCAAATCGGCGGACGGAAGATTCTCAACGGCCTGGACCTCACGGTGAACGCCGGCGAGATCCACGCCATCATGGGCCCGAACGGAGCGGGCAAATCGACCTTGTCCTATGTTCTGGCCGGCAAGCCCGGCTACGAGATCACAGGCGGTGAAATCCTGTTCAAGGGTGAGAACCTCCTTGAGATGAGCCCGGACGAGCGTGCCGCCAAGGGCGTGTTCCTGGCGTTCCAGTATCCGCTGGAAATCCCCGGCGTCGCCACCGTCACGTTTCTGCGCACTGCGTTCAACGCACAGCGCCGCAAGCGTGGCGAGGAGGAATTGTCGTCACCGGACCTGCTCAAGCGCGTTCGAGAGATTGCCAAAAAGCTCGGCATCGATGCCGAGATGCTGCGCCGGCCGCTCAATGTAGGCTTCTCCGGCGGCGAGAAGAAGCGGAACGAGACACTGCAGATGGCGCTATTGGAGCCGCTGCTCTGCGTACTCGACGAGACCGATTCCGGTCTTGACATCGACGCCCTGAAGATCGTCGCCAACGGGGTCAACCAGTTGCGATCGAGCGAACGCGGGATGATCGTCATCACGCATTACCAGCGGCTGTTGGATTATATCGTGCCTGACGTCGTGCACGTGCTCTCCGCAGGCCGCATCGTGAGGACCGGAGGCAAGGAGCTCGCGCTTGAGCTCGAGGCCACCGGATACGCGCAATATCAGAATGAGGCGGCTTGAGGGTCATGAGCGCTGAAATCCGCCCCGTCAGGACCCAGGCCGAGCTCGGGCTGATCGATGTTTACATAAGGTCGCGGCAGGGCCTGCCCGGCGGTAGCGATATCGCAGCGGTGCGCGCCGCGGCGTTCAATCATTTCGCGCTTGCCGGCCTGCCGCACCCGCGCGTTGAGGCTTGGCGATATACCGACCTGCGGCGGTTAATGCGGGATGCCAAGCCGCTGGCTGCTCTGCCCGACGCGGAGGTAAAGGCGCTGGCGCATGGTGCGGGCGGTATTTTCACCAAGCTTGGCTTCCGGCGGCTGGTCATCATAAACGGTTCGTTCGTACCCGAGCTGTCCGACCTCGCCGGTCTGGAAACCGGCCTCACGGTTCGTTCCATGGCCGATGCCCTGGCTTTGGACGAACCGTTGCTGTCGCAGGGCCTCGGCCCAACGGTTCCCGCGGACGATCCGGCGTTCGCGCTCAACACCGCGCTCGCCGGCGACGGCGTCGTGATCACGATTTCGCCGGGCGTCACTATCGAAAAACCGATCCACCTCGTTTTTGTCAATACGAACGAGACGCCGGCCGCGATGGTCACGCGGTCGCTAGCGGTGGTCGGTGGGGGTGCCCACGCGACTTTCGTCGAGACCCATGAGGGGCGGGACAAATCAGACTATCAGGTCAATACCGTGCTGCAGCTGGTGGTCGGCGATGAGGCGGAGGTCGATCACGTCAAGATCACGCTGGAGGGGAATGCGGCCATCCACGTTGCGACGCTGTTGGTCAATATCGGCGCGCGAGCCAAGTTCAATGAGGTGGGATTCACGGCCGGCGGCGCCGTCGTCCGTAACCAGCTGTTCCTGCTGCTGGCAGGCGAGCGCACCGAAGCCAACCTGCGCGGCCTGAGCCTCCTGGCGGACCGCCAGCACGCGGACAACACGCTCGCGGTCGACCACGCCGTCGCCGGCTGCCAGAGTCGTGAGGTCTTCAAGGCAGTGGTCGACGATGAGGCCCGCGCGGTATTCCAGGGCAAGATCACCGTGCGGCCGCAGGCGCAGCAGACGGATGCGAAGATGATGTCCCGCACGCTGCTGTTGTCGGACAGCGCCGGGGCCGACTGCAAGCCGGAGCTCGAGATTTTTGCCGACGATGTCCAATGCGGCCACGGCGCCACGACCGGTACACTCGACGACCAGCTCAAGTTCTACCTGATGGCCCGCGGCATCCCCGAAAAGGAGGCGGAGGCGCTGCTGATCCAGGCTTTTGCTGCGGAAGTGCTCGAGACGATTGCGCATGAGGGCATCCGCGATGCCCTCATGGACGCCACGGTGGCCTGGCTGGGGCAACGAGGATAATGCGATGCATCCGGCGGTAAGCAACGGTAGCTATGACGTCGGCCGGGTCCGCGAGGACTTTCCGATCCTCGGCATGCAGGTCCATGGCAAGCCGCTGGTTTATCTCGATAATGCCGCTTCAGCCCAGAAGCCGAAGGTAGTTCTCGACCGCCTGACACAGGCTTACACATCCGAATATTCAAACGTCCACCGTGGGCTGCATTATCTCGCCAATGCCGCCACCGAAGGTTACGAGGCCGCCCGGGAAAAGGTTGCGGACTTTCTCAATGCCGGGCGCAGCGACGAAATCATTTTCACCCGGGGCGCTACCGAGGCAATCAATCTCGTCGCCCAGACATTCGGGCGCGAGCGCATTGGGCCCGGTGACGAAATCGTGCTCTCGATCATGGAGCACCACGCCAACATCGTTCCCTGGCATTTTTTGCGGGAACGTCAGGGTGCGGTGATCAAATGGGTGCCCGTCGACGATGAAGGCAATTTCCTGATCGACGAATTCGAGAGGCTGTTGACCGATCGCACCAAGATGGTCGCCATCACGCATATGTCGAACGTGCTCGGCACCGTGGTCCCGGTCAAGAAAGTGGTTCGGATCGCGCATGCGCGGGGGATTCCGGTGCTCGTCGACGGCGCGCAGGCTTCCGTCCACCTAGATGTCGACGTCCGCGATACCGATTGCGATTTTTATGTCATCACCGGCCATAAATTGTACGGACCGACCGGCATTGGCGCGCTCTATGGCAAGCATGAGCACCTCTCGGCCATGCCGCCATTCAATGGCGGCGGCGAGATGATCCGCGAGGTGCGCCAGGACCACATCACCTACGGCGATCCGCCGCACCGGTTTGAAGCCGGGACCCCACCGATTGTGCAGGCGATCGGGCTTGGCGCCGCCATCGACTACATCAACTCCATCGGCAAGAGCCGGATCCGGGCGCATGAAGCCTCCCTGCTGGCCTATGCTCAAGTGAAGCTACGCGAGATTAATTCACTGCGCATTATCGGGACAGCGGCCGAGAAGGGCGCCCTGGTATCGTTCGAAATGAAGAGCGCTCATGCGCATGATTTCGCGACCGTCCTTGACCGCTCCGGCATCGCAGTGCGGGCCGGAACGCATTGTGCGATGCCGCTGCTGGAACGCTTCGGCGTCACGGCGACCTGCCGGGCATCGTTCGCTCTCTATAACACCTACGACGAGGTCGATGTTCTGGCGAGTGCGCTGGCCAAGGCGCAGGAGTTCTTCGCATGAGCCATCCAGCCCCTAACCCAAAACCTGCAACCATTGGCCGTGTGGTCCATGACGCCCGCCGGCGATACGTCGGGCGAGGCCCAGGTGTCGTTGGCAAGCGCGAGTTCAAACGGGGCGATGTGGTGCGCTCGTTGACGCAGATCATCAACGATGGGATTTACCCCCACAGGGATATTGGTGAGACTTTAGTGCATCAAGGCGATGCCGGTATCGTTCGCGAAAGCTGGAGCTTCTTGGGCGAGACTTACTACACGGTCGAATTCCTTACCCGCGCCGCCGTCGTCATCATGCGCGGCCGGGAAATGAAGCGAGCCGCGGCGAAGGGTTAGCCAACCGCCTGACGCTTGACGGGGGGAATGTCTAAGAGCGCCTGCTGCGCATCGGCGCGGATGCGCGCTACCATGGAACGAAAGCCATTTGAACGCTGCGGCGTAAGGTGTTCGCGCAAGCCTAGACGATCAAACAGGGCGATCGGGTCGGCCCCCAGAATCTCGCCGGCGCCTTTGCCGGAGACAGTCGCGAGCAGGATGGCGACGAGTCCGCGGACGATGTGAGCATCGCTGTCGCCAAGAAATTTGAGCACGGGTTGATCGCTGTCGAAACTTACCGTCGTTGCCAGCCAGACCTGGCTGGCGCAGCCCTGGACCTTGTTGGCCTCGGTGCGGTGAAGCTCGGGCAGCGGGCTCATGCCGCGGCCGAGCTCGATGACATAGCGGTATCGATCGTCCCATTCGTCCAGCAGTGAGAAATTGTCGATGATCTCCTCGATCGCCGGGATACCTGCAGATGAATGTTCCATCGGGGTCGCAACCTCTGTTCGCTGTCGTCGTGCGGCTATCACTGGTCCGCGCTCATTCACCACGCCGCAGACTGCGGCAGCAGCCCAAGCATGGTCGGGGAAATTTCGTGGCGATCGAGCAGCGCATCGACCTTAACGCGAACGGAATCGAAGCTGATCGGCCTGCCGAGCACATCGTGAGCGCCCCACTGCAGGCACGCGCGGGCGATCGGGTCGTTGACGGAGTTTGCCACGATCAGGATCCTGGTGCCGGGCAGCCGTATCGCGATCTCGGCCAAGGCCGCTTCGCCGTTGTTCTGCAGGAGGCTGATCCCGAGCAGGGCGATATTCGGCGCCCGGTCCGCGGCTTTGGCAAATGCCTGGTCGAGGTTGGCAAATGAGTGAGTCTCGTTCTGGTCATCCAGAATGAAGTTCAGCGCCGAGCGGACGACCTCGTCGCCCTCGACCACGAAAATGATGTCGTCTTGCCCCGAGAGCAAAGGCTTTAAATCAATCGGCATGTTTGTCCTCGCTGACCTGGTTTGGTCTACCCAAGCAAACGCCGTACCGCGGCGCGGAATCGCGATTCCGCCGGTATTCTCGCAGCCGGCGTCAATACTCGTTTCCGCAGATCGTAAAGTTGTTTCGTTTGAGACAGCCGCATGTCCTGACGTCGGGTGACACGCAGCGATGTCGGGTTTGCAACAAGCCTCAAGCAACCCCGGTCGGCTCCGTTATGTATATAGAATCAATGAAAGTTTCGTCGATGATCGACGCTGGCACAGTCGTTGCAAACCCTGTTTGCGCAAGGCGATGGTTGCTGGCTGCCAGGCCTCTCGAAGCGGAAGATGAAAGTCCGTAACCGCGCCGCGCAACAGGGATCGATCGAGATCAAGCTGCGTGGCTCGCGTGTAACGGCGAAACGGCAATCGGGTTCGGAGGAGAACAAAATGGCTGCACTACGACAAATTGCGTTTTACGGCAAAGGGGGCATCGGCAAGTCGACGACCTCGCAGAACACCCTGGCGGCGCTCGCGCAGATGGGGCACAAGATCCTGATCGTCGGCTGCGA
>JBKQRS010000491.1:0-2833 GCA_052143915.1 Bradyrhizobium sp.
TCCGGCGGCTACGGCATGCTGATCGGACCCGCCGCGACCAAAGCAACGATCGAGGCGTTTCGCGACAAGCTGAAGCGCGAGCCGGAAGGCTTCATTGCCCAGCCGACGCTGGCGCTCTCGACCTGCCCGACCTGCACCGAGTCCGGGCTCGCGCCGCGCCATGTCGATTTGCGGCCCTTCGTGCTGACCGGAAGCGACCATGTCACCATCGTTCCCGGCGGATTGACGCGGGTGGCGCTGAAGGAAGGCTCGCTGGTGGTGAATTCGAGCCAGGGCGGCGGCACCAAGGACACCTGGATATTGGATGAGTGAAATGTTGCTACGAAGACCGTCTTCGCTGCTCACCCCCCTCCCTGACCCTCCCCCGCAAGGGGGGAGGGAATAAAGCTGATACTTGCATGCTGTCGCGCACCGCTGAAAACCTCTATTGGCTCGCCCGCTACGTCGAACGCGCGGAATATCTGGCGCGCACCATCGAAGCGACGCTGCGCGTCACCGCGCTGCCCAACGCCTATATCGGCAAGACCAATGAGTGGGATTCGGCACTGCTGACCGCGGGCGTCAGCGCCAGTTTCTACGAGACCCACAAGGAAGCCGACGAGCAGAGCGTCGTCGATTATTTGTCGTTCTCCCCGTCCAATCCGTCCTCGATCAAGAATTGCATCGAAAACGCCCGGCTCAATTCGCGTTCGGTACGAACCGCGCTGACCGGCGAGATGTGGGACACCATCAACTCGGCCTGGATCGACCTCGGGGAACTCTGGGGCAAAGGCACCAAGAGCCGCGAGGAACTGACAAAATTCCTGCGCTTCGTACAGGAGACCTCGCTGCGGTTCGACGGCTCGGCCTACCGGACCATGCTGCGCAACGACGCCTACTGGTTCTCGCGGCTTGGGCTGCACCTGGAACGCGCCGACAACACCGCCCGTATCCTGGACGTGAAATACCATGTGCTGTTGCCCGAGGAAGAGCATGTCGGCGGTCCGCTCGACTATTACCAGTGGACCTCGATCCTGCGCTCGGTGTCGGCGCTGACCGCCTACCACTGGGTCTATCGCGAGACTCTGAAGCCGTGGCTGATCGCCGATCTTCTGATCCTCAACGATTCACTGCCGCGTTCGCTGGCGAGCTGCTACGGCAATCTGGTGCGCAATCTCGACCAGATCGGGGTTGCCTATGGGCGCCAGGGCGCCGCCCAGCGCCACGCCCGTGGCGTCCGCAACCGGCTGGAACACAGCCATATGGATGATATCTTCCAGCACGGCGTGCATGAATTCATCCAGGAATTCATCGCCGACAATTCGAGGCTCGGTGAAATCATCACCAGGCAGTATCTGATTTGATGGATTCCGTGATGGCCGGGCAGTAGCGCGAGGCGCGTCTTCGCGGTAGATGTCACGGCCATGACGACGACACCAACACCGTCATTGCGAGCCAACGGGTCGCGCGAAGGCGCGCCCGATGGTAAACTCCGCGAAGCAATCCATAATTACCTTGCGGCCCGATGGATTGCTTCGTCGCGGAGCCCGTCATCGGGCCGGCCGAAAGGCCGGACCCGTTGGCTCCTCGCAATGACAGCCCTCTGAATCTCAAACCTTTCGTCCCGGTACCTCATGCGCCTGCGCATCGCCCATTCCACCACCTATCGCTACGAACCGGCGGCGACCGGCATCATTCAGATTCTGCGGATGACGCCCGGCAGCCATGACGGGCAATATGTCGCCGACTGGCAGATCGACGTCTCCACCGACCAGCGGCTGCATGTGCATCAGGACGCGTTCGGCAATGTCACGCATGTGCTGACCGAGGGCGCGATCGCCGAACTCACCATCAGCGTCGAGGGCCTGATCGAGACGCACGACACCGGCGGCGTGCTCCGCGGCACCGACGAGCGGTTCCCGCCGAGCCTGTTCCTGCGCACGACCCCGCTGACCGAAGTCAATCCGGCGATGGCGGTCTTTTCGCGCGAGCTTCGGTCCGAGTCCGAGAGCGATGCACTCGGGTTCCTGCACGCGCTGATGCTGCAGATCAACGATCACATGACTTTCGACGAGGATCCCACCAACAGCGGCACCTCGGCGGTCGAGGCCTTCGCCTTGAAGCGCGGAGTATGCCAGGACTACGCGCATATCTTCATCGCCTGCGCGCGCTCCGGCGGCGTGCCCGCGCGCTTCATCTCCGGCCATTTCATGCGTGCCGACGGCATGATCCATCAGCCGGCCGGGCACGCCTGGGCGGAGGCCTTCGTGCCGGATCTCGGCTGGGTCGGATTCGATCCGGCCAACGCCATCTGCACCACCGATGCCCACGCCCGCGTCGCCGTTGGCCTGGATTATCTCGGCGCCGCACCGGTGCGCGGCACCCGCTATGGCGGAGGCACGGAAACGCTGACGGTCGCGGTCAAGGTCGACCAGGTCGGACGCCAGGGTCAGTGGCAGAGTCAGTAGTCTGAGTGGTCGCGTTGCGCGTCAAGGCTGGCTGACCATGCCTGCTCGTCTGGCAGATAAGGACATCCGGCCCAAGCGCGAATACTTCTGCTTTTGGCACCCGGAGCCGACATCAGCAGCCCACTAATATTTTATTTCTGAATGCTTCTGGGGCAGCACAACGCAATACTAAGCAACGTGTCCGTGAGGTGATCAAAATACGTCGTTAAGATTCATCGACCTTAATGACATCTGGCAACAATCCGCTGAGCCATCATGACCTCAATCGCCGGCGCGTCCAATAGCAATTACTTCACGCTGCTGCAGCAATTGCTATTGGACGCGCCGGCGATTGAGGTCATGATGGCTCAGCGGATTGTTGCCAGATGTCATTAAGGTCGATGAAT
>JBKQRS010000492.1:0-2666 GCA_052143915.1 Bradyrhizobium sp.
GCGGCGAACTTCGCCAAGCTGCCGGATTTGAACCGCAAGCCGCGCTCTATCGAAGTTAAAGAACGTTTAAGACGACGCACGTAGCATCTTGAAGCCGTTCAATTGGGGGAAAAAGCAAGATGCTGCGCAGGTCGAAATTCTGGCGCATCGCCGCCATGTGGGTTTTCTGTAGCGTATTTGATTTAGCGCCCGCGCTAGCCGGTGATTGCGGGTTCTACGGTTGCGGTGCTGGATACGTCGTTCAGCAAACCCAGGGGTACGCGGCTGGGTATTGTGACGGCTACGGTGGCGGTCAATGGCCGTATGCGACTTGTTCCGTTGGGCGCATTGACCATGGCCACCCCATTCCCATTCCGGCTTTGGCGTTGGCCAAGGCTCGGCCGCCCGGTCCGCCGCCCATCGTCACGAAATACAGAACTGACGCTCACTAATTGACAGACAAATGCCGGGAGTCCGCGCCGTCGTTGGTGTAGCCGACGGTGGCGTGATGATGCGAGCGATCCGGCAACGATAGCCGCCGCGAACTCCGGATCGGCGCTCAGCGGCCAAGCTGCTGACCCGCGACGAGGCCCGCCGCATGGCGGCGAACTTCGCCAAGCTGCTGGAGATGCTGCGCCGCTGAAGGGCCTTGATCCGTATCAATGACGGCACCGCCCTCCTGCGGGATCAGTTTGCCCGGTGTAGGACAGTCAAGGTGTCCTTCGCGGTGGACGTATCCGATGTCGGAACTGGGATACACACTGCTGACCGCGCTCGGTCTATCGCTCGCCGCGCTAGCCCCCTCCGCCAGCACGGCCGCAAACCTCACTCGCGGCATCGATCAGGATGGCGACCACTATGTGGTCCTTGACGGGCCGATCATCCCAGGGGACGCGGCTAAGCTGGCTAACGAGATCGATGCGGCCAACGCCGCAGGATACACGCTTGATGCGCTACGACTCAACTCGCCGGGCGGCAACGTCTGGGAAGCTCTCCAGATGGCGATCATGGTCCGCTCCGTCAGGAACATGGCCACGGCGGTTCATCAGCGTTCGGTCTGCATGTCGATGCCGATCGGGGGTCCCGTTCGGACGCCGATTGCCACCAGATAGCTTAAGCCACTGCGCGACGTTGGCTCGCCAGGTTGATCCACGGAGGCTGCTCAGCGTTGGGCAGAATAACAAGACTTTCCGCAGGCAAGCTGCGGGGTGCCGTCGCGTGGCTTTCGCCCTCAGAATTCACGGCCGACATGGCCGACGGGGCCAGCAGGATGCTCTCCAACACCGCAGCCGTTGCCGACCAAGCCGAAGCATTCACTGTTGTCGCGACCAGCCCTGAGGTGAAAAGCTTGCGAATCAGGAGATCGCGCTCGACGCAGGGCCCCAACTCAAACTTTATCTCCAGGAGCTGCCCGTGTTGCCAAACGAGGCGGCAGGGAATGTGGCCGACCTCTGAGATGAAGACTTGAAGCGGTTTGCCTTCTTGGCCGGAAAAGCACGCATTTGCATAAATCCCGCCGCCCGATAGGGATATGTCATTGAGGCGGCCCAGCGTCCGTGCACTGCCGGGACCGATGATCCAAACGGGCTCATCACATGCGAAGCGCTCTTCGCCACGTTTCACCCGACCCTGCAGAGACAACATGCAGACGAGAAACAGCACCACGATGTTGTAGGCGGACCAAGCTGCGCCGACCGGGATCAAGGCGGTCTTGGGAATCTCGTCGTCTTCCCGATTTGTCTCTGGGTTGGCAGCGGTTTTAGCGAGATCGTCATGCCGACTACGGTAAGAAAATGGTACGACGTGCCGTTGCGCACGCTGTTGGTCTGTTTATTAATGGCCACGATACTCCTCATCAGCAATTTGGCTGGGCCGCTTGCCACCGGATTCGTCGCTGTCTTTCCGATCTCAACGACAAGCACCATGCTCATCCTGCACCAAAGGATTGGCGGGCCCATAACTGCCGCAGTGGTCGCGAACGGCATCTGGGGATTGGTCGGCTTAAGTATTGGTCTTAGCGCGTTGCATTATTCCATTCTGCCGGCCGGCCCTGTGCTGGCACTCACGCTCGCGCTAGCAATTCCAGTGACTTGGAACCTGATGGTCTGGACAGCGCGAACGGGCATGCCCGGCGCGCGCTGGAAACGACGCGATTGACCCGGATCGGATTTTAGCAACCGCGTGGCCGTAAACGAGGTTGCGCGGTATTGATACGAGACTATTATTGGCGACACTGTACTGATCATGATCACGTCGCTCCGTGCCGGGTGCGATGGCGGCAAAAATGCCGACGAGCCGCACCATTAGTTGAAGCCCGGTTGCTATACGATATCGAGGCTCCCATGCTCGAAGAAACCGATCGGCAAATCGATAATGACCGCGCCTGCGTCACTCGTCATCGTCTGGCGCCCGGGACGCACACCGGCTTTCATCGTCATGAATTTGATTACATCGTCGTCCCCATCACCCCCGGGCGTATGCGGATCTTGGAAGGAGGCGAGGAACGGTTTTCCGACCTCTCACCGGGAGTCGCATATTTCCGGCCGGCCGGCGTTGAACACGACGTCTTCAACGGCGTAGACCAGGAATTGATCTTCGTCGAAATCGAGCTGGTGCGTTGACCGTTCGGTTGCAGCGGAGCACGCGTGCCTCAACTGGATGGGGATGAAACCTCCGGCCTAGTCCTC
>JBKQRS010000493.1:0-18288 GCA_052143915.1 Bradyrhizobium sp.
GCGCCGGTGGCGACGAACAGTTGCGGAACCTTCTTCGAATTCATGTATTTCTGGATGGCCGTGTTCGGCGGGGTGCCGAGCGAATTGAAAATCAGCAGGACCTCGTCGCTCTCCACCAGCTTGCGGGCCTGTTCGACCGTTTTCGGCGGGCTGTAGCCATCATCATAGCTGATGAAGTTGATCTTGCGGCCGTTGATGCCGCCTTCGGCATTGATCTTATTGAAGTAGGCCTGTTCGGTCTTGCCGATCACGCCGTAGGAGGACGCGGGGCCGCTGTAGGGCATGATGTTGCCGATCTTGATTTCGGTGTCGGTGGCCCCGGCGTCGTATTTCTTTTGCGCGAGCGCGGCGCTGCTGGTTGCAGCGAGTATCGCGATGGCAGCCGATAAGGCCCCCAATCGCAGTTGGATGGCAGGCATTTTGAACTCCCTGATCCGGTTGAATGTGTCATTTTTGATTGGAAGCGCTTTTTGGCTCTTGCCCACATTGAATACCTTCCGAAGGTACTCATCAAGAAAAAGCCCCTGCGATGGGGTCGCAGGGGCGTTATTTTGTCGTACGGCCTGGCGGGTAGGCCGCGCCGCGAAATAGGCCTTAGTCGCTGAGTTCGCCGCTGATGATGTCGCCGAACAGCTCCCATTTCTCTCCCTTGAACCGCATCATCCGAAGCTGCTCGATCGGGGCGAAGTCGGTCGCTGAGGTGTTGATCTTGACGCCGGGCAGCAAGGTGTCGGGCGCGAAGTCCTTCAGGCTCGCGGCCTGCTTCATGACGTTCTCGCGGGTCAGGTTGTCACCGCACATTTCCAGCACCTTCACCATGGTCTGCGCGGCGCCATAACCATAGACGACCGAACCGTCGAGCCTGTTGCCGTCCGGATAATATTTCGCGAGGAACGCATAGAATTTCTTCATGCCGGGATCGTTGTCCCACTGCGAATCGGCGCCGTCCTTGGCGTAGGCGGCCGAGAGAATGCCTTGCGAATTCTCGAAGCCCGCCGGCTTGATCACGCCGCCGACGGAGGCCGAGACGTTGGACAAGATATGCAGCGGCTTCCATTCGATCTCGGCCATCTTCTTGATCGCCTGCGCCGCGAATTTCGGCGTGGTGATGCTGAGGAAAACATCGGCGCCCGAGGCCCTGAGCTTGACGATGTGGTTGTCGATCGTCGGCTCCGAGGTCTCGTAGCTTTCCTCGGCAACGATCATCGATGCCTTGGCCCCCAGCCCGTCCTTCAGGCCCTTCAGATAGTCCTTGCCGAAATCGTCGTTCTGATAGAGCACCGCGATCTTGGCGTCCGGTTTCTCCTTCATCAGGTATTTCGCGTAAATCCGCGCTTCGCTCTGATAGCTGGGCTGCCAGCCCATGGTCCATGGGAAATCCTTGGGGTCGTTCCACTTGGAGGCGCCGGTCGCGACGAACAGCTGCGGGACCTTCCTGGCGTTCATATATTTCTGGATCGCCGAATTCGATGGCGTGCCGAGCGGATTGAACAGCAGCAATACCTCATCGCTCTCCACGAGCTTGCGCGCCTGCTCCACCGCCTTCGGCGGGCTGTAGCCGTCGTCATAGCTGAGAAAATTGATCTTGCGGCCGTTGATGCCGCCCTCGGCGTTGATCTTGTTGAAATAGGCGGCCTCGGTCTTGCCGATCACGCCGTAAGCGGAAGCCGGACCGCTGTAAGGCATGATGTTGCCGATCTTGATTTCGGTATCGGTGGCGCCGGTGTCGTATTTCTTCTGCGCGAGCGCGCTGCCGGTGGTCGCGGCCAGAGCGATGATGGTCGTCGAGAACGCGGCAATCAGCAAGTTATGTCGTGAACGCATGTTTTCTCCGAGGGTTTCTTGTTTTGAGGCTTTTTTAACGTTTCTTGAGTTTGCCTGCCAGTTGCTGGGCAACCATGGCGACCTGCCTTGCGCCGTGCGGCACCAGGAAGATGACGAGAAACAGCAGTACGCCGAACACGGCGCCGGAAAGCCCCTTGGAGATTTCCTCCGCGATGTTCGGCACGAAGATGATGAAGGCCGAACCGACAATCGATCCCGGCAGCCATCCCACGCCGCCGACGACCATGCCGAGAAACAGCGAGATCGCCAGCGTGATGGTGTAGCCGTCCGGTGCGACGAACTGCACGGCGATCGCGCCTAACCCGCCGGCAACGCCGGTGATGCCGGCCGAGACGCCGAACGCCAGCGTCTTGTAAAGCGAGACGTCGATTCCCATGGCGGCGGCCGCGATTTCGTTGTCGCGAATCGCCATGAAAGCGCGCCCCGAACGCGATTTCAGCAGGTTGACGGAGAAAATATAGATCGCGATCGTGATCACGAGCGTGAAGTAATACAGCCACATGTCCTGCGACATCGGCAGGCCGAACGGCGCATCCGGCTTGGTCACCACCAGGCCCTGCACGCCGCCCGTCCACTGCTCGAAATAGCCGAGCTTGAGAAGCTGCGGCATCGCGGTTGCCAGTGCGAAGGTCGCAAGCGCCAGATAGACGCCGGAGAGGCGCAGCGCCGGCTGGCCGAACAGGAAGCCGAACGCAAAGCAGACGACGCCGGCGATCGGCAGCGTCAGGGCATAATTCATGCCGAGATGTTCCATCAGGATCGCCGAGGTGTAGGCGCCGACCGCGTAGAACGCGCTTTGTCCCAGCGAAAACTGTCCGCTGCCGCCGGTCAGGATGTTCAGCGCCAGAACCGCGAGGCCGTAGATCAGAAGCATCGTCAGCTGGAAGATGATGAAGTTCTTAACGAACAGCGGCGCCACGATCAGCAATGCCAGCACGATCAGCGAGGTCCCGGCGCCGAGCGTCATCGCCCGCTTCGGAACGGCCTCGACGGCGGGCGCTTCGGTGACGGCTTCCTGCACAGCGCTCATGATCAAACTCGCTTCACGATGGGTCGGCCAAACAGCCCAGCCGGTTTGACAACCAGAACGGTGATGATCAGCGCCAGCGCGATCGGGAGCTTCAGTTCATTGCCGACGCCGGGGATGTAGGTGCCCGCGAGATTTTCGATGATGCCGACCAGGAAGCCGCCGATCACCGCGCCGAACGGACTGGTCAGGCCGCCGAGCACGGCGGCGGCAAATCCGTAAAGCAGGACGCCGCCCATCATGTTCGGCTCGAGAAACACCACCGGTGCGATCAGCATGCCGGCGATCGAGCCGATCGCCGCCGCCATGCCCCAGCCGAGCGCGATCATCCACGAAGTATTGATACCGACCAGCCGCGCCGATTCAGGCAGCGAAGCGGCCGCGCGCATCGCAAGGCCAATCCGCGTGAACTGGAAAAAGGAATACAGCAGGATCAACAGCAGCACGGTGACGCCGATCATGCCGGCCTGATGGGTCGAGATCAGCTGGCTGCCGAGGAAGGGCGAGGATCCGAACGGCGTCGGATATTGCTTGATGGTGAAGTCCCAGATCAGGCCGGCGACGCTGTTGATGATCGCGAACAGCGCGATGAAACCGGCAACGTTGGTCAGGATCGGCGCTTTCGCCAGCGGCTTGAACAGCAACCGTTCGATCACGATGCCGGCCGCGAACGAGAATACCAGCGTGAGCAGGAAGGCTCCCCAATACGGGACGCCCCACTGCATCAGCTGCCAGGAGATGAAGGTCGAGAACATCGCCATCTCGCCTTGCGCGAAATTGAGATGATCGATCGCCTGATAGATCATGACGACGGCGAGCGCCATGCAGGCATAGATGGCGCCGGTGGCGATGCCGGCCAGGACCTGATTGGTGAAAAGCTCCATGGCCGTGCTCCTCAATAGCCCAGATAGGATTTGCGGACATCTTCGTTGTTCGCGATCTCGCTGGCACTGCCCGACATCACGATACGGCCGGTCTCGATCACATAGGCCTGATCGGCGAGTTCCAGTGCCAGCTGCGCGTTCTGCTCGACCACCAGAATGGTGACCTTGTCCTCGCGATTGATCTTGCCGAGAATCTTGAACAGGTCGCGCACGATCAGCGGCGCCAGGCCGAATGACGGCTCGTCGAGCAGCATCAGTCGCGGACGCAGCATCAGCGCGCGGGCGACAGCCAGCATTTGCTGTTCGCCGCCCGAAAGCGTGCCCGCCTGCTGCGCGTAACGCTGCTTCAGGACCGGAAAATGCTCATACATGCGTTCGATATCGGACACCACGCCGGCCCTGTCGCTTCGCGTGATCGCGCCGAGCTGAAGGTTTTCCTCCACCGTCATGGTCGTGAACGTGCCGCGGCCCTGCGGCACATGGGCGATGCCGAGGCGGACGATGTTTTCGGTGGAGCGGCCGGAAAGCGGAGCACCGTCGAATTCGATCGCGCCGGTCGTGCGCACCATGTTGCAGATCGCGCGCAACGTCGTGGTCTTGCCGGCGCCGTTGGCGCCGAGCAGCGTGGTGACGCTTCCTTCCGTCAGCGCGAACGCAAGGCCGTGCAGCGCCTGGACCTGGCCGTAATAGGCGTTGAGATCCCGGATGTTGAGCATCGCCGTCATGAATCCTTGCTCCCCAGATAGGCTTTGATGACATCCGGGTCGGACTGCACCGCGGCGGGCGTTCCCTCGGCGAGCTTGCGGCCGAAATTCAACGCCACCACGTGGTCGGCAATCGACATCACCAGGCCCATGTGATGCTCGACCAGCAGGACCGTCACCTTGCGGTCGTCACGTATCCGGCGGATCAGATCGCCAAGCGCATGGACCTCCTCGTGGTTGAGGCCGCCGGCGGGTTCGTCGAGCAGCAGGATCTTCGGGTCGGCCGCGAGCGCGCGCGCCAGTTCCACGCGTTTCTGGGTGCCGAAGGGCAGGCCGGAAACCGTGACATGGGCGACCTCATCAAGTCCGAGATAGTTCAGGATTTCGTGAACGCGCTTGTTGAGCGCGGCCTCGCCGTGACGAACCCAGGGAAGTCTCAGCGAGTCGCTGATGATGTCGCTGTTGGTACGGGAATGGGCGCCGACCCGGACATTGTCGAGGACGGAAAGATTTGGAAACAACGCGACGTTCTGGAAGGTGCGCCCGATGCCGATCTCGGCGATCCGGTGCGGCGGCCGCCGCAGGATACTGCGGCCTTCCATACGAATGTCGCCCGCGCTCGGCTGGTAAAGCCGGCTCAGGCAGTTGAAGAGCGTGGTCTTGCCGGCGCCGTTCGGCCCGATCAGGCCCAGGATCTGCCCCTGGTGCATGTCGAACGATACGCCATTCAACGCAACGATGCCGCCGAACACGACGCTGACGTCGCAAACCGCAAGCAGAGGCGAAGTTCCCTGCGCCAGTTGGGTCTGCGTCATCTCGCCCCGCACCGATGGTTCACTGGGCCAGAACGACTACGCCAGCATGTTGAATCGCAACGCTGAAGGCTATCGGATCCCCTCAACCATACGTGCAACTTTCCCTCCTGCTTTCAATTTTTTGCTTTCTTGTTTTTTTGATTGCGGCGCTATTCCGCCGAGAGCGGCTTCGATGTTCCTTACCATCGCCACGAGGCGCGGTCCAATGTCGTTGCGCAGCCGATCTTCCGTGAAACGGAAAGCCGGCGCACCACAGTTAAACGCATAAGGACCGGTTCCGTCATTAAGCTTTAGTGCTACGCCGACCGCGTGTATGTCGTCGTGCCACTCGCCTGCCGAGATCGCAAACCCCTGTTTTGCCATGGTCTCGCCGGCGCGTTCGATGCCGTCGCGCATCCTGGCCCAGCGGCTGCCGTAGTGCTCGCGCAATTCGCGCAATAAAGAGGCACGTTCCTCGTCCGGCAGCGCCCAGATATAGGCTCGCCCCATTGCGGTGGTTGCAATCGGAATCCGCGAGCCGACGTCCAGCTGAACGCCTAGTGTCATGCCGCGACTCTGACCGAAATAGATCATGCTGAGACGGTCGCGGCCGCCGACCGCCACCGCTCCCCCGGTCTCGCGCATCAATTCTTCACGATAGGGCTCGGACAAATGCCGAACGCCGAGATTTGCCAGCGCCGCGTAGCCGAGCGCCATTGCCGCGGGGGCCAGCTGATATTTCTCGAACCGCGGAACCGGTGTAAGGTAACCCAGTTTGGTGAGGGTATGGGTCAGCCGGGAGACGGTTGGTTTTGGCAAGTTGGTGCGGGCCGCGATCTCCTGATTGCCAAGAAGCCCGTCGTTGGGCTGGAATGCGCGCAACACATCGAGGCCGCGGGAAAGCGCGACGACGAAGCTGCGATCGGTCGCCACTTTCTTGCCTTGACGTTTCATTGCCTGCTGTTATCGCGCGCGGCGCGGCCCCTCGTTGACAAGGGACGTGCTTCAAAATAACCCTCGCTGTCAAGATGCGGAATTGAATTCCGCAATGCGAAATATAGAGAACAGCTATCGAGGGAGAGTGCCGTGAACGAAGTTGTCAGGCTCGAGCGTCATGACGTGGTTGCCATCGTCACGGTCGACAGTCCCCCGGTGAATGCGCTGAGCGCCGCGGTACGGGGCGGCATTCTGGATTGCGTCAAGCGCGCCGTTGCCGATCCGGAAGTGAAGGCGATCGTGCTGACCTGTGCGGGCCGCACCTTCATCGCCGGCGCCGACATCACCGAATTCGGCAAGCCGCCCAAACCTCCCGGCCTCAACGAAGTGCTGGCCGAGATCGAGAACTCGCCGAAGCCGGTGATTGCCGCGATTCACGGCACTGCGCTCGGCGGCGGCCTCGAAGTCGCGCTCGCCTGCCACTTCCGCGTGGCGACCAAGGACGCGCGGTTGGGCCTGCCCGAGGTGAAGCTTGGGTTATTGCCCGGTGCGGGCGGAACGCAGCGGCTGCCGCGCGCGGTCGGTCCCGAACTCGCGGTCAAGATGATCGTCGGCGGCGATCCGATCGGCGCCTCGGATGCATTGAAGAACGGCCTGATCGAGGAGATCGTCGAAGGTCCCGCCGCCGGCGGCGAGGCGTTTGCCCGCAAGGTGCTGGCGGAGAAGCGCCCGCTGCGCAAGCTGCGCGACGACGACAGCAAGCTTTTGGCGGCGAAAGCCGATCGCTCGATCTTCACCAACGCGGTCGCGGCCCTGACCAAGAAGGCGCGCGGGCTGGAAGCGCCGTTTGCCGCCGCCGACGCGGTGGGCGCCGCGATCGACCTGCCGTTCGATGAGGGGCTGAAGAAGGAACGCGAGGGCTTCCTCAAGCTGGTGGCGAGCGACCAGTCGAAGGCGCAGCGCTATGCGTTCTTCTCCGAACGCGAAGCAGCCAAGATCGCCGGCGTGCCTGAGGGAACCAAGCCGCGCCAGGTCGAGCGCGTCGCCATCATCGGCGCGGGCACCATGGGCGGTGGCATCGCCATGTCGTTTGCCAACGCCGGTATTCCGGTGACGCTGATCGAGACCGGCGAGGAACAGCTCAAGCGCGGCATGGGCGTGATGCAGAAGAATTACGAGGCGACCGCGGCGCGCGGCGGAATCCCCGCGGATGCGCCCGCCAAGCGCATGGGCCTGATCAATGGCGTGGTCGGGCTGGAGAACGTCAAGGACGCCGACCTGATCATCGAGGCCGTATTCGAGACCATGGCGATCAAGAAGGAGGTCTTCGGCGCGCTGGACAAATTTGCCAAACCCGGCGCGGTGCTGGCCTCCAACACCTCCTATCTCAACATCGACGAGATCGCGAAGGTCACAAGCCGTCCGCAGGACGTGCTCGGCATGCACTTCTTCTCGCCGGCCAATGTGATGAAGCTGTGCGAGATCGTGCGCGCGGACAAGACCGCGCCGGACGTGCTGACCACCGCGGTCGCGGTGGCGCGCAAGATCGCAAAGGTGCCGGCGGTGGTTGGTGTCTGCGACGGGTTTGTCGGCAATCGCATGCTGGCGCAGCGCGGCAAGCAGGCGGAGAAATTGCTGTTCGAAGGCGCATTGCCGCAGCAGGTCGATGCTGTGGTGACCAAATTCGGCATGCCGATGGGCCCGTTTGCGATGGGCGATCTCGCCGGCCTCGATATCGGCTGGCGGTCGCGCAAGGATCGCGGCATCAAGTCGGAAATTGCCGACGCGCTGTGCGAAGCCGGCCGCTTCGGCCAGAAGACCGGCAAGGGTTATTACAAGTACGAGGCGGGTTCGCGCGCGCCGCTGCCCGATCCCGAAGTGGAAAAGCTGATCGACGAGACGTTGCAGCGGTTGGGCCGCAAGCGCCGCGTGGTCAGCGACGACGAAATCCTCGAGCGGATGATGTATCCGATGATCAACGAGGGCGCGCGGATTTTGGAGGAGAAGATCGCGGCGCGTCCGAGCGACATCGACGTGATCTGGCTCTATGGCTATGGCTGGCCGGTCTATCGCGGCGGCCCGATGTTCTATGCCGACCAGGTCGGGCTGAAGCAGATCGCCGACCGCCTGTCCTATTACGCCAAGGAGACCAACGATCCTTCGCTCGAACCGGCGCCGCTGCTGAAGCGCCTCGCCGCCGAAGGCAAGACCTTTGCGTCGCTGGCCCAGACGGCGAAAGCGGCGTGATGCGAATTAGCTGCGCTGGTTGGGCTCCCCTCCCCCTTGCGGGGAGGGGTTGGGGGTGGGGGTCCACACGGGCAGTCCCGATGACGCCACCCCCCTCCCTGACCCTCCCCCGCAAGGGGGGAGGGAACGGAGAGGCTGCGCTCACCTCACTCGGAGCAAAGCACATACGACGGGTGCGACCCGCATGACCCATCCCGGCGAGAAGTTCTATCCGGAAGGCGTCCACTGGGACGATCCGCTGGCGCGCGGAACGCTGCCGGACCTGTTGTCAAAGGCTGCTGCGGAATTCGGTGCGCGGCCGGCGATCGAATTCCGCGACCGCGCCGTCAGCTACGCCGGGCTGGAAGCGCTGGCCGAGGTCGCAGCCTCGGCGTATCTGCGCGCCGGTTTCGGCAAGAACAGTTCGGTGGCGCTGTTCCTCGGCAACTCGCCCGACCATCCCGTGAATTTCTTCGGCGCGCTGAAAGCCGGCGCCCGTATCGTGCATCTTTCACCGCTCGACGGCGAACGCGCGCTGTCCCATAAATTGAGCGACAGCGGCGCGCGCATTCTCGTCACCAGCGATCTTGCGGCGCTGTTGCCGACGGCGTTGAAGTTCCTCGAAAAGGGCCTGCTCGATCGCCTGATCGTCTGCGAGGACGACCATTGGGGCGCGGTCGGCAATCCGCATACGCCGATCCCGGATCACCCCGCGATCACGACGTTTGCAAAATTTGCGGAAGGCGCGGCGCGACCGGCGCAATGGCCGGAGATCTCGCCCGACGACGTTGCGCTGCTGCAATATACCGGCGGCACCACCGGATTGCCCAAGGGCGCGATGCTGAGCCACGGCAACCTGACGTCCGCGGTATCGATCTATGATGTCTGGGGCAGGCCGGCGCGCGAAAAGCGCAACGCGATCGAGCGCGTGATCTGCGTGCTGCCGCTGTTTCACATCTTCGCGCTGACGGTGGTGATGCTGACGTCGATCCGGCGCGGCAATTTGATCTCGCTGCACCAGCGTTTCGACGTCGAAGCCGTGATGCGCGATATCGAGGTCAAGCGCGCCACCGCGTTTCCCGGCGTGCCGACGATGTGGATCGCGATCGCGAGCCTTCCCGATCTCGACAAGCGCGACCTTTCCTCGCTGGTGAGCTGCGGGTCCGGCGGCGCGCCGCTGCCGGTTGAGGTCGCGAAAATCTTTGAGCGCAAGGTCGGCATGAAGCTGAAGAGCGGCTGGGGCATGACCGAGACCTGCTCGCCCGGCACCGGACATCCCCAGGAGGGGCCGGACAAGCCGGGCTCGATCGGGCTGATGCTGCCCGGCATCGAAATGGACGTGGTCGCGCTCGAGGATTCCAGCAGGGTTTTGCCCCCGGGCGAAGTCGGCGAGATCCGCATCAAGGGGCCGAACGTCACCAAGGGCTACTGGAACCGGCCGCAGGAAACCGCCGAGGCCTTCGTCGGCGACCGCTTCCTGACCGGCGATATCGGCTATATGGACAAAGACGGCTATTTCTATCTGGTCGACCGCAAGAAGGACATGATCATCTCCGGCGGCTTCAACGTCTATCCGCAGATGATCGAACAGGCGATCTATGAGCATCCCTCGGTGCAGGAAGTGATCGTGATCGGCATTCCCGACGATTATCGCGGCGAGGCGGCGAAGGCCTTTGTCAAATTGCGCGCGGGCGCGGGTCCCTTCACGCTCGACGAACTCAAGGCGTTCCTTGCCGGCAAGCTCGGCAAGCACGAAATTCCCGCAAGCCTCGATTTTGTCGACGAGCTGCCGCGGACGCCGGTCGGCAAGCTTTCGCGCCACGAATTGCGCAACCGGCAATCCCCGCATCATCCAGCGCAACCCAGACATCAACAACTCGCAACAGGAGGTCACTCATGACCGACGCCGTTATCGTCTCCACCGCCCGCACCCCGATCGGCAAGGCCTATCGCGGCGCGCTCAACGCCACCGAAGGCGCGACGCTGCTCGGTCACGCCATCGGCCAGGCGGTGGCGCGCGCCAAGGTCGATCCAAAGGAGATCGAGGACGTGGTGATGGGCGCGGCCCTGCAGCAGGGCTCGACCGGCGGCAACATTGCCCGCAAGGCGCTGTTGCGCGCAGGTCTGCCCGTGACCGTCGGCGGCACCACGATCGACCGGCAATGCGCCTCGGGCCTGCAGGCGATCGCGCTTGCCGCACGTTCGGTAATCTTCGACGGCGTCGAGATCGCGGTCGGCGGCGGCGGCGAATCCATCAGCCTGGTGCAGAACGACAAGATGAATGCGTTCCATGCGCAGGATCCCGCGCTCCTGAAAATCAAGGGCGAAGTCTACATGCCGATGATCGACACCGCCGAGGTCGTCGCCAAGCGTTACGGAATTTCGCGCGAGCGGCAGGACGAATACTCGCTGGAGAGCCAGCGCCGCGTCGCGGCCGCGCAGCAGGGTGGCAAGTTCAACGACGAGCTGGCGCCGATCACCACCATGATGGGCGTCGCCGACAAGGCGACCGGCGAAATCTCCTTCAAGGAGGTCACGCTGTCGAAGGACGAAGGCCCGCGGCCGGAAACCACGGCCGAAGGCCTTGCGGGCCTGAAGCCGGTGCGCGGCGAAGGTTTTACGATTACCGCCGGCAATGCCAGCCAGTTGTCGGACGGCGCCAGCGCGTCCGTGATCATGAGCGACAAGGAGGCTTCCAGGCGCGGCCTGAAACCGCTCGGCATCTTCCGCGGCTTCGTCGCCGCCGGCTGCGAGCCGGACGAGATGGGCATCGGTCCGGTGTTCGCGGTGCCGCGCCTGCTCAAGCGCCACGGGCTCAAGGTCGACGACATCGATCTCTGGGAGTTGAACGAGGCTTTCGCGGTGCAGGTGCTGTATTGCCGCGACAAGCTCGGCATCGATCCCGAGAAGATCAACGTCGATGGCGGCGCGATCGCGGTCGGCCATCCCTACGGCATGTCCGGTGCGCGGCTGACCGGTCACGCCCTGATCGAGGGCCGCCGCCGCAAGGCCAAATATGCGGTGGTGACCATGTGCGTCGGCGGCGGCATGGGCGCGGCAGGGTTGTTCGAGGTGGTGCAGTAACGGAGAACCAACACCGTCATTCCGGGATGCGCCGTTTGGCGCAGGCCCGGAATCCATACTCCCGATCGTGGTTATGGATTCCGGGTTCGCTCGTTTTACTCGCGCCCCGGAATGACGGATCAGAATTGGTAGCCGACATATCATTCGCTCACAGGAGGATCCGATGGATCTCAGCTTCAGCAAGGAAGAAGTGGCGTTTCGTGACGAGGTGCGGGCCTTCTTCAGGGACCATGTGCCGCCTTCGACGCGGCAGAAACAGCAGGAGGGCCGGCATCTCTCAAAGGACGAGATGGTCGATTGGTGGCGCATCCTCAACAAGAAGGGCTGGGGCGTCACGCACTGGCCGAAGGAATATGGCGGCACGGGGTGGACCTCGGTGCAGCATTACATCTTCAACGAGGAACTGCAGATGCATCCGGCGCCGGCGCCGCTCGCCTTCGGCGTCAGCATGGTCGGGCCCGTCATCTACACCTTCGGCAATGAACAACAGAAGAAGCGATATCTGCCGCGCATCGCCAATGTCGACGACTGGTGGTGCCAGGGATTTTCCGAGCCGGGCTCGGGCTCCGACCTCGCCTCGCTGAAGACCAAGGCCGAGCGCAAGGGCGACAAGTACATCGTCAACGGCCAGAAGACCTGGACCACGCTCGCCCAATACGCCGACTGGATCTTCTGCCTGTGCCGCACCGATCCCGCCGCCAAGAAGCAGACCGGCATCTCCTTCATCCTGATCGACATGAAGTCGAAGGGCATCACGGTGCGTCCGATCCAGACCATCGACGGCGGCCACGAGGTCAACGAGGTGTTCCTCGATGACGTCGAGGTTCCCGTTGAAAATCTCGTCGGTGAGGAAAACAAGGGCTGGGATTACGCCAAATTCCTGCTCGGCAACGAACGAACCGGGATCGCCCGCGTCGGCGTCTCCAAGGAGCGGATTCGCCGCATCAAGGATCTCGCCTCCAAGGTCGAATCCGGCGGCAAGCCGGTGATGCAGGACCAGGGTTTCCGCGAAAAACTCGCCGCGGTCGAGATCGAGCTGAAGGCGCTCGAACTGACGCAGCTCCGCGTCGTCGCCGACGAAGGCAAGCACGGCAAGGGCAAACCCAATCCTGCTTCCTCGGTGCTGAAGATAAAGGGCTCGGAAATCCAGCAGGCCACCACGGAACTGCTGATGGAGGTGATCGGGCCGTTCGCCGCGCCCTTCGACGAGCACGGCGACGACGGCTCCAACGAGGCGATGGACTGGACCGCGCAGATCGCACCGAGCTATTTCAACAACCGCAAGGTCTCGATCTACGGCGGCTCCAACGAGATCCAGCGCAACATCATCACCAAGGCGGTGTTGGGGTTGTGATCTCTTCTCCCTCGCCCCGCTGTTTGCGGGGAGAGGGTTCGACCAAATCTCAAGCGTCATTCCGGGGCGCGAGCGCAGCGAGCGAACCCGGAATCCATAACCACGATCATGAGTATGGATTCCGGGCCTGCGGCTCAGGTCGGCAATCGCCGACCGAAGGCGCATCCCGGAATGACGGGAGTTGTTTTTGAATATGAGGAAGTAAAATGGATTTCGATTTGTCGGAGGAGCAGCGCCTCCTCAAGGAAAGCGTCGACGGGCTGCTCGGCAGCGCTTACGATTTCGATGCACGCAAGAAATACATGAAAGAGAAGGGCGGCTGGAGCAAGGCCGTCTGGGGCAAGTTCGCCGAGCAGGGGCTGCTCGGCCTGCCGTTCTCCGAAGACGATGGCGGCTTCGGCGCCGGCGCGGTCGAGACCATGATCGTGATGGAGGCGCTTGGCAAGGCGCTGGTGCTCGAGCCCTATCTGGCCACGGTCGTGATCGGCGGCGGCTTCCTGCGCCATGGCGGCTCGGCCGCGCAGAAGGCGGCCTACATTCCCGGCATCATCGACGGAACCAGGACCTTTGCCTTCGCGCAGCTTGAGAAGAATTCGCGTTACGACCTCTACGACGTCGCCACTTCAGCCAAGAAGAAGGGCGGGGGTTGGGTGATCGACGGCGAGAAGTTCGTCGTGCTCAACGGCGAGGCCGCCGATACCCTGATCGTGACCGCGCGCACCCAAGGCAGCCAGCGCGAGACGAGCGGCGTCGGCGTGTTCCTGGTGCCGGGCGACGCCAAAGGCGTGGCCAAGAAAGGCTATCCGACCCAGGACGGCCTGCACGCCGCCGACATCAGCTTCACCGGCGTCGAGGTCGGCAGCGATGCCGTGATCGGCGATCCGGAAGACGGCCTCGCCCTGATCGAGCGCGTGGTCGACGAGGCGCGCACCGCGATGTGCGCCGAAGCCGTCGGCCTGATGGACGAATCGCTGGCGTCGACCGTCGAGTACCTGAAAACGCGAAAACAGTTCGGCGTGCCGATCGGCAGCTTCCAGACGCTGCAGCACCGCGCCGCCGACATGTTCGTCGCCGTCGAACAGGCTCGCAGCATGTCGTTGTTCGCGACCATGGCGAGCGATTTCGACAAGGCCGGGGAGCGTGCGACCGCGGTTGCGGCGGCGAAAGTGCAGATCGGCAAGTCGGCAAAATTCGTCGGCCAGCAGTCGATCCAGTTGCATGGCGGCATCGGCATGACCATGGAGGCCAAGATCGGCCACTATTTCAAGCGGCTGACCATGATCGAGAACAGTTTCGGCGACACCGATTATCACCTGCGCCGCGTCACCGAGGGCGGCGGGCTGGTGTAGCGACCCCCGCCGTCATTGCGAGCGAAGCGAAGCAATCCATAGCGCCGCAAGGTCGAACATGGATTGCTTCGTCGCTTCGCTCCTCGCAATGACGGGGGAGAAGTCAGGGAGCAAACCACCATGAAATCCACCCCGTTCGATCTCACCGGAAAAGTCGCCGTCGTCACCGGCTCCAGCCGCGGCATCGGCCGCGCTTCGGCGGAGCTGCTGGCGAAACTCGGCGCCAAGGTCGTGATTTCCAGCCGCAAGGCCGATGCCTGCGAGGAAGTCGCCGGCGGCATCAAGAAGGCGGGCGGCGACGCCCACGTCATTGCCTGCAACATCTCGCGCCGCGACGAGGTCGAGGCGCTGATCAAGGGGGCGACCAGCCATTACGGCAAGATCGACATCCTGGTCTGCAACGCCGCGGTCAACCCGCATTACGGCCCGCTGCTCGACATCAAGGACGAGGCCTTCGACAAGATCATGGCCTCCAACGTCAAGAGCAATATCTGGCTCTGCCAGCTCGCGATTCCGCCGATGGCGGCGCGCGGCAACGGTTCGGTGGTGATCATCTCTTCGATCGGCGGCCTGCGCGGCTCGACCGTGATCGGCGCCTACGGGATTTCCAAGGCGGCGGATTTCGCCTTGTGCCGCAGCCTCGCCGGCGAATGGGGCCCGAAGGGCGTGCGCGTCAATTGCGTCGCGCCCGGCCTGGTCAAGACCGATTTCGCCCGCGCGCTGTGGGAGGACGAGGAGCGCCTGAAGCAGCGCTGCGCCACCACGCCCTTGCGCCGGATCGGCGAGCCCGACGAGATCGCCGGCGCCGTCGCCTATCTCGGCTCGGACGCCTCGAGCTTCATGACCGGCCAGACCATCGTGGTCGACGGCGGCGTCACCACCGCGTCGGTATGATTTTTTTTCCCTCTCCCCTTGTGGGAGAGGGTGCCCAGGCGGCCTTCGGCCGCCGTTCTTGGACAGAAACGCCGATGCATTGCATCGGCTATGGATGCACAGCATCGCAGCCGGGTGAGGGGTCTGTATCCGCGGACACAGACCCCTCATCCGCCTTCGCTTCGCGAAGGCACCTTCTCCCGCAAGGGGAGAAGGGAGAATGCGCCGGGCGCCACTCCGCCTTCTTGACCTTCTTGCCCCAATCCGCTTGCCTTGACGCGAAGCAACGCCAAGAAAACCGCCAGGAAGCAACATCATGTCCTTTGTGCTGGCCATCGATCAGGGCACCACATCCTCGCGCGCCATTGTGTTTCGCAGCGACACCTCGATCGCGGCGACGGCGCAAGCCGAGTTCCCGCAGCATTTTCCGGCGTCGGGCTGGGTCGAGCACGAGCCGGAGGACATCTGGAGCTCGACGATCGCCACCTGCCGCGACGCGCTGAAGAAGGCGGGCGTTACGGCAAAGGACATCGCGGCGATCGGCATCACCAACCAGCGCGAAACCACCGTGGTGTGGGATCGCGCCACAGGACAGGCGGTGCATCGCGCCATCGTCTGGCAGGACCGCCGCACCGCCGATATCTGCGCGAAGCTGAAGGGCGAGGGCCACGAGCCGGCGATTTCGGCGAAGACCGGCCTGATCATCGATCCCTATTTTTCCGGCACCAAAGTCGCCTGGATCCTCGATCACGTGCCCGGCGCGCGCGAGCGCGCGACGCGCGGCGAACTATTGTTCGGCACCGTCGATTGCTACCTGCTGTGGCGTCTCACCGGCGGCAAGGTGCACGCCACCGACGCCACCAACGCCTCGCGCACGCTGTTGTTCAACATCCACACCGGCGAGTGGGACGACGAACTGCTGAACCTCCTGCGCGTGCCGCGCTCGATGCTGCCCGAGGTGAAGGATTCCTCGGCACCTTTCGGCGACAGTCTCCCCGCTCTCTTTGGTGGCGCGATCGCGGTTCGAGGCATCGCCGGCGACCAGCAGGCCGCCACCATCGGCCAGGCCTGCTTCTCGCCGGGCATGATGAAGTCGACCTACGGCACCGGCTGCTTTGCGCTGCTCAACACCGGCGCGACGCCGGTGGCCTCGAAAAACAAGCTCTTGACCACCATCGCCTATCAGCTCGGCGGACAACGCACCTACGCGCTCGAAGGTTCGATTTTTGTCGCAGGAAGCGCGGTGCAGAGGCTGCGCGACGGGCTCGGCATCATCAAGCAGGCCGCCGAGACCGGCCCGCTCGCCGACAAGTCCGACTCCACCCAAAGCGTCTACCTAGTGCCGGCCTTTGTCGGCCTGGGCGCGCCCTACTGGAATCCGCGCGTGCGCGGCGCGCTGTTCGGGCTGACGCGCAACACCGGCCCGGCCGAGCTTGCGCATGCCGCGCTGGAAAGCGTCTGTTACCAGACGTTTGATCTGTGGGCCGCGATGCGCGCCGACTGGCCGGAGGCGAAGGCCGCTCACGTCGTGCTGCGCGTCGACGGCGGCATGACGGCGTCGGACTGGACCATGCAGCGCCTTGCGGACTTGCTGGACGCGCCGGTCGATCGCCCGATGATCCAGGAAACCACCGCACTCGGCGCAGCCTATCTCGCCGGGCTGTCGGCCGGCGTCTATCCCGAGCCTGCAAAATTCGCCGACAACTGGCGGCTCCAGCACCGCTTCAAGCCCAACATGAGCGCCGCCACGCGCGAGCGGAAATTGGCGGGATGGGCACGCGCGGTGAAGGGGTTGCTGGCGAGCGATGAGGGGGAGGGGTAGGATTCCGCGGTCATCACCTGCGAAAGCGGCTGATCCCCTACTCCAGAGACGCTATTGATTTCGTCGAAACGCCGCGGCGTACTGGATACCCCGCTTTTCGCGGGGTATGACGGCCAGTGCTGAAAGGTTGCGTTCCACCCATGATCCTCATCGGCCAATACGATTCCCCCTTCGTCCGTCGCGTCGCGATCGCGCTCAGGATTTATGGCCTCGCCTTCGAGCACCGGCCGTGGTCGACCTTTGGTGACGGCGACAAGATCGCGCCGTTCAATCCGCTACGCCGGGTGCCGACGCTGGTGCTGGAGGGCGGCGAGGCGCTGATCGAGAGCACCGCTATCCTGGATTATCTCGATGAACTGGTCGGACCGGAGAAGGCGATGATCGCACGCAGCGGTCCCGAGCGCCGCCATGCACTCAAGATTTGCGCGCTGGCGACCGGGCTCGCTGACAAGGCGGTCAGCCTCGTCTACGAGCGCGTGCTGCGAAAAAATCATCCATCGGAGATCTGGGTTTCGCGTTGCCGGGCCCAGATCGGCGGCGTGCTCGACGCGCTGGAAAAGGCGCGCGCCCCGATCGCCTCGCCGTTCTGGTCCGGCGTGGCAATCGGCCATGCCGACATCGCGGTTGCCTGCGCGCTGCGATTCACCGGCGAGGCCCATGCCGGCGTGTTCGACGACGTGCGCCATCCGGCACTCGCCGCGCACGCCGCGCGCTGCGAGGCGCTGCCGGTGTTCAGGGAGATCGTGCAGCCGCTGATGCCGCCGAGCGGGGATTGATCACTCGGTACCCTCTTCCTTCTCCCCTTGTGGGAGAAGGTACCTTCGCTGAGTTTATCAGCGAAGGCGGATGAGGGGTCTGCAAACGTGGAAACAGACCCCTCACCCGTCTCGAATTCGCTCCGCTCATTCGAGCCACCCTCTCCCACAAGGGGAGAGGGGAAGAAGGCCAACTGATTTGCCCGACGGGCTGGCTTTGCCATTTCGTGTCCTGCCGCTGTGTCCAGCCCTTCAGTGAAAAATATTTCGTTTCGCGATTTGCTAGACACAGCATTATTGATTCGTCCGTCCCGTTCCACAGGAGGGGCGTATCATGATCGTCACGGTCGTTGGTGCGGGATGCGGTGGACGCTTTGGCGACGTCAGACGAGCGGCGCCTGAAGCGGACGGCGAAGTCGTGTGGTCCTGATGCCCCGACGCTGGCATCAAGTTCTTGAGAAGCACGATTCTCAGGGGCGACGGGGGCAAGAAAGCCCGGTCCCCGGGGAGAGCGCGAAATAAGCCGTAAAACCATTGCGCGGGGAATGCCGGGTGTTTCCGGTGTGACCGTGGTGACTAACGCGTGTGCTTTCTACCACTGCGCACGCGGCTGCGGACGCGCCGAGCGTCCGGCA
>JBKQRS010000494.1:0-3650 GCA_052143915.1 Bradyrhizobium sp.
TTCAGCGGCACGCCGGCGGTAGGCGACAACTTCATCGTGCGCACCAGCCAGGACACCAATGCCTTTCAGGCGCTGCAGGACATCATCACGGCGCTCCAGACGCCGGTCGACAGCACGAGCGGCGCGCAGGCGATCACCCAGCAAATGATTCAAGGTGGGTTAGCGACCCTTAACCAAGTTCAGAGCAGCATGCTGTCTGCTGAAGCGTCGCTGGGAACGAGCCTCGCCGAAATCCAGGCCGTTCAGACGCAGGACAACACCGTGAGCACGGCGGACCAGGTCAATTTGTCGAACATCCAAAGTGCCAGCCTGCCCGCAGTCATCACGCAGTTCAGCGAGGGCGTGACCGCGCTCCAGGCGGCTCAGGCAGCCTTCGGCAAGATCAGCGGCCTGTCACTCTTTAATTATATTTAGTTAACGGCGCCTGAAGGCGGCCGCCGCCTATGCGGCACGCTGCATCTTCATTGTTGCCAAAAAACGGGAAATCGATATATTTCGGCAATCGAAGGGCGGGCGGACAACGATCAGGATGCCGCGGATGGACACGACGGTTCCCATCGCCGAACTGGCAGTCGCGCGGCGCGAGAAGGCCGCGGCCTCCCGCGACATGCCGTCGCGCAACGCACCGACGGCGAAACACGCGGTCTTCGTTCTCGGCATGCATCGCAGCGGCACCTCGGCGGTGACGCGGGTTCTGAACCTGCTCGGCGTCGATCTCAGCCGGCAGCTCATGGCGCCGTCGCCGTTTAACGAGCGCGGCTATTGGGAGCACATGGAAATCGTGCAGGTGCACGATCAGCTCCTGGCGTCGCTCGGTTCTCATTGGGACGACATCCGGCCGTTGCCAGAGGAATGGAGCAAAACCCCGGCAGCACTGAAGTTCACGCAGGGGCTGCGCACCATCGTCAAGCGCGATTTTGCTGCCTCATCGCTCTGGGGACTTAAGGATCCGCGCCTTTGCCGCCTGGTGCCGCTATGGCTGCCTTTGCTCCGCGCGATGAATGTGGCGCCCCATTTTGTGCTGGTCCTGCGCGATCCGCGCGAGGTCGCCGCCTCGATCGGCAAGCGGGATGGGAAGATCCTGGCCGCGTCCGCGCTGCTTTGGCTGCGGCACACACTCGAAGCCGAGCGGGCGACGCGCGGCTTCCCGCGCGTCATCGTTCATTACAACGACTTGATGGAAAAGCCCGGCGCCTGGCCGGATGAATTCCGGCGTATCGGCGGGCTGCTCGGTCTTAATTGGCCGCATGAGCCCGAGACCGTCAAGAAAGAGGTCGCTGCCTTCCTTTCGCCCGCGCTGCGTCACAATCGAGCGGCGGATAGGGGGGTCGCCTCCGCCGATGCCAACAACGACGGTGGGCTCGGCGAATGGGTGAATACGGTCTATGACGCGATGCGCGTGCGCCAGTGCCAGACCGGGGTATGCGACGCCGTGTCGGCCGAGTTGGCGCGGGCCGACCAGATCTGGCGTCATCTCGTGCCCGGCATGTCGCGTTATTCGGGAGCTGCACCGGTTGCCGGAGCAGCAGCCGGGCAGCAGCCGGCACTCGATCAAACGGCTAGGCTTGAACATCTCGTCGCCGAGCTGCGCAACGAGGTCACCCGCAAGGATACCGAACTGCGTGAAGCGCAGGTGGCAGTCCAGAAATTCGGGCGCGGCCCGATGTCGCCCCTGCCGGCTGTCCAGGCCTATGCGAAATGGATGGAGGGGATCACCCAATCCGCCCTCGGCCGCGCCGACTGGGTGGCCGAACGCGTCGTCCAATGGCCGCATGTGCCGCGCTTTCTTTTGGGCATGGCCGTACCGCTGGGCATCGAGGATCACGTGGCAGCGACCATCGCCTCGCTCAAGGCGCAAACCGCCGGTGACTGGCGTCTGGAGATCGTGGCCGAAAACGCGGTACCGGCGGGGATGGAGACCGATCCACGGGTCGCCTGGCATCAAGTCGCCGGGGAACGGCCGATGGCGGCGCTCAACAGCATGCTGAGCGGCGCCAAGGCCGACTGGGTCGGCCTGGTCGATGCGGGCGATCGATTGGCACCGCACGCGCTGTTCGCCCTGGGCGATGCCGGATTCCGGCACTCCAAATGGGGCGCAGTCTATTCGGATGAGGATCGGATCGACGTGCAAGGGAAACGATCCAGCCCGCAATTCAAGCCCGACTTTAATCTCGATCTGATGCGCAGCATGCCCTATGTCGGCGGATTGCTGATCGTCCGCCCGGAGACATTCGACGCAGTCGGCGGATTCGACCCAGAACGCGACGGCCTCGAGGAATACGATCTCGCCCTGCGGCTCGCTGAACGCCTCGGCGCGTCCAAATTCGGCCATGTTGCGGATGTGCTCTACCACCGGATCGCCGGCGGCGGGCGCACACGCCGCCCGCTTCAGGAAATCCTGCTTGAAGGGCCACGCACCGTGGCCGCGCATCTGCAGCGGCTTGGCATCGATGGTACGGTCGAGCCGGGCGCCATGCCCACGCAATATCGCGTGCGCTACCGGCATGCGGGCCCGGACCCCCTGGTCTCGATCATCGTACCGACGAAGGACCGGCTGCCGCTCTTGAAGCGCTGCGTCGAAACTGTTCTCGGCAAGACGGCCTATGCCAATTACGAGATCATCGTCATCGACAACGGCAGCAGCGCCCGGGACGCGTGCGAATATCTCGATCTCATCGAGTCGCGCAGCAACGATATCGGCGGGCGCCTGCGCGTAATCCGGCATCCGGGCGCGTTCAATTTTTCCGCCATGAACAATCGCGCCGTCCGCGAGCAGTCCCGCGGCGAGTATCTCTGCTTCCTCAACAACGATACCGCTGCGATTGACGCAGACTGGCTGGGCGAGTTGATGATGCACGCCCGGCGGCCCGATGTCGGCGTGGTCGGAGCCAAGCTGATGTTTCCCAATAATACCATCCAGCATGGCGGTGTAGTTCTGGGAGTTGGCTGGGGCGCGCCGGCGGAGCATCCCTATATCGGTGAGCCGGCGAACGCCAACGGCTACTGGGGCCGGCTTAAGGCGGTGCAGGATTTTTCCGCGGTGACAGCGGCTTGCATGGTGACGCGCCGTTCGCTGTTCGACGAACTCGGCGGGTTCGACGCAGAAGAACTTCCCGACAATTACAACGACGTCGATTATTGCCTTAAGGCGCGCAAGGCGGGGTATCTGGTCGTGTGGACGCCCCATGCGCAGCTGATGCATGAGTCGGGCGTAAGCCGCCGAGCCGAGGCTCAGAAAACATCCGCCGACATACAAAACCAGAGACGGAACCGCGAGCGGGAAACGATGTACCGGCGCTGGATGCCGATGATCGCCTTCGATCCGGCCTATAACCGGAACCTGTCGTCGCTCGGCAAGGGCTTCGATATCGAATCAGAGCGTATCCGCTGCTGGGATCCCGATTTCAGGCCCCGTTCGCGCGTGGTCGCGCATCCCGCCGATCGCGACGCCTGCGGCGAGTATCGCGTCATCGCGCCGAGTCGCGCGCTGTTCGGCGCCGGCATACTCCACGTGTTCGAAACCATGCGCCTGATGATGCCGCCCGAATACGGGCGTATCGAGCCCGATACGATTATCTTCCAACGCCAAATCGAGCTGCATCAGATCGAAAAGATCGAGGAGATCAAGCGCCTCAGCAAGGCGTTCCGGG
>JBKQRS010000495.1:0-15446 GCA_052143915.1 Bradyrhizobium sp.
GTTTTCGTCGATGAACCGGACCGGCCAATTCGCAGGCAGATAGGCCGCGATCAGCAGCAGACCCTGCGGGGGCATGAAGGCCTGGACACCGTCAGTCAGCGGATAGGCGTATTCGAACGTGCCGAACGAAGAGGTATAGCGCGGAAACACGCACAGGATACGGCGCACCGTCTCAACGCTCTCAGCTCTCATCGCGTCCTCTGCGAGTCCAACCCGTACAAGTAAGCACGCGCCCAGAGGTTGGGCTACAAATTCCTCAACATTGTGGCAGCCATATAACCCGGGGATAACCGGATAGTTGCAAGAAAGGCCGCTGCCGGCAGCAGATAGTCCTCAGGCGATCAATCGCAATGCAAAATCGGGCAACAGCCCGGCGTTGCCTGCGAGACGAAACTCGGCATCGGCAAGCCCGGCGCGCAATAACCAGTCGTCGAACTCGGGGGCACGCTTCAGCCCGAACAGGTCGCGGACATAGAGCGCGTCGTGGAACGACGTGGATTGATAGTTCAACATCACGTCATCGGCGCCGGGCACGCCCATGATGAAACTCACGCCGGCGGCGGCGAGCAGCGTCAACAGGTTGTCCATGTCGTCCTGGTCTGCCTCGGCATGATTGGTGTAACAAACATCCACCCCGAGCGGCAGCCCAAGCAGCTTGCCGCAGAAGTGATCTTCAAGCCCGGCGCGGATGATTTCCTTGCCGTCATAGAGATATTCCGGGCCTATGAAGCCAACCACGCTATTGACCAGCAGCGGATCGAAGGCACGGGCGACGGCGTAGGCGCGCGCCTCGCAGGTCTGCTGGTCGACGCCGTGATGGGCATTGGCCGAAAGTGCCGAGCCCTGCCCGGTCTCGAAATACATCACATTGTTGCCTACCGTGCCGCGCCGCAGCGAAAGTCCCGCCTGGTGAGCTTCCCGCAGCAGCGCGAGGTCGACGCCGAAACTCCGGTTGGCCGCCTGGGTCCCCGCGATCGATTGGAAAACCAGATCGACGGGGACCCGTTGCTCGATCAATCCGAGCGTGGTCGTTACATGGGACAGCACGCAGCTCTGGGTCGGAATCTGCAACCGCGCAATGATGTCGTCGAGCAGATGCAGTAGTCCGCCAATCACAGCCGGATCGTCGCTTGCCGGGTTGATGCCGATACAGGCGTCGCCGGATCCGAGCAGGATGCCATCCAGGATCGACGCGGTGATGCCCTTTTCGTCGTCGAAGGGATGGTTGGGCTGCAACCGCACGCTCATCCGCCCGCGCAGACCGATCGTGTCGCGAAAGGCAGACACCACCTCGCATTTTTTTGCCGCCAGGATGAGATCCTGATTGCGCATCAGTTTGGAAGCCGCCGCGGCCATTTCCGGAGTAACCCCGCGCGACAGCTTTCTGAGAACGTCGGGCGTCACCTTCCCGGAAAGCAGCCAATCGCGAAACGCGCCTACGGTCAGCGAAGATATGGCCGCAAAGGCCGACCGGTCGTGGGTATCGATGATCAGACGGGTAACTTCGTCATCTTCGTAGGGAATGACGGTTTCCTGGAGGAATTGCGTGAGAGGAACGTCGGCAAGCGCAATCCGCGCCGCAACCATCTGCTCGGCGCTGTCGGCAGCGATTCCGGCCAGGCGGTCACCGGAGCGCGGCGGCGTGGCCTTGGCAAGGAGATCGCGAAGGTTGTCGAAGACGTAGGTGGTGGTACCTATGGCACGCCGATAGACCATTTCCGCTCCGGATCATCAGCGCCCTACGCTCATAACCGGTGCAAAGCCTATCACCTTGCACTGCGGCCTGCGACCAGGCGTTCCCGACGGCAATGCCCGAAGTCGCGGGTAGTCTCTCGCTTCAGGCGCCAATACGCGCTTCCGCGCGGGAGCGCTTTCTCCATAACTATTTGATCTATCTAATATAAATTTGCGTCACCGGCCAGAATAGCTTGGCCCCGGGGCGGCCGGATCGGAAATCGCTGCATAGCGCGCCGTGTTGTCCCCTCCGAAAATCGAGCGGACCGGGACGCCCGCGCAACATGGCAACGTGCTGAAAGAAAGAGCAAAGGTTAACATTTTATACAGGAAAATTTTGCATAGTCCCTTTCGACGGCCGTCACGTACTGACCGGCCTCCTGAGAGAGGCCAGCGATGCCCGCGACTATGGAGTCTTCTACTGCCCGCAAGGGCTTCGCGATGGGGTCAAGCCTTTCACTCGCGACCAAACTCTACTCGATCTTCGCCCTGTTTGCGCTTCTGACCGCGGCCATCACCGCGCTGTCCGATTACAACACCCGGCACGGCACGGAGCTCACGGAAGCAATCGAGACCGCCAGCCGGGCGGCGCTGAATGTCGAGCGCGTCAATTCGCTGGTCTATGCCGTAGTGATGGAATCCAGGGGCATCTACATGTCGACGGAAGCTACCGCCGTGAAGAAGTACGGCGATGCGCTCCTCAAATTCAACGACCAGATCCTTGGCGTCGTCAAGAACTGGGAATCCATCGTCCAGGCAGATGACGCCCAGCAGTTTGCCGTCTTCAAGAAACGCATCGAACAGTTCGTCGAATTTCGCAAGGAGCTGGTTCGCCGCGGCGTCGAGATTGGTCACGAGGCGGGCCGCGAATGGGGCGATAACGATGCCAATCGCAATGTGCGTTCCGCCCTCAACAAGGATCTCGAAGCGATTTCCAAGGTCTATGCCGAACGCAGCAAGCGGATCGCCGAGCAAACCGTGGCCAACCGCCAACTGGCCTTTCTCCTGACCTGTCTCGGCGGGCTGGCGCTGGTTCTGGTTGGCGCCGGTGTCTTCATCATCGCCCGCTCGGTGGCGCGGCCACTTTCAGCGATCACAACCACCATCAAGCGGGTCGCCGAAGGCGCCGAAGGTATCGAGGTCCCGCATACCGGTCGAGCCGACGAAATCGGCGCATTGGCGCGGGCAATCCGTATCTTCCAGGAGGCGATGGATCGCAATCGCAACCTCAATTCGCAGGTACTGCTGGACTCCAAGACACGGGAAGAACGGGCCCGCCACATCGAAGCCTCGGTGGAAGCGTTCCGACGCGCGATCGGAGGCATACTGAGCGCGGTCAACGACAATGCATCGGCCATGCGCGATACTGCACAGTCCATCACCAAGGTGGCATCGGATGCAAGCGGCCGCGCGACCGCTGCCGCGCAAGCGACCGAGCAGGCTTCCAGCAATGTCTTCGCGGTTGCAAGCGCGGCCGAAGAACTGTCTACCTCCATCGAGGAGATCGGCCGACAGGTCCGCCAATCCGCAGGTGTCGTCGAACAGGCTGGTCAGCGGACCGAAAAGTCGGTCGCCGAAATTGAAAGTCTCGCCGCAGCCACCCAGCGCATCGACGGCGTGCTCAACCTGATCCAGGCAATCGCTGAGCAAACCAATCTTCTCGCACTGAACGCCACAATCGAAGCCGCTCGCGCCGGCGAGGCTGGCCGCGGCTTTGCGGTGGTGGCCCATGAGGTCAAGACTCTCGCAGGGCAAACCGCCAAGGCGACCTCCGAAATCGGTCAGAACATAAGCATGATTCAGGCTTCGACGCGCAATGCGGTCGATGCGGTGCGCGAAATCGGTACCGCCGTGCGTGAAATCAATGAAGTCACCTCGAATATCGCCGGTGCCGTTGGGCAGCAGGATGCTGCGACACGTGAGATTTCCGCAAACGCGCAGTTGGCCGCCGACGGCAATTCGACCCTCGTCTCCAACATTGGATCACTCAGTGTCGCCATTGGCGACACCAACAAGGCCGCAACATCGGTCCTCTCGGCCTCAAGCGACCTGACATCTACGGCGGAACTGCTGTCGCGCGAGGTCGACAAGTTCTTCCGCAATCTGCGCGTGGGGGGTGAAGGCGATGGCGCCGTGCGGACCGGGACGGCCAACTGAAAAATCAGCCTCGTCGATGCGAGCGCGTCTTCCGAACGGTGCGCGCTGCGCGCAACCGCATAAAAAAATTCGCGGATCCCAGCAGATGCACCGGGATCACGCGACAATTCTTCCGGACAAGGCGTTTCGGGCAGCTGAGGCTGCCGGACGATTTAGAACCAGGGATACACAACCCGAAGGCCGCCCACGATTACCATCGCCATTGACGCAGAAAGACCGGTAGCGCTGAACATCGCGATTTGCTTGAACAGGCTGCCTTCAAAGCTCGAGAGCATCTTGCTTGCATTAGACATGACTTGCACTTCCCCCTGTGAATCTTGCGAAACTCCTGCTCGCATGTGCAAACCTACGATGGCTCTATTTATGAGAGTCTTACGGCCGGCCGTATGGCGCCTTTGGCCGGTCGGATTTGTAAAGGCATGGTTAAGAATCGGAATTGCGCAAGCGACAAACCCGATCGCAGCGACAACCATCGAACAACCTTACTGATCACCTACATTGCCAGATAGCGAAGCCCAGCAGGCTCACTGCTGCACTTAGGGCCGCGCCGCGGCCTTTCGGGTTGCATTGCGATCCCCGATCACTCCACCAGCAGCACATCGACCGCGACGTTGAGCTTCTGCTTGCGCGATCCCACGATGATGCCGTCCACCGGCGAGACGTCGGAAAAATCCCGTCCCATAGCCAGCACGATATGATCATTCTCGACGAGGATGTCGTTGGTCGGGTCAAAACCGATCCAACCGAGGCCCTCGCCGCACCACAGGGATACCCAGGCATGGGTGGCGTCGGCGCCCTGCAGGCGCGGTTTGCCCGGCGGCGGGATCGTGCGCAGATAACCGCTGACATAGGCGGCCGGCAGGCCGAGGCCGCGCAGGCCGGCGATCATCACATGAGCGAAATCCTGGCAAACGCCGTGACGTTTTTCGAACACTTCGTTGAGCGGCGTCGAGATAACGGTCGCTTTCGGATCGTACCTGAAATCGGTGCGGATCCGGTGCATCAGGTCGACCGCGCCGGCAAGGATGCCCCTTCCCGGCGGAAAGCTTGCCGATGCATATGAGGTGACCGGCCGCTGCACCGGCACCAAGGGGCTGGCGAAGACGTATCCGATCGGCGAGGCGGGGCCGAGACTGGTAGCCTCGATGGCCACGTCGCGAACGCTCTCCCAGGTGCGACTTTGCGCGTCGCGGCCGGGAGCGCTGCGGGAAACCGAGACGCGGGAGCGGGAATCGATCCGAAGGCTGCGATGCGCCGTTTCGATCAGGATGCTTTCGGTGTGCGTCCCGAAAAAGTCCCGCCGCACCGCGCGGTCGGTGGGACGCGGCCTGATATCGACGGTGTGCGAGATCAATTCCTGCCCGCCGCCACTTCTCGGTTCGAGCCGCAGCGAGCACCGCGCGAAACTGACCGGGCTCTCGTAACCGTAGCTGGTGACGTGACGGATGTCGTAGATCACGCAAGACCCGTCAGCTTTTCAGGCCGGCTTGCATTGGGCCCGTGCGGAAAATAATGCAGTCCGACGGCGTCGGCGAGGTTGAGCAGGTCCTGTTCAAGCGCGAACAGCGTCTTGGTATCGAGGGAAGCCGCCTCCGCCGTCGTCAGTGTCGCCTGTAGGGCGACCGCCAGACGCTGCGGCCGCTCGATCAACCCTCCCTCTTTCAGGGTCGGCAGGCTGGCGATGTGATCGTTCAGCGCGGAAACCTGGAACACCACCGAGCGCGGATTGTAAGGGTCGAGAACCACGAGGTCGCGCACCGGCGCCAGCAGCGGACCCACGAGGTAGCGCGAGCGATACGTGATCTGGCAATCCACCAGCGTCAGCAGGATATCGAGATCTTCGCTGCTGGCTTCGTCATAAGCGAACTGACGCGCGAAACGCACGGTGTTGATCGCCCGCTCGGCGCGGCGGCCCATTTCGAGGAAACGCCAGCCGGCGGCGCGGTTCATGTTTTCCTGCGCCAGGCCTGCGAAGCTCGCGAGTTCCTGCAGCGTCAGCTCGGCGGCGCTGATGACGCCGTCGTCATCATCAACCTCCTCCCCGAGGCGTTCCACCATCTCGGTAATGACCTGCCACGCATCCGGCGAAAGCCGTTCACGCAGCGATGTGGCGGTACGCTGTGCCGAGCGCACCAGCGACAGGGCTGAACCAAACCTGTCCTCGCTTTGCAGCGCTTCGGCCGCGATCCTCGCGGGCTGCGTCCGCGTCGTTTGCGATGTCGCGCCCCATGCCACAAGCAGCCGCTGGATTCGCTCCACCGAGTGAAGCACGGTTGACGATCCCTTCACGGGATCGCGTAGCGACGTCGCCAGCGCCCGCACCAGCCGCAACGTCGCCTCGGCGCGCTCGAGATAGCGGCCAAGCCAGAACAGATTGTCGGCGGCCCGGCTCGGAACCCAGCCGGCGATGCGCCTGATCCGCACCGTATCTCCCGCCGGCAGCAGGGTCGTCGTCGGCACGGCCTTGTCGGAAACCACCCAAACGTCGGCCGCGCGCGCGCCATCCCCCATCGACACGGCGCGGGCATCGAGTTGCTCGGCGATTCGGCAAAAGCCGCCGGGCATGATGGTCCAGCCCTGGGGCGTTGCAGCCGCGAAAACCCTTAAGACGAACGGGCGCGGCGTGATCCGGCCCTGGTCCCACACCGGCATCGTCGAAAGCCGAACCAGTTCCTGGCCGACGTAGTCGATGCCGCGATCGTTGATCGCCGTCCTGAGGCGCTCGCGTTCGGCTGGCGACAACTCGCCGGCGAGCACCGGACCGTCACCCGGGAAACCGGGAACGCCTCTGCGGTAAGCGCCTTCAATGGCAAACTCGTCGAGCCGCGACAGCACTTCTTCGCGGGCGGACTTCTGTCCGCACCACCAGGTCGCGATGTTCGGCATCTTCAGGTCTTCGCCGAAGAAGCGCCGGCTGAGGCTCGGCAGGAAGCCGAGAAGCGCGCGCGCCTCCATCACGCCGGAGCCCGGCATATTGGCGACGACGACCCCATTCTTGCGCAGCACGTCGATCAGGCCGGGCACGCCGAGTTGCGAGGAGGCGTCGAGTTCCAGCGGATCGAGAAAATTGGAATCCACCCGGCGCAGCAACACGTCGAGCCGCTTCAGGCCGGCGACGGTGCGGATATGGATGCGGTCGCCGCTGACGGCAAGATCGTCGCCCTCGACCAGCACGAATCCGAGGTAGCGCGCCAATGTCGCGTGTTCGAAATAGGTCTCGCTGAACTGGCCGGGCGTCAACAGCCCGATGCGCGGCTCATCGCGGTCGGCGCTTGCGCGCAAGGCATCGCGGAACGCCTCGAAGAATGGCGCAACCCGCTCCACATTCATCGACTTGTAGAGCGTGGCGAAGGCGCGCGACAGCACCAGACGGTTTTCCAGCGCATAGCCTGCGCCCGATGGCGCCTGGGTCCTGTCGCCCAGCACCCACCAGCGCCCATCGGGTCCGCGGCCGACATCGGCGGCGTACAGGTTGAGGTATCGGCCGCCAGGGGGTTTGATCCCGCAAACCGAGCGCAGATATTCGGGGCTGCCGGCGATGGCCGCCGCCGGTATCGCGCCCTCGGCAACCAATCGGCCGTCGCCGTAAAGATCGCTCAGAACCAGTTCCAGCAACTCGGCGCGCTGGACGATGCCGGCGGTCAACTGCCGCCATTCGGCGTCGTCGATCAGGAGCGGCAGATGGCTCAACGGCCAGATCCGGTCGGAGGTTTCGCCGGGCGCGCGATAGCTCACGCCAGCCTCCCTCAAGTGCCGGTCGGCCGATCCGAACCGCCGCTCGATCTCACCGGGCGTCAGTGCGGCGAACGCATCGAAGAAGCGGGTCCAGACCGGGCGGGGCACCCCGTCCTGCCCGATATATTCGTCGGGAATTCCGGGCAGACGTACATAGTCGCGCATCCACTGCGCCACACGCCGGCTACCTGGGCGGGCCCTGTTTCCTTGACCGTTTCCCTGGCTGCTGCCCTGGCCGGCGTCTCCCGCCATCCCGACTCTCCCGCCCCTCACGCCGTATCATTCAATGCAGGAGCGGCGTCCTCAAGTCGAGGGTCAAGGGGAATTCAATTGTGCGTTCCTCGCGCGGCGGGTCGACCTTGCCGGGCGTGTGGCCGTGGTCCTGAAACCGGGCGAGCCGCCTGGCTTCGGCTTCATAGGAATTGACCGGTTTGGTCTCGTAGCTGCGCCCCCCCGGATGGGCGACGTGATAGACGCACCCCCCCAGCGACCGGCCGTTCCAGGTGTCCATGAGATCAAAGGTCAGCGGCGCATGGACGGGAATGGTCGGGTGCAACCCCGACGCCGGCTGCCACGCCTTGAAGCGGACGGCGGCGACCGCCTCGCCCGAGCGGCCGGTTGCGGTCATCGGCATCCGCCTGCCGTTGCAGGTGACGACGTGACGGCCTTCCACAAATCCCGATGCCTTGACCTGCAGCCGCTCCACCGACGAATCGACATAGCGCACGGTGCCGCCGGCCGAGCCTTCTTCGCCGAGAACGTGCCAGGGCTCGAGCGCCTGACGCAGTTCGAGCGAAACGCCGCCATGGTGGACCCTGCCGAATACGGGAAACCGGAATTCGAGCTGTGCGGCGTACCAATCCGGCGAAAAATCGTAACCAGACTGCTTCAGCTCGGCGAGCACGTCCAAGAAGTCTTCCCAGAGGAAATGCGGCAGCATGAAGCGGTCGTGCAGCGTCGTGCCCCAGCGCACGAATTTGCCGTTCTGCGGCTCGCGCCAAAGCTTGGCGATCAGCGCACGGATCAGCAGTTGCTGCGCCAGCGACATCCGCGGGTCCGGCGGCATCTCCAGGGCGCGGAACTCGACCAGACCAAGCCGGCCGGTGGCGCCATCGGGAGAATAAAGCTTGTCGATGCAGATTTCGGCGCGGTGGGTGTTGCCGGTGATATCGACCAGAATGTGCCGGAACAGGCGATCCACCAGCCACAGCGGGGCCTTGATCCCGGGCGGCGGCACGTGGGCGAGCGCGACCTCCAGTTCATAAAGCCCGTCATGGCGGGCCTCGTCGATGCGCGGCGCCTGACTGGTCGGCCCGATGAACATGCCCGAGAACAGATAGGACAGCGACGGATGGCGCTGCCAGTACAGCACAAGGCTCTTCAAGAGATCAGGACGGCGCAGGAACGGCGAGTCCGAAGGCGTGCTGCCGCCAACCACGACGTGATTGCCGCCGCCGGTGCCGGTATGCCGGCCATCGATCAGGAAGCGATTGGCCCCGAGCCGGACTTTTGCCGCGTCTTCGTAAAGGCCGAAGGTGATGTCGACCGCTTCCCGCCAATTGGACGAAGGCTGGATGTTGACCTCGATGACGCCCGGATCGGGCGTCACCTTGATCACCTCGACGCGGGGGTCGAAGGGCGGCGGATAGCCCTCGACATGCACCTTGACCTGCATTTCCTCGGCGGTCGCCTCCACCGCCGCGACCAGCTCCAGATAGTCTTCCAGCTTCTCCACCGGCGGCATGAAGGCGCACAAGACGCCGTCACGGATCTCGATCGACATCGCGGTGCGGACGCCGCCGCCCTTGAGCTGCTGCTCGTGGACCTCCTGATGCGGCGTGCTGTCTGCCGGCGCCGCATCGTAAACCGGCAGCTCCTCGCGCGGCTCCAGCGGGTCCTGCTCGACGACATAGGGATACTCGTCGGCGGGAATATGCGGCAATGAGGCGATCGGCAGCCGCAGCCCCAGCGGTGAATCGCCGGGCGTCAGGAACAGGTTGCCGCGGCGCAGCTTCCAGCGCTCGCTCTTCCAGCGCGAGGAAGATTTGCTTGCATCGGCATTCCAGCGCTGGATCGGCAGCACGAATCCTTTGGGAGTATCGAGCCCGGAATCGAACACCCGCGCCATCCGCGCGCGTTCTTCCGGATCGGACAATTTGGAGTCGCCGGGATCGACATTCGCCGGCAGCGCTGCCTCCTTCTGCAACCAGTGACCGGGGTCTTCGAACGCCGGCAGGATAAACTCGGAATCGACACCGAGCCGTTTCGCCGTGCCTTCGGCGAAGCGCTCGGCATCGTCGATCTGCGCCTTGTGCGGCCCTTCGATATTCGCGATCAGGTCTGAGTTCTTCCAGATCGGGACGCCGTCCTTGCGCCAGTAGAGGCCGAACGCCCAGCGCGGCAGGCTTTCGCCGGGATACCACTTGCCCTGCCCGTAATGCAGCAAGCCGCCCGGCGCGAAGCGCGTCCGCAATTTGCGAATGAGATCGTCGGCAAGGCCACGCTTGGTCGGGCCGACGGCAGCGATATTCCATTCCGGCGACTCCAGGTCGTCGACCGAAACGAAGGTCGGCTCGCCGCCCATCGTCAGGCGAACGTCGCCGGCCTTCAAATCGGCATCGACCTGCTCGCCCAGTCTGTCGAGGCGCGCCCAGGAATCGTCCGAGAACGGCCGGGTGATCCGCGGCGCTTCACGAATCCGTTTAACGCTCATCTCGAAGCCGAATTCGGCATTGGCGAAACCGACGGCGCCGCTGATCGGCGCCGCCGTGCGGTAATGCGGCGTGGCGGCGACGGGAATGTGCCCCTCGCCGGTCAGCATGCCCGAGGTGACGTCGAATCCGATCCAGCCTGCGCCCGGCAGATAGACCTCGGCCCAGGCGTGCAAATCGGTAAAGTCGTTTTCGACCTCGCGCGGCCCCTCGACCGGATCGATGTCGGGACGCAGCTGAATGAGATAGCCCGAGACGAAACGCGCGGCGAGCCCGAGATGCCGCAACGTCTGAATCAAGAGCCACGCGGAATCGCGGCACGATCCCGCGCCGGAGGCCAGCGTTTCTTCCGGCGTCTGAACGCCCGGCTCCATCCGTATGATGTAGCGAATCTTTTTCTGCAGCTGCGCGTTGAGATCGACCAGGAAATTGACCGTGCTGGTCGCTTCCCGCTTGATGCCCGCCAGGTAAGCGGCAAAAAACGGTCCGGGCTCGATGGTTGCGAGGTAAGGCGCAAGTTCGGTCTTAAGGTCGGCGGTATAGTCGAACGGAAAACTGTCGGCATAGGGTTCGACGAAGAAATCGAACGGGTTGATCACGGTCATCTGCGCCGTGAAATCAACTTCGATCTTCAGCTCGGAGGCTTTTTCCGGAAACACAAACCGGGCGAGCCAATTGCCCTGTGGGTCCTGCTGCCAGTTCACGAAATGATTGGTTGGCGTGACCTTGAGCGAATAGCTCAGGATCGGCGTCCGCGTATGCGGCGCCGGCCGCAACCGGATGGTCTGGGGGCCGAGGTCGATCGGACGGTCATATCTGTAGTGCGTGACGTGATGCAATGCGACGAAGATCGACACAGACGGCGTGCTCCAGCAGCTTTTTTAAGCAGAACACCTGATACGACCGACATCAAGCACTAACAACGGGCAGGCATTGCCTATGAGGGTGGCGGGTGGTGTCGTCGACCCTTGGTGGCGGCCCTGTCCACATTTCAAACTGTCAAGTCAGGCGTCATTGCGAGCGTTAGCGAAGCAATCCATGAAGCATCAAGCACGGAAAGAATGGATTGCTTCGTCGCTTACGCTCCTCGCAATGACGCCGGGACACGGCTTCCCGATCTCGCCGCTTGTTTCGCGCGAGGTTTGCTGTCGAGTTCCCGCCCTCGATCAAGAGGGCGCAGGGAATGCCGGGCGCCCGATGCACCCGCAGATGGAGTAACGGGCTCCCCGGAGGCCTTCCAACCAAGCCGCACTAGCTACGGCGCTGTTTGTAGCGCGCGTCGCGCGGCTTGGTTGGAAGGCCTCCGGGGAGCCCGTTACTCCATCTGCGGGTGCAACGGGCACCCGGCTTTCCCTGCGCCCTCTGTATTTGAGGGCATGGTTTGCAACCTATACGTCCGATCGTCATACCCCGCGAAAGCGGGTATCCAGTACGCCGTGCTGTCTCGGGCTTCGATTCCGGTCTCTGGAATACTGGGTCACCCGCTTTCGCGGGTGACGACCGCGCAAACCAGGTCAGCCCGACTGACTATCTTTTGGCATTGCGGTTGGCCGCATTTCTCGTTTAGAACGAGCCATAAAGCGCGCCTCCGGCAACCAACCGTCAACGGTTTTGCCCCAGGATGGCGCTTTAAAGGGTCTGGCAATGCTGATTCGCGGCGAAAAGGTCGGAGTTCTGGGTGGAGCGGCCGATGCCGTCCGTGCCTGCGCGATTCCGGCTGCGTCCTTGCCCACCCTCCTTCTTGGCGGGCTTCTGCTTCTTATCGGCCCCTGAGGGCCGTCTGGGCGGTTTGCGCCTGGGCACTCAGGGGTTCGCGCGAGATCACCAGACCCCTTCAGCGCTCAAGAAAACAGCGCACGACCTAGAGGAATTTTCGAAAATGACCCAAGTGAACAAGTCCGGCAAGGACCGCGTCATCATATTCGACACCACCCTGCGCGACGGCGAGCAATGCCCCGGCGCCACCATGACCTTCGAGGAGAAGCTCGAAGTCGCCGAGATGCTCGACGACATGGGCGTCGATGTCATCGAAGCCGGCTTTCCCATCACTTCCGAAGGCGATTTTCAGGCGGTGAGCGAGATCGCCCGGCGCTCCAAGAACGCCATCATCGCCGGTCTTTCGCGGGCGCACCCGAAAGACATCGACCGCTGCGCGGAAGCAGTGAAGTTCGCCAAACGCGGCCGCGTTCACACGGTGATCGCGACGTCGCCGCTGCACATGCGCGTAAAACTCAACATGACGCCGGAGCAGGTGATCGAGACCTCGATCGCCAACGTCGCGCGTGCCCGCAACCAGATCGACGACGTCGAATGGTCGGCCGAGGACGGCACCCGCAGCGAAATGGAGTTTTTGTGCCGGGTGGTCGAGGCCGTGATCAAGGCCGGCGCCACCACGGTGAATATTCCCGACACCGTCGGCTACACGGTGCCGGAGGAATACACCGCCTTCATGCGCACTTTGATCGAGCGGGTGCCGAATTCCGACAAGGCGGTGTTCTCGGTGCACTGCCACAACGACCTCGGCATGGCGGTGGCGAATTCGCTGGCCGGGCTCGCCGGCGGCGCGCGGCAGATCGAATGCACCATCAACGGCATCGGCGAGCGGGCAGGCAATGCCGCGCTCGAGGAAGTCGTGATGGCCATCAATGTGCGCAACGACAAGTTTCCGTACTGGAACAAGATCGACACCACCATGCTGACGCGGGCCTCCAAGCTGGTCTCGGCGGCAACCTCGTTCCCGGTGCAGTACAACAAGGCGATCGTCGGCCGGAACGCCTTTGCCCATGAAAGCGGCATCCATCAGGACGGCGTCCTCAAGGATGCCTCGACCTACGAGATCATGCGCCCCGAAATGGTCGGCCTGAAGCAATCCTCGCTGGTGCTGGGCAAGCACTCCGGGCGCCATGCGTTCGTGCACAAGCTGGAGGAGATGGGCTACAAGCTCGGCGCCAACCAGCTGGAAGACGCGTTCGTGCGGATGAAGGCGCTCGCCGACCGCAAGAAGGACATCTACGACGAGGACATCGAGGCGCTGGTCGATCAGGAGATCGCGGCTTCCCACGACCGCATCAAGCTGACCTCGCTGACGGTGATCGCCGGCACCCATGGTCCGCAACGCGCCACCATGAAGCTCGACGTCGACGGCCAGATCAAAATCGAGGAGGCCGAGGGCAACGGCCCGGTCGATGCGGTGTTCAACTGCATCAAGGCACTGGTGCCGCACGAAGCCAAGCTCGAGCTCTACCAGGTCCACGCCGTGACCGAAGGAACCGACGCGCAAGCCGAGGTTTCAGTGCGGCTCGCCCATGAGGGCCGCTCGATGACGGCGAGGGCTGCCGATCCGGATACGCTGGTGGCGTCCGCCAAAGCCTATCTCGGCGCACTCAACAAAATCGTGATGAAGCGTCAGCGCGACATTCCGGCGGCAGCCGCAAGCTGATTGCCTTGCTCTCTCTACCCGCTCCCCTCCCCCTTGGGGGGAGGGGCTGGGGGTGGGGGTCCACACGGGCAGTGCCGATGACGCTACCCCCCACCCCAACCCTCCCCCGCAAGGGGGGAGGGAGATGACAAAGCGGCCATCGCTACTGAGCTGCAAAATTCAAGAACGCGGCGTTCCGGCGCCGCGTTTTTGCGTTGCAGCAAAGGCCCCAAAAACAGCCCCGTCTAAAGGGGCAATGGCATTTCGGGCGGCTTCTCTGTATTGGTGCGGCTGGCATACAAGGACTTGGGAGCAGCGCCACGCGCGTTCCCTCTAAATCAGGCGGGAGGAGCAATGCGTAAACTGGTATTGGCCGCGGCGGCGGCCGCGTCATTGGCGTTGGCCGGACCGGGCTTCATGGGATCGGCGCTGGCGCAGGCGCCGATCGTGATCAAATTCAGCCACGTCGTGGCGGCGAACACGCCGAAGGGCGCGGCCGCCGAAAAATTCAAGGAACTCGCCGAGAAATATACCGACGGCAAGGTCAAGGTCGAGGTCTACCCGAATTCGACGCTCTACAAGGACAAGGAAGAACTGGAGGCGTTGCAGCTCGGCGCGGTGCAGATGCTGGCGCCGTCGAACTCGAAGTTCGGCCCGATCGGGGTGCGCGAATTCGAGGTGTTCGATCTTCCCTACATCCTGCCCGACCTCGCCACCTTGCGCAAAGTGACCGACGGACCGCTCGGCGCGAAACTGCTCAAGCTGCTCGAGCCGAAGGGCATGACCGGTCTCGCTTACTGGGACAACGGCTTCAAGGTAATGTCCGCCAACAAGAAGCTGATAAGCCCTTCAGACTACAAGGGCCTGAAATTCCGCATTCAGTCGTCGAAGGTGCTTGAGGCGCAGTTCCGCGCGCTCGGCGCGATTCCGCAGGTGATGGCATTCAGCGAAGTGTACCAGGCGCTGCAGACCGGCGTGGTCGACGGCCAGGAGAACACCCCCTCCAATATGTATACCCAGAAGATGCACGAGGTGCAGAAGTACCTGACCCTGACCAACCACGGTTACATCGGCTATGTCGTGGTCGTGAACAAGAAGTTCTGGGACGGCTTGCCGGCCGACATTCGCGGCCAGCTCGACAAGGCCATGAAGGAGGCGACCGCCTTCGGCAATGGACAGTCGGCAAAGGAAAACGACGAGGCGCTCGAGGAGATCAAGAAAGCCGGCAAGACCGAAATCATCACCCTGACGCCGGAGCAGGACGCGGCCATGCGCAAGGCGATGGACCCGGTTTACAAGGACGTTGCAAGCCGGGTCGGCCAGCCGCTGATCGATGAATTCATCAAGGAAACCGGCGGGGTCAGCCACTAATCAGGAACGCCGGCAAGCTCCCGCGGCGGGCGGGAGCTTGCCTTTAATTTGCGTGCAGCAGGCGGATTGGCGCATGCTTGCGCCGGGTATTGGCGACGCGCCCGAAAGGCTGTCGAGGCGCATGAGGGGGTGGGATGCTTCGTATCCTTGATCGGCTCGAGGAAATTCTGATCAGTTCGCTGATGGCGGCGGCGACGATCCTGATTTTCATTTCCGTCGTGCACCGTTTCGGCACCGGCGTGTCGTTTCTGTATCCCTATCTGATCGGCATCCACATCTCCTGGCGCAGGAGCTGTGCATCTACATGTTCATCTGGATGG
>JBKQRS010000496.1:0-25599 GCA_052143915.1 Bradyrhizobium sp.
GGCGCAACCCTGACACCGACAATGAATGATGTATCCACCGCGCTCGAAAAGGTGCGCTGCATATCGTTCAACCCACTGACTCCTAATCCGTGGGTTATAGTCCGTTTCTCCCAAGACATCTCAAAACGAACCTAAAATAAGCACGTCTTTTCATAGCGTTATGAATTATTCCATGCTGCATGGATTTTTTTGCCGGAAAAGCCGCTGCGGGACTATTGCGGGACTCTTTTTTTAAATTTGACGACTTCTGACGCCATCTGCACTGGAGAATTTGTATCGAAAGAAAATCTTGGATGTCTAAGAAGCCCTTATTTATTGGGCCTTTCTCATCGGTTGCGCTGGCGATCCCAGCAGGATTCGAACCTGCAACCCACGGAGTAGAAATCCGTTACTCTATCCAGTTGAGCTATGGGACCGTTGGCGGCCTTATACCATTGCAAATATGAAAAATCCGCATGGCCGCCAAGTCCATTCCGAACCGTTTTCCAGGCCGCTGCGACAAAGCCTCAAGCGGTGGGCCTTGGCTTTGGCCCGCCCTTGACGCAATGCTGCGCCGCTGCCGGCAGCCGGCGCGGCAAAACGGCTGGCTTACGACAAATGTTGCATGCGACTCTTTCGCCCGTCGGTTCCACCGCCATGAGTCCGTCACCTTTTAACGCACTTCTTTTCGATACGCGGCGTTGGCCCGCGGCCCAGGGAGCTCCATCATGATCGGTTTGGTTCGCGCAGCGACGATTTGCGCCACGCTGGCGTTTGGCCTCGTCGCGGCGCAGGCGGCGGACAAGGCCTTCAAGCGCGACGATCTGGCCGATTCGGCCATCAAGCTCGAAGCCCAGATCAAGAGCGAAGCCGGCGCTGTGGCCAAAACCAACGCCACCCTGAAAACCGACGCCGACGCCGCCTTCAAGCGCAACGATTTTCGGACCGGCCTGCAAATCCTCGGGCAAATCGCCGCCACAACACCTGACGACAGCGCCAATTGGCTGCGGCTCGCCCGCACCATTTTCCAGATCCGCCCGGCCAACTCGAGCGAGCAGACCTTCCTGCTCGAGCGGGCCTCGACCGCGGCGTATATCGCCTATCAGCGGGCCGCCAATGCCGGCGATGAGGCGGACGCGCTGGCTGTGCTGGGTCGCGCCATGTCGGAGCGTAAACTCTGGCGGCCGGCGCTCGACAGCTTGCGGCTCTCGCTGGATCTGCGCGAAGTCGCCGAGGTGCGCGGCCAATATGAAAAGATGCGCGACGAGCATGGCTTCCGGCTGCTCGACTATACCGTCGATTCCGACTCGGCCTCACCGCGCGCCTGCTTCCAGTTCTCCGAGGACCTCGCCAAGCGCACCGACTTCGCCCCGTACCTCGCGCTCGCAGGCTCCGACAAGCCGGCATTGACGTCGGAGGGAAAGCAGCTTTGCGTCGACGGGCTGATGCACGGCGAGCGCTACAACATCAACCTGCGCGCCGGCCTGCCGTCCACCGTCAAGGAAACCCTGCCCAAATCCGCTGAATTCAACATCTATGTGCGCGACCGCAAGCCGTTCGTCCGCTTCACCGGGCGCGCTTATGTGCTGCCGCGCACCGGCCAGCGCGGCATTCCGCTGGTCAGCGTCAACACCCCCGCGGTGTCGATCAATGTGTTCAGGATCGGCGATCGCAACCTGATCAACACCGTGATCGACAGCGATTTTCAGCAGGCCCTGAGCCGATACGAGCTTTCCAGCCTCGGCGATGAACGGGGCGTCAAGGTTTGGTCCGGCGAACTCACGACCGCCACCACGCTCAACCAGGAGGTCACGACGGCGTTTCCGGTCGATCAGGCGCTCGGCGCCTTGCAGCCGGGCGTCTACGTCATGACCGCGGCCGCCAAGGGCCCGGGCAGCGACGACGACGGATCGCTGGCGACGCAATGGTTCATCGTTTCCGACCTCGGCCTGACGGCTTTTTCCGGCAATGACGGCATCCATGTGTTCGTCAATTCGCTGGCCTCGACGGACGCGGTGGCCAAGGCCGAGGTGCGGCTGGTCGCGCGCAACAACGAGATCCTCGCGACCCGCAAAACCGACGATTCCGGCCATGTGCTGTTTGAGGCAGGGCTTGCGCGCGGCGAGGGCGGTCTTTCGCCGGCCATGTTGACCGTAACCGGCGACAACGCCGACTATGCCTTCCTGAGCCTGAAATCCAGTGCGTTCGACCTTTCCGACCGTGGCGTTTCCGGCAGGGCGTTGCCCGCGGGCGCCGATGCGTTCGTTTACGCCGAACGCGGCGTCTACCGCTCCAGCGAGACCGTATACCTGACGGCCCTGCTGCGCGACGGCCAGGGCAATGCCGTGACCGGCGGGCCGCTGACGCTCGTGATCGAGCGTCCCGACGGCGTCGAATTCCGCCGCGCCGTGCTGGCGGATCAGGGGGCAGGTGGCAGAACGCTGGCGGTGCCGCTCAATTCGGCTGTCCCGACCGGGACCTGGCGGGTGCGGGCTTTTACCGACCCAAAGGGGGCTTCGGTGGGGGAAACCACCTTCATGGTCGAGGATTACGTCCCGGAGCGGATCGAATTTGACCTGTCCAGCAAGGATAAGCAGATCAAAGCTGATCTTCCTGTCGAACTTAAGGTGGATGGTCATTTCCTCTACGGCGCGCCGGCCTCGGGCCTGCAGCTTGAGGGCGACATGCTGGTGGCGCCGGCGGCCGAGCGACCGGGGTTTGCGGGATACCAGTTCGGCGTCGCCGACGAGGAGACCGCCAGCAACGAGCGCACGCCGATCGAAAACCTGCCTGAGGCGGACGCCAACGGGGTTGCGACCTTCCCGGTCAGCCTTGCAAAGCCGCCGTCGTCGACGCGCCCGCAGGAAGCTCAAATCTTCATCCGCATGGCGGAGGCTGGCGGCCGTGCGGTCGAGCGCAAACTGGTGCTGCCGGTCGCCCCGAGCACCGCGATGATCGGCGTCAAGCCGCTGTTTGGCGACAAGAGCGTCGCGGAGGGCGACAAGGCCGATTTCGACGTCGTCTTCGTGTCGCCCGAGGGCAAGCCGCTGGCGCGCGACGGCCTGCGCTACGAGCTGTTGAAAATCGAATCCCGGTATCAATGGTATCGGCAGAATTCATCCTGGGACTATGAGCCGGTCAAATCGACCCAGCGCGTCGCCGATGGCGATTTGACGATCGCTGCCGACAAGCCGTCGCGCGTCACGCTGTCGCCGCAACCCGGCCGCTATCGCCTCGATGTCAAATCGACCGACGCCGACGGGCCACTGACGTCGGTGCAGTTCGACGTCGGCTGGTATTCCGACGGTAGCGCCGATACGCCCGATCTCTTGGAAACTTCGATCGACAAGCCGGAATATCAGTCCGGCGATACCATGGTGGTTTCGGTCAACGCCCGCTCCGCCGGCAAGCTGACCATCAACGTGCTCGGCGACAGGCTGCTGACGACCCAAACCACCGACGTCAAGGAAGGCACTGCGCAGGTCAGAATTCCCGTCGGCAAGGATTGGGGCACCGGCGCCTATGTGGTGGCGACGCTGCGCCGTCCGCTTGATGTGGCGGCCCTTCGGATGCCAAGCCGTGCCATCGGGCTGAAATGGTTCGGCATCGACAAGAAGACCCGCACGCTTCAAGTCGATCTGTCGCCGCCGGCGCTGGTGCGCCCCAACACCACGCTGAAGCTGCCGGTCAAACTCGGTGGCCTCAATCCCGGCGAGGACGCAAAAATCGTCGTTGCCGCGGTCGATGTCGGCATTCTCAACCTCACCAACTACAAGCCGCCGGCGCCGGACGATTACTATCTCGGCCAGCGCCGCCTGACCGCGGAAATCCGTGACCTCTATGGGCAGTTGATCGACGGCATGCAGGGCACAAGGGGCCAGCTCAAGACCGGCGGCGACGGCGCCGGCGCGGAGCTGCAGGGCAGCCCACCGACGCAGAAGCCCTTAGCGCTGTATTCCGGGATCGTCACGGTCGCAGCCGATGGCACAGCCGAAATCAGCTTTGACATTCCGGAGTTCGCCGGCACCGCGCGCGTCATGGCGGTCGCCTGGACGGCGACCAAACTCGGCCGCGCCACGACCGATGTCACGGTGCGCGATCCCGTCGTGCTGACGGCGACGCTGCCGCGCTTCCTGCTCAATGGCGACCACGGCACCATGAGCTTCGATCTCGACAACGTCGAGGGCGCGGCTGGCGACTACACCATCAACGTCAAGACCTCGGGACCGCTGAAGGTCACCGGTAACCCCGCAACGACCGTAAAACTCGCAGCCAAGCAGCGCACCTCGATGTCGCTGGCGCTCGATGCCGGCGGCGCGGGAACCGCGAACCTCGACGTCGATATCAAGGGGCCAGATGGTCTGACGCTGGCCAGACATTATGCGCTCGACGTCAAGGCGGCGACGCAGATCCTCGCACGCCGCTCGATCCGCACCCTCGCCAGGGGCGAGAGCCTGACGCTGACATCCGACATGTTCTCCGATCTGGTGCAGGGCACCGGCAGCGTCTCGCTGTCCGTTAGCCTGTCGACGGCGCTCGATGCCGCGACCATCCTGAAGGCACTCGATCGCTATCCCTACGGCTGTTCGGAACAGATCACCAGCCGCGCCATGCCGCTGCTCTACGTCAATGATCTGGCCGTTGGCGCTCATCTGGCGATGGACACCGAAGTCGATCAGCGCATCAGGGACGCCATCGACCGCTTGCTGGCGCGGCAGGGCTCCAACGGATCATTCGGCCTGTGGTCGGCCGGCGGCGATGACGCTTGGCTGGATGCCTACGTCACGGACTTCCTGACGCGCGCGCGCGAAAAGGGATTTGCGGTGCCGGATGTCTTGTTCAAAAGCGCCCTCGACCGGATCCGCAACTCCGTGGTGAACGCCAACGAGCCCGAAAAAGACGGTGGGCGCGACCTTGCCTACGGTCTTTACGTCCTCGCCCGCAATGGCGCCGCGCCGATCGGTGATCTGCGCTATCTCGCCGACACCAAATTGAACAATCTGGCGACCCCGATTGCGAAAGCGCAACTGGCGGCCGCGCTGGCGCTGGTCGGCGACAAGGGCAGGGCGGAGCGGGTCTATGCCGCAGCCCTCGACAGCCTTGCGCCAAAGCCGGCGCTGGAGTTCGGCCGGGTCGACTACGGCAGCGCGTTGCGCGACGCCGCAGCACTGGTTTCGCTCGCGAGCGAAGGCAATGCGCCGCGGGCGACGCTGACGCAGGCCGTGGCGCGGGTCGAAGTGGCGCGCGGACTCACGCCCTACACCTCAACCCAGGAGAATGCCTGGCTGGTACTGGCATCGCGCGCGCTGTCCAAGGAAACCATGACGCTGGATCTCGACGGCGCGCCGATCAAGACCGCGCTTTATCGCAGCTACAAGGCAGCCGAGATGGCGGGCAAGCCGATCAGGATCACCAATACCGGGGATGCGCCGGTGCAGGCGGTGGTCTCGGTCAGCGGTTCACCGATCACGCCGGAGCCGGCAGCCTCCAACGGCTTCAAGATCGAACGCAACTATTTCACGCTCGACGGCAAGCCGGCTGATGTGTCGAAGGCCAAGCAAAATGACCGCTTCGCGGTGGTGCTGAAGATCACCGAAGCCAAACCGGAATACGGTCACATCATGGTGTCGGATTATCTGCCGGCGGGCCTTGAGATCGACAATCCGCATCTGGTCTCTTCCGGTGACACTGGCACGCTGGACTGGATTGAGGATGGCGAGGAGCCGGAGAACACCGAATTCCGTGACGACCGCTTCACGGCCGCGATCGATCGCGCCAGCGATAACAGTTCGGTGTTTACGGTGGCCTATGTGGTGCGCGCGGTTTCCCCGGGCAAATACGTGCTGCCGCAAGCCTATGTCGAGGACATGTACAATCCCTCGCGCTACGGCCGCACCGGTACCGGCTCGGTCGAGGTGCGGTCGGCGAAATGAGCGCAACGGCCGCCATAGCGTCGGCGCCGCGCCGCCGGCGCAGGATCAAGCGGGCAATGGCCGCGTCAGTGGCAGTTTGCCTGGTCCTGACGGCTGCCTTCGTGGCGTGGGTGGTCTCGCTTGGCCCGTTGCCGCTGGCGCAGGCGAGCGAAGTCTCCACGACGGTCGTCGACCGTAACGGCAAACTGCTGCGTGCCTATGCGATGGTCGACGGCCGCTGGCGGTTGCCGGTCGACGCCAAGACCGGCGTCGATCCTGGCTATCTCAAGCTGCTGCTGGCCTATGAAGACCGCCGCTTTCGCATCCATGCCGGCGTCGATCCGCTTGCCCTGGGTCGTGCCGCGTTTCAGCTGCTCACCCGTGGCCATATCGTGTCCGGCGGCTCGACGATCACCATGCAACTTGCCCGGCTGATGGAACCGCGGCGGGAACGGTCGGTTTACGCCAAGTTGCGGCAGGTGGTGCGCGCGCTCGAAATCGAGCGTCAGATGAGCAAGGACCAGATCCTCGATCTGTATCTGGCGATGGCGCCGTTCGGCGGCAATCTCGAAGGAATTCGGGCGGCTTCGATCGCCTATTTCGGCAAGGAGCCGAAACGATTGTCGCTGGCGGAATCCGCGCTGCTGGTGGCGTTGCCGCAGTCTCCCGAGACCCGCAGGCTCGATCGCTATCCCGATGCCGCCCGCGCGGCGCGGGACCGCGTCCTCGACCGCATGGTCGAGGACGGTCGAATCTCCGAGGAGGACGCTGCCGGCGCGAAGGCGGTGCCGGTGCCGCGGCTGCGCAGGCCGATGCCAATCCTAGCGCCGCATTCCGCCGATAAAGCGATGGCATCCGTGAAGGATACGCCGGTCATCGCGCTGACGCTCGACTCTGGCCTGCAGAAAGTCCTTGAAGCGCTGGCGCGCGACCGCGCGGTCGCATTGGGTCCGAATATTTCCGTCGCCTTGATCGCGGTAGACAATGCGAGCGGCGACGTGCTGGCGCGCGTCGGCTCGCCTGACTATTTCGATGACCACCGCGCCGGCCAGGTCGATATGACGCGCGCCGTGCGCTCGCCGGGATCGACGCTGAAACCATTCATCTACGGTCTGGCATTCGAGGATGGCTTCGTTCATCCGGAAAGTCTGATCGATGATCGGCCAACCCGCTTCGGCTCTTACGCGCCGGAGAATTTCGACATGACCTTTCAGGGCACGGTGCCGGTGCGCAAGGCGCTGCAAATGTCCCTGAACGTGCCGGCGGTCGCGTTGCTTGACCGCGTCGGCGCCAGCCGCCTGTCCGCGCGGCTGAAGCAGGCAGGGGCCAATCTGGTGCTGCCGAAGGACGAAGCGCCGGGGCTTGCCATGGGTCTCGGTGGCGTTGGGATCACCCTGCAGGATCTTGCGCAACTCTATTGCGGGCTGGCGCGGCTCGGCAATACGCGGCCGCTGCGCGAGATGATGAACGTGCGCGATGATGCACGCGACAGCCTGCGATTGCTGGACCAGGTCGCGGCGTGGCAGGTGGGGAACGTGCTGATGGGTACGCCGCCGCCGGAGAATGGCGTGCGTAACCGGATCGCCTTCAAGACCGGCACCAGCTACGGCTATCGCGATGCCTGGTCGATCGGCTTCGACGGCCGCATCACCATCGGGGTTTGGGTCGGCCGTCCCGACGGCGCGCCCGCGCCGGGAATTGTCGGCCGTACCGTCGCAGCTCCAATCCTGTTCGACGCCTTTGCCCGTACCGGAAAACTGCCGGCGCCGCTGCCGAAGCCGCCGAAGGGAACGCTGGTGGTAAGCAATGCCAAGCTCCCGCTGCCGCTACGACGTTATCGGCCCATGGGCGAACTGGTGCGAACCGACGGCGAGCAGGCACTGCGCATCCAGTTTCCGCTCAACGGCTCTCGGATCGATGCCGCCGGAGCGGATGGCGCGTCATTTTCCGCAGTGCCGGTGAAGGTCGCCGGCGGCGTGCTTCCGATGACGATGCTCGTCAATGGTATGTCGGTAGGCGAAATCGACGGCCGCCGTCAGCGCCTGATCGATCCGCCGGGGCCGGGCTTTGCCAGATTGACGGTGATAGACGCCAAGGGCGCCGCGGACACAGTTGTGGTCAGAATTCAGTAAAGTCCTGCTAAGCGGTTGTCGCCACGGTGGTTTCGGCGTATGCGGAGCCCATGGCCGAGACCTATGCCCGCCCCCGATTTGGACAACCGCGCGAGCCCAAGAACCGGGTAGATCCGGCTAGCCGGCTTGTCGGTCTGCTTGATTTCGTGACCGGCGGCCATGTCCGCGCCGTCGCGTTTCTGACGCTGTGCGGGCTCCTGTTGTTTCTGCCCGGATTTTTCAGCATCCCGCCGATCGATCGCGATGAGGCGCGGTTCGCCCAGGCGACCAAGCAGATGGTCGAAAGCGGCGACTTTGTTGACATCCGGTTCCAGGATGAGGTGCGCTACAAGAAGCCAGTCGGCATCTATTGGCTCCAGGCGACCGCGGTCGAAACCGCCTCGGCGCTCGGCCTGCCGCGGGCGCAAGTCCGCATCTGGTTGTACCGCGTGCCGTCCCTGATCGGCGCGCTCGGGGCCGTGCTTTTTACTTACTGGACGGCGCTGGCCTTCGTCACGCGGCGCGGTGCCGTTCTTGCCGGACTGATGATGGCAAGCTCGGTGTTGCTCGGCGTCGAGGCTCGGCTCGCCAAAACCGATGCCATGCTGTTGTTCACGGTCGTCGCCGCGATGGGGGCGCTGGCGCGGGTGTATCTGTCCTGGCAGCGGGGCGAGGATCCCGTCCATCCGCCCTGGACGTGGTTGGCGATTTTTTGGACAGCGCTGGCTGGCGGCATCCTGCTCAAGGGACCGCTGATCCTGATGTTTGTGGCGTTGACGATCGGCGTGTTGGCCATTCTCGACCGGTCCGCAGCGTGGCTTTGGCGGCTGCGTCCGGTATGGGGCCTGACCTGGCTCCTGGTTCTGGTGCTGCCCTGGTTCGTCGCGATCTTCTGGCGCGCCGGCGACGCATTCTTTGCGGATTCCATCGGCGGCGACATGTTGAGCAAGCTGGCGGCGCAGGAATCTCATGGCGCGCCGCCCGGTGTCTATCTGCTGCTGTTCTGGGTGACGTTTTGGCCGGGTGCGCCGTTGGCGGGAATGGCGGTGCCGGCGGTCTGGAGGGCGAGGCGAGAGCCCGGTGCGCAGTACCTGCTGGCCTGGCTGGTTCCATCCTGGATCGTGTTCGAGTTGGTGCTGACCAAACTGCCGCATTACGTGCTGCCGCTCTATCCGGCGATCGCGATCCTCACGGTTGGTGCGCTCGAGCGCCGCGTGCTGTCACGATCCTGGCTGATGCGCGGGGCCGCCTGGTGGTTTGTCATTCCCGCGCTCGCTTCCCTCGTTGCCGTTGTGGGAGCGGTCACGCTGACGCGCCAGCCGGTATTCCTGGCATGGCCTTTTGTGGCCGCAGCCCTCATCTTCGGGCTGTTCGCGTGGTGGCTTTATGATGACAACCGCGCGGAGCGCTCGTTGCTGAACGCTGTGGTCGCGGCGGTGTTTCTGGCCGTGGCCATCTACGGCGTGGTCGTGCCGGCACTGAACCCGCTGTTTCCGAGCGCTGAAATCGCGCGGGCGCTTCGCAATGTCGCCTGCGTCGGGCCGAAAGCCGCCGCCGCTGGTTTCCACGAGCCGAGCCTCGTCTTCATGACCGGCACATCGACGGTGCTGACGGATGGATCGGGTGCCGCGGATTTCCTGGGCCAGGGCAGTTGCCGCTTCGCGCTGGTGGAGCAGCGTTCCGAGCGTGGATTTGCCCAGCGCGCCGAAGCCATCGGATTGCGCTACGATGTGGCCGCCCGCATCGACGGCTATAATATTTCGCAAGGGCGGTCGATCTCGATCGCGATCTTCCGCTCCGAAGGTACGGAATAGGATGTCCGCTCAGGCCGGCATCGGCGAATCCGCAAATTATTTCGCGCGTCTTTTCGCCCTGGTCCTGACGTCGCTGGCCCAACTTGTGCGTCCGCCGTCGCATGCAAGACGCGCCGAAGCTGCGCGGCGATTGGCGCGTCGCGCGCTTCTGATGTCGGCAATTGTCGGTGTGGTTATCGTCGCGCTGATGTTCGGATTCGATGCGCGGGAGATCGGCCTGATGCCGCCCCGCGGCTCGCCGAACCTGTGGCCGGTTCGCATCCTGACCGAATTCGGCAAGGACGCCTATGTGCTGTGGATTCTGGCTTTGATGCTGCTTGCCGTTGCCCTTGTCGCGCCGGCATTGCGAGGCACCTCGCAAACCCAGCTGCTGAGCTTTGGCTTGCGCCTGCAGTTCTTGTTTCTCGCTGTGCTGGCGCCGCTGCTCGCCGGCGAAATGCTAAAATGGATCGCCGGTCGCGGCCGGCCGTTCGCGGGAGGCCAGGCCAACCCGTTCAATTTCGTTCCCTTCGCCGGAACGGAAGCCTATGCCAGCTTCCCGTCGGCGCATGCCATCACGGCTTTTGCCCTGGCTTTCGCGGCGGGCGCGGTCTGGCCACGGGCGCGAGGCGTGATGATCGCCTATGCGCTCCTGATCGCCGTCACGCGCCTGGTGCTTCTGGCTCACCATCCCAGTGACGTGGTCGCGGGCGCGCTGATCGGGGTGCTCGGCGCAATGAGCGTGCGATACTGGTTCGCCGCGCGCGGTCTGGGGTTCGCGATCGGCCGCGACGGCGCGATTTCGGCGCTGGCTCCAGGCCGTCTCAAAAGGGTTGCCCACGGGGCGTCAGCCCCATAAGAAGCGGGCGCCGGACGCAAGCGATCCCGGCTGCGGGCCAACTCTAACGGTGAGTGTGGATTTGCCTTCTTCTGACACAGCCGGGACGGCCGTTTCCATCGTGGTTCCCGTGCGTAACGAGGCCGATAACGTAGCGCCCCTGATCGCCGAGATCGCCGCCGCCCTCGACGGCCGGTGGATCTATGAAATCATCTACGTCAATGACGGTTCAACGGACGCGACCGCGGAGCGGCTTGTTGCCGCCATGAGGCAGCGCGGAAATCTGCGCCAGATCAGCCACGCGACATCGTCAGGCCAATCGGCTGCAGTGCGCAGCGGAGTTCGCGCCGCGCGCGGTGCCATTGTGGCGACGCTCGATGGCGACGGCCAGAATAATCCCGTGTTCCTGCCGGACTTGATTTCGGCGATTGAAAAGGGCGGTGAGCGCGTCGGCCTTGCCGCCGGTCAGAGAATAGGACGCAAGGACACCGGATTCAAGAAGATGCAGTCGCGGATCGCCAATGCGGTGCGCAACGCCATCCTGCGCGATGGTACCCGCGATACCGGCTGTGGCCTGAAAGCCTTCCGGCGCGAGGTGTTCCTGGCGATGCCCTATTTCGACGGTCTGCATCGTTTCCTGCCGGCGCTGGTACGCCGCGAAGGCTACGAGATCGCCTATGTCGACGTGATCGACCGGCCGCGGCATTCCGGCGTGTCAAACTACGGCTTCTTCGACCGGCTATGGATCGGAATCATGGATCTCGCCGGCGTGTGGTGGCTGATCCGCCGCAAGAAACCGACACCTGTTGCGACCGAGGTGACCATATGACCGAGCTGCTCAACAACCTCGTCACTTACCTTAACGATGTCTTCGTCATCAAGTTCGATGGCTGGGTGGTGCTCGGCTTTGTGGCGCAGGCATTTTTCACGATGCGTTTCGTCGTGCAATGGATCGCCTCGGAACGCGCGCGCAGGAGCGTGATCCCGGTGGCGTTCTGGTTCTTTTCCATCGGCGGCGGCGCGTTGTTGCTGGTCTATGCGCTTTACCGCAGGGATCCTGTGTTCATCGCGGGCCAGGCGCTCGGCCTCGTGGTCTATGTTCGCAATCTCTATTTCATTGTCATAAGCCGACGGCATGTCGCCGCCGACAATTGAGCGGAAGTCATTCTGGACGCGTGGTCCGAGCGGCGCGGTGGCTGATTTCTGACCCGCGACCGGCCGGAGATCTCGCTGTGCACCGCAGAAGCGATCTTCTCGCATTTGAGAAGCGTCGCGAGGAGTCAACGTGCAGCCGCCGCAATGTGGCGGCTATCGACCAGGCCTATGCGGCGTTGAACGCCTCAAAGCCGCGGGCAAGGTCCGCCTTGAGGTCCTCGACATTCTCCAGTCCGATATGCAGCCTCAAGGTCGGCCCGCCCGGCGCCCATTTGGAGGCCGTGCGATAGGTTGCACAGTCGAATGGAATGACGAGGCTTTCGAAACCACCCCATGAATAACCCATGCCGAACAATTTGACGGTGTTGAGCAGGGCATCGACGGACTTCTGCGGCGCCGGCTGCAGAACAATACTGAACAGGCCGGACGCCCCGGTAAAATCCCGTTTCCAGATCGCATGGCCCGGATCATTCTCCAGGGCAGGGTGCAGCACCCTGGCGACCTCGGGCCGCGCCGCAAGCCATCGCGCCATTTCGAGCCCCGACCGATGATGCTGCGCAAGCCGCACCGCCAGCGTCCGCAAACCGCGTATCGCCAGGAAGACGTCATCGGGACCTGCGCAAATACCGAGCAAGCGGATCGACTCGATGATCGTCGGCCAAGCTCTCGCGTTCGCCGAAATGGTTCCGAACATGATGTCCGAATGTCCGCCGATATATTTGGTGGCGGCCTGAATGCTGATATCGACGCCCTGGTCTAACGAGCGGTGAAACAGCGGCGTCGCCCACGTGTTGTCGTCGATCACAAGCGCGCCGCGCGCATGCGCCACCGCAGCGATGGCTGGAATGTCGGGCATTTCGAAGGATTGCGAGCCGGGTGCCTCGACGAGCACCGCCTTGGTGTTGGGCTTGAACAATTCGGCGATACCGGCGCCGATCAAGGGATCGAAATAGGTGGTCTCGACGCCATAACCGGCAAGCAAGCCGTTGCAAAAATTGCGCGTAGGCCGGTAGATATTGTCGCAAACCAGAAGATGATCGCCTGACTTCAGCACCGAGAGCAGGGTCGTCGTGATCGCCGACAGCCCGGAGGGTGCAATACCGACACCTGCGCAGTTTGGGCCCTCGAGAGCCATTAACGTTTCCTGCAGCGCCTTGGTGGTTGGTGTTCCGTAACGTCCGTACCGGAACTCGCCGCGATGGGCATGCAGGTCGTCCGCGGTCGGATAAAGCACCGTGGAACCATGGATGACCGGCGGATTGACGAATCCTTTCTGCGCCTTGGTGTCGCGACCGGCGGTTACCAACGTGGTTTCCGCCCTCAGCGGCTTCGTCCGTCCGTCATCCCCTGGAGAATTCATGTTTTCCGCCGCCATCAATGGTTTTCCCGACCGCCCCGCCTCGCGAAAATCCGCTGAAGCAGCGCGTTGCAGGTGGGATTGTTAATAGCAGGACAGGGAAGACGGACGTCAACCCCTTGACCCGGCCCTCCAGTCGTTCTGTGATGCGCCGCAACTATCTCGTCGCTGCATGTTGAGGGGCTCGCCGCGATCATCGATTCATTGCTCGTCCGGATTATGGGCCGCTGTGCCCATTCAGGAGGCATTTGGAATGGTGGATCATTGGGTTGGCCCGTCGGCGCACGCGATGAACCCTTCCCGGACGACCTTCGAAAGGCTTCGCCATGAAACGTGCATCTCTTGTCTTTACCCTTGCTCTTGCTGCCGGTCTTTCCACCCAGGCTGCCACCGCGCAGACGCTCAAGACGGTCAAGGACCGCGGCATGTTATCCTGCGGCGTGAGCCAGGGGCTGCCGGGCTTTTCCTCTCCCGATGACAAGGGCAACTGGACCGGGCTGGACGTCGACGTCTGTCGTGCGATCGCGGCCGCCATCTTCAACGATCCGACCAAGGTCAAATTCGTTCCGTTGTCAGCCAAGGATCGCTTCACCGCGCTGCAATCGGGCGAAATCGACGTGCTCTCGCGCAATACCACCTGGACGCTGTCCCGCGACACCTCGCTCGGCGCCAATTTCACCGGGGTAACCTATTATGACGGTCAGGGTTTCCTCGTGAAAAAATCCCTCAAAGTGAACTCCGCGCTGGAATTGAACAGCGCCTCGGTTTGCGTGCAAACCGGCACAACCACCGAGCAGAATCTCGCCGACTACTTCAAGGGCAACAACATGAAGTACGAGGTGATCGCGTTCGGCACCGCCGACGAGACGGTGAAGGCCTACGAGTCAGGGCGCTGCGACGTCTTCACCACGGACGTGTCGGGGCTCTATGCCGAGCGTCTGAAGCTTGCAAACCCCGCCGATCATGTCGTGCTTCCGGAAGTGATCTCAAAGGAGCCGCTCGGCCCGATGGTGCGCCATGGCGACGATCAATGGTTCGATCTCGTCAAATGGGTGCTGTTTGCCATGATTGATGCGGAAGAACTCGGCGTCACCCAAAAGAACGTCGACGAGATGGCGAAATCCGATAAGCCGGAGCTCAAACGGGCCCTCGGCACCGATGGCAACCTCGGCGAACAGCTCGGCCTGACCAAGGATTGGATGATAAGGATCGTCAAGGGGGTCGGCAATTACGGCGAAGCCTTTGATCGCAATGTCGGCGCCGGGTCGAAACTCGGAATCGCCCGTGGACTCAATCAGCTCTGGAACAAGGGCGGGATTCAATACGCACCGCCGATCCGCTGATCACAGCGGTACCGGCGGCGATGACCATCGAGCCCCGAAAGCCACCGTCGCAGTTTGTCATCAAGCTGCAGCGCGCACTCGGCGGCCAGGCAGGGTGGGGCGGTTTCGCCCTTCAGCTCTTGTTCGTCGCCGCAATCGCCTGGATCTCTTACGAGATCGTCTCCAATGTCAGCGAAAATTTGAAGGCGCAGCGGATCACCGCGGGCTTTGGCTTTTTGGCCAACACGGCGGGTTTTGACGTCAGCCAGAACCTCATTCCCTATTCGGGATCCGATACCTACACGCGGGTGTTTTTCGTCGGTCTGCTCAACACGCTGTTGGTTTCGCTGATCGGGGTTTTGTTCGCCACCTTGATCGGATTTCTGGTCGCGCTTGGTCGGCTGTCGCCGAACTGGCTGTTGGCGCGAATCTCCGGCGGCTATGTAGAACTGGTGCGCAACCTTCCGCTCCTGTTCCAGATCCTGTTCTGGTATCTGGCGGTGCTCGCAGCGCTCCCCAATCCGCGGCAGAGCATCGCGTTGTTTGGCAGTTTCTTTCTCAGCAATCGTGGCCTGGTGATTCCAAGGCCGGTCGGCGATCCCGGCTTCGAGCCGTTCATGTTGGCTCTCCTGATTGCGATTGTTTCCTCCGTCGGGTTGTGGCGCTATTCGCGCTGGCAACTCTTCCAGAACGGCAGGCTGATCAAAGTCTGGCCCTACGTGCTGGGCTTGCTGCTCGGCCTGCCGCTTGCAAGTGCGCTGATCTTTGGCGCGCCGGTGTCCTTTGAAGTTCCGGTTCTCAAGGGATTCAATTTCTCCGGCGGCTCACGCGTCATTCCGGAATTCGTGGCGCTGACGCTGGCGCTCGCGACCTATACCGCGGCCTTTATCGCCGAGATCGTGCGCGCCGGAATCTTGTCCGTCCATAAGGGGCAGATGGAGGCCGGTGCCTCGCTCGGCCTGCAGCGCGGTTCGGTGCTGCGGCTGATCGTGATTCCGCAGGCGTTGCGCGTCATCCTGCCGCCGCTCACCAACCAGTATCTCAACCTGACCAAGAACTCGTCGCTGGCGGTGGCGATCGGCTACCCCGACCTGGTTTCGGTATTTGCGGGTACGACGCTGAGCCAGACCGGGCAGGCGATCGAAATCATCGGTATTACGATGGGTGTCTATCTCCTGATCTCGCTGGTGACGAGCGCGATCATGAGCTTCTACGGATGGCGGCTCGGACGGAGCCTGGGCCGATGAACGGCAACATGGTTTCCGCTTTCGTCCGTCAGGAGCTCGCTCCCGAGCGCCCCGCGCCGGTGAAGACGACCGGCTTTGTCGGCTTCCTGCGCACGCGGCTGTTCAATTCGCCGACCAATATCCTGATCACGGTCGTGAGCGCGCTGCTGCTGTGGTTCGTCTTGGTTCCCGCGCTGAGGTTCCTGCTGATCGATGCGGTGTGGAGCGGTCAGGATCGCACGGCCTGCCTTGCTGAAAATGCCGGACATCCCGTCGGTGCCTGCTGGCCGTTCATCCAGGCGAAATTCAGCCAGTTCATTTACGGCTTCTACCCGGAAGTAGAGCGCTGGCGGGTCAATCTGATCTTCATCCTCGCCGCGATCCTGCTGCTGCCGCTGTTGATCCCGCGGCTCCCGGCCAAGGGAATCAACGCCGGGCTGTTCTTCCTGGCATTTCCAGCCGTCGCTTTTTTCCTGTTGCATGGCGGCGGGCTCGAGGGCTTCGGCGTGAGCTGGACCGCCGGTTTCTTGTCGGGACTTGCCGATAGCATCGCCGAGGCGGGCGCGGCATTGTCGCGCGCAGGCGCATCGCTCGGCGAAGCAACCGCGCTTGCCGGGTCGATGCTGAGGCTCTTGGGATGGCTCATTGTTCAACTCGGCGCAGCTCTTCATTACCTGATCGCGCCACTGACGTGGTTGCGCGATCAGATTCAGACGTCGGGCCGACCGGTCTGGATCGACCTGGCGGTGACGGCCGCGATTGTCTCCGCCCTGTTGTTTTGGCTGAATGGCGGTACCCGCGCAGGCTGGCGTCCTCTGATCACGAGCCTTGTGACTTTTGCGGGCCTTGCGGTCGTCATTGCGATCATGGGCCTCGATCGCGGCGGATTGCCGGTGGTCGACACGCGGCTCTGGGGCGGTCTCCTGGTGACGCTGGTGGTATCGGTCACCGGCATCGTGGCGTCGATGCCGGTCGGGATCGCTCTCGCGCTCGGCCGGCGCTCGACGATCCCGCTGATCCGGATTTTTTCGACGACCTTCATCGAGCTCTGGCGCGGCGTGCCGCTGATCACGGTGCTGTTTTTTGCGACCTATATGCTGCCGCTGTTCGTCCCAACCGGATTCAACGTCGATGGGCTGATGCGTGCCCTGATCGGCATCGCACTGTTCGCCGGCGCCTATCAGGCCGAAGTCATCCGGGGCGGCCTGCAGGCGATCCCGCGCGGGCAGGGCGAGGCGGCGAGCGCGCTCGGCCTCTCCTGGTGGAAAACGACGGGACTGATCGTAATGCCGCAGGCGCTGCGCCACGTCATCCCGGGCCTCGTCAACAGCTTCATCGCGCTGTTCAAGGATACCTCATTGGTCTCGATCGTCGCGCTGTTCGATTTGCTCGGACAGCTCCGCGCATCCTTTAGCGACCCGGCCTGGGCGACGCCGACCACGCTGTTTACCGGGTTTGCCTTCACCGGCTTGATCTACTTCACCTTCTGCTTCGGGATGTCCCGCTATTCCCTGTTCGTCGAGAACAGGCTGAACGCACACAGACGCAATTGAGCAAACCATCATGACCGCAAATCCGATTGTCAGCATTGCCGGCCTCAACAAGTGGTACGGCGATTTTCATGTGCTGCGCGACATCGACATCGATGTCGCGAAAGGCGAGCGCATCGTGATCTGCGGCCCTTCGGGTTCGGGAAAATCGACGCTGATCCGTTGTATCAACGCGCTTGAGGAATTTCAGGAAGGCCGGATCGTCGTGGACGGCATAGAGCTTGGCCCTAATTTGCGGCGGGTCGATGAAGTCCGGCGCGAAGTCGGCATGGTGTTCCAGAGTTTCAATTTATTCCCGCATTTGACCGTGCTGGAGAACTGCACGCTGGCGCCGATCTGGGTACGCAACCTCCCGAAGAAGGACGCGGAAGCGGCGGCGATGAAATATCTGGAGCGGGTGAAAATCCCGCATCAGGCCAATAAATATCCGGGCCAGATGTCCGGTGGGCAGCAGCAGCGCGTCGCCATCGCCCGTGCGCTGACGATGAACCCCAAGGTCATGCTGTTCGACGAACCGACCTCGGCGCTGGATCCCGAAATGGTCAAGGAGGTGCTCGACACCATGGTCGACCTCGCCAACGAGGGCATGACGATGCTGGTGGTGACCCACGAGATGGGATTTGCCAGGGAGGTAGCCGATCGCGTCGTCTTCATGGATGCCGGACAGATTATCGAGGCCAATACGCCGGCGAACTTCTTCGCCAATCCGCAGCACGCGCGGACCAAGCTGTTTCTCAGTCAGATATTGCGGTGAAAACCACCTTGTGAACGGTGAAGGCTGTACCTGCTGTTCAAGGCGGTGTTGCAACGTCTTTTAGCAATTCCAGAAGCCGGCTGGAAGCCATAAGCAACCGAGATGTGCCGCTTGTTAACCGCTCTGAAAGCAGTCATGGCCAGTTTGTCCCGAAAAGGACAGACCAATGTTGGGTTTCCTGTTCGGCTTCAATGCCCGTCTCGGTCGTTTGCATTTCTTCCTGAGTACGGTCGCCCTGAACATCGCGATGGCCGTCGTCGGGCTTGTGATTGCGAACCATGCGATTCACCAGAGCCCCAAAGTGCAACTGGCCGAGGAGTTGACGACGTGGCCAGTCATCGTTGCCGTGGTCGTATATTCCTGGGCCTCATTCATGTTGCAGTCGATGCGCGTCAGAGATATCGGATGGGACCCGGTCTGCGTCATCCCGGCGTGGATCGCCGTGACGATCGTCGACCATGCGGTGGCCGTAAAATTCCCGGCTTGGGCGCTGGGGCATGGCCATCACGGCACAACGGTGGGCGCGATGGTCAATCTGGCGTTCATCTTGATGCTGACGTTTTGGCCGAGCGGGGAGTTCGCCGCTTCGCCGCCACGACCGCCAGATGGGCCGTCGCGAGGGAGGAGCGCCGTGCCAGCGGCGCGCCTTGCGCGGTCGGCCGGAACGGGATTCGGCCGCCGCGCATTTTAAGTAGGAAGCGTCATACCTTCTCGAACGGCACCTCGATCTTGCTGTGCTTTTCCAACCATTGCGGCACGGGCAGGTTTTTCGAGCGCATGAACTGCGGATTGAACAGTTTTGATTGATAGCGGTTTCCGGAATCGCAGAGGATGGTCACGATGGTCTTGCCCGGCCCCAGCTGTTTGGCGAGCCGGATCGCGCCCGCCACGTTGATGCCCGTCGAGCCACCGAGGCAAAGACCTTCGTGCTCCAGTAGTTCGTAGATGACGGGAACGGCTTCCTCATCCGGGATGAGATAGGCCTCATCCACCTTGGCTTGCCTGATGATGGGCGTCACGCGACCAAGCCCGATGCCCTCGGTGATTGATCCGCCCGGCGTCGCCTTGGCTTCGCCATGCTTGAACAGCTCATACATCGCAGCCCCACGCGGATCGGCGCAGCCGATGACGATACCTTTGCGTTGTTCCTTCAGGAACATGCTCGTCCCCGCCAGCGTTCCGCCCGATCCGACCGAGCAGATGAAGCCGTCGATCTTGCCGCCGGTCTGCTGCCAGATTTCCGGGCCGGTCGACTCGTAATGCGCCTTCGAGTTGTCCAGATTGTTCCACTGATCGGCAAACAACACACCGTTCGGCTCGCCCTTACGCAGCCGTTCGGCCAGCCGTCTTCCGACGTGCTGGTAGTTGTTCGGGTTGGCAAAAGGCAACGCCGGCACCTCGACCAGTTCGGCGCCGCAAAGCCGCAGCATGTCCTTCTTTTCCTGGCTCTGGGTTTCCGGAATGACGATCAATGTCCGGTAACCGCGCGCGCTCGCTACGACCGCAAGACCTATTCCGGTATTGCCCGCGGTTGCTTCCACCACCAGGCCGCCCGGCCTGAGCTCACCGCGCTTCTCGGCTTCGAGTATCATCCACTTGCCGGCGCGGTCCTTGACGGACTGGCCAGGATTCATGAACTCGGCCTTGCCGAGAATGGTGCAGCCGGTCTGTTCGGACGCCCGCTTCAGCTTGATGAGAGGGGTATTTCCGATCGCCTCGACGACGTCATTATGGATATTCATGTGCGCAAAATCTTGCCAGTCTGCTGCCAAATCCGGCAAAGACCCTAGAGCGCGATCAGCAAAAGTGGAAGCCGGTTTTGTGTCCGAATTGTGCGGTGCGCGCTATTTTGCCTTCGCGAACACGACCTGCCGGACGTCGATATTTCCCGACAGAAATCCGGCTTCGCAATAAGCGAGGTAGTACTCCCAAAGCCTTCGGAACCGGTCGTCGAAACCGAGCGGCATCAGGTTCGGCCAGGCGGCGCGGAAGTTATTTCGCCAGGTCGCGAGAGTCTTGGCATAATCTTGCCCGAAAATGCGCTCGCGAATAACGGGGACACCGAACCGCTCGCCCAATGACTTGAGAATCTGCGGCGATGGCAGCATGCCGCCTGGAAAAACATAACGCTGGATGAAATCGACTTCGCGGCGATAGGTCTGGAACAGGCTATCCTGGATGGTAATGGCCTGGATGCCGGCGAAGCCGCCGGGCAGGAGCCGGTCGCGCAATTGCGAGAAATATTTGGGCCAGAACTGCTCACCCACCGCTTCGATCATCTCGATTGAGGCGATTCGGTCGTACTGGTCGCGCTCGTCGCGGTAGTCCTGCAGTCGGATCTCTACATGGTCGTTGAGACCCGCGGCCTGAATGCGCGCTAGCGCAAAATCGCGCTGTTCCTTGCTGATGGTGAGTCCGACCACCTTCGCGCCAAAGGTCTTGGCGGCATATTCGGCGAAGCCGCCCCATCCGCACCCGATCTCCAGCAGTTTTTGGCCGGGCTGCAGGTCGATCGCTTCGGCGAGCCTGCGGTATTTGTTGTTTTGCGCTGCGGTCAAATCCGCCGTGTCGTCTTCGAACAGGGCCGAGGAATAGGTCATGCTCGGATCGAGCCAGGCCGAATAGAAGGCATTTCCGATGTCGTAATGGGCATAGATGTTGCGCCGTGCCTGCCGCCTGGTATTGCGGTTGAACCAATGCCTGATGGTTTGGGCGGTGCGTATCAGCGGCTTGCCGATCAGCATCGTCTGCATCCAGTCCTGATTGACGCAAAAGAGATAAAGGAACTGCGTCAGGTCCGGCGTGTCCCATTCGCCGCGCAGATAGGCCTCGGCGATGCCGATGTCGCCGCCGCGGAGCAGCCGCGATGCGAAGCCGTAGTGATAGACCTTCATGGCGGCGGCCGGCCCCGGTCCGTTGTCGCCGAGCCTGACCGTGCGGCCGTCGGGCAGCGTCACCTCGAGCGAGCCGTGCCTCAGTTTCGAGCCGAAGCCAAGCGCTAACCGGACCATGCGAGGCAGTTCCGGAAGGAGTGTGTCGACAGTCTCGGACGTGACCGAAATAACTTCGGACATGGTCGATCGACCTTGCTTCACCTTCTGCCGCGGGCAGACAACGCTGGCGAAGTATAATCGCTGGTCTTGCCTGCCGCCAAGCCGGTTTCGGCGGCGTCTTTCTGACGCGGCACCAGCCGCACGCCCTTCAGCCAGAGCCGCAGCGCCTCCCAATGGATCGCGGCGATGATCTTCAAAGTGACAAGCGGCAGCGCGAAGAACGAGCGCAGCAACTGCACGGTATTCAGGGGGCGGCGGCGGCCATTGAAGGTTGCAGCGAGCAGGGGGCCGTCGCGATCGGTCTCCAGGATGCGAATTTTGACGCTTGCTCCTGGTGGCATAACCCTGAAACGATAGCGCATCGCCATCTCGACGAAGGGCGAGACGTAAAACAGCTTGTCCTGCTCTTGCCGGACGCCGGCGTCACTGATCTCGTCGGGATTTACAGGAAGCGCGTAGGCGTGAATATCGCCGAAGGTGTTGCGGACTTCATAGATGGCAAGGGCAAGCGCCCCGTCGGCGCGATGGCAGAAATAAACCGACAGCGGATTGAAGGTATAGCCGAGCAGCCGGGGATAGCACAAAAGCAGCACGCGCCCGTCGGTCAGGTCGATGCCGTGCTCGGTTGCGCGCCGTTGCACAAAAGCCAGCAAGGGTGATCCGTCGCGATTGCCGTGATCGGCCTCGTTGAAACTATAGAGCGCAGCCCGGTTCACGCCGAACAAGGCCGACTGCCGGTCCGCGGCATCGAGCCGGTTGAGGTCGATCAGCAAGCTCATCACGCGGTAATTGAAGCGATGCCCCACCGGTCGAAGGCGGGCATGCATGACCTCGCCGAAGTAAAGCGCGGCGGCATCGACTTTGTCGTCGCGCGCGGCGGCTTTGGCGGTCTGATCCGACATGGCTATTCCGCGGCTTGCGCCAGTTCGGGCGGCGGCTTGCGCCATGCTACGGTTGCGCCCAGCGCTTCCGCAACCGCCAGTCCGGACCGCACGCCGTCTTCATGGAAGCCGTACCCGGTCCAGGCGCCGCAAAACCAGGTGTGACGCCGTCCCTGAATTTGGTCCAGCCGCTTCTGGGCGGCAAACGCAGCGGCGTTATATTGCGGATGTTCGCACATATACCTGCCGAAGGTCAGTTCAGGATCGGGTTCGAACGGCGGGTTAAGGCTGACGAACAGGGGCTTGTCTTCATCGATTCCCTGCAGCTCGTTCATCCAATAAGTCACGGCGACGTCGTTTTCCGCCGCCCCCTCGCGCTGCCAGCGCAGAAAGTTCCAGGATGCCCAGACCCGCCTGCGTTTCGGCATTAGTCTCACATCGCGATGCAGGTAGACGGTGTTGGGAGCGTAACCGATGGCACCAAGAACCGCGCGTTCGCAATCGTCGGCGTCGGACAACATCGCCAGCGCCTGATCGCTGTGCGCGGCGATCACGACGTGATCGTAGCTGTCGCTTCGGCCGTGACTGTCGGTGACGATGACGCCATGCGGTGTCCGTTCGATCGATGTCACGGCACAGCCCAGCCGAATCCGATCCCGAAAGGCTGAGGTCAGCCTTTCCACATAGGTTCGGCTGCCGCCCCTTACGGTTCGCCAGACCGGGCGATCAAATTGCAGCAGACGGTGGTTGCTGAAAAACGCCACGAAGTTTTCCGCGGGAAAGTCCAGCATCTCCTTGGCCGGCGCGGACCAGATGGCGGCGCCCATGGGGGCGAGGTAATCCGTCAACAGCCGTGGTGCGAATTTGCGGCGCCTGAAATACTCGCCGAGGCTTAGCCCCGCCAGGCGGCCGGCGGCGTAGTCTTCGACACTTCGGGTGTTGAAGGTCAGAATGTCGCGCAGCATCCACAGATAGGACGGCGAAAGCAGGTTTCGGACTTGCGCGAACAGTCCCGCGGCGGTTTCACGCCAGTTGTTGCCGCCCCCTTTCCACTCGAAGCGGCCAGCATCCGCCGTGACGGCAAAGCTCATGCAGCTTTCCACGGTCTCGACGCCCAGATGGGCGAATAGTGCCGTCAGCTCCGGATAATTGAGTTCGTTATAGACGATGAAACCGATGTCGACAGCGAGCGGCGTTCCGTCATAATCGATGGTGACGGTGTGGCTGTGGCCGCCGGGTCTGATTTCGCGATCATAGACCGTTACCGGATAACGTTTTGACAAGGTCCAGGCAGCGGCATTGCCGGCAATTCCCGTTCCAATAACCGCTACGCGCATTCAGCCCCCCGTCTGTTCCTGCACCAGATACGGTGCTTCACCAGCGGAGTTTCAGCGGGGGTCAGTGGGTTGGGCCGGGACCGGTCTTAAATGGTTGAAGCGTGAGGCCACGCGGCGTATAGCGGTCGCATGTCAAGACAATCAGAGGCTGACAACGGCACCGCCGCGACGGAGGCGATACCGGACTGCCCGCATTGCCACAAGCCGATGCCGCTGTGTGTTTGCGACGGCATTACCCCGATCGAGAGCCGCGTTTCGCTGTTGATCCTGCAACATCCGCAAGAGCAGGACAGGGCGCTTGGCACGGCGCGGCTGACCGCGATGCACTTTGCAACCGCGGTCCTGAAAATCGGATTGTCGTGGCCGAGCCTCTCCAAGGCGCTGGGAAGACCGGTCGCCGATCCCTCGCGCTGGGCGGTGCTTTACCTTGGGTCGGCGAAAGTCGCCGACCTCGACACCAAGAGCGATATCGTCGCGATCAACCGCAAGGGGGAGGTCGAGGATAATCAACGCGCCATCCTGAAGGACATCGAGGGCATCGTGCTGCTCGACGGCACCTGGAGCCAGGCCAAGGCGCTGTGGTGGCGCAATGCCTGGATGCTGAAATGCCAGCGGGTGATCCTGGGGCCGTCACGTCCGTCACGTTACGGCAAGCTCCGCCGCGAGCCGCGTCGCGATGGCCTTTCCACCCTTGAGGCGGCGGCGATGCTGCTTTCCAGCCTCGAAAAGCGACCTGATATCGCCGAGACGCTGCATGCCAGTTTCGAGCGGATGCTGACGAAATACCGCGAGTTCCAGAGCGCACAGCCTCTGGCTTTGCCGAAACCGCGACCGAGGCGGGATTATCGCCGCCGGCGCGGCTGACAGGACCATTTGCGAGCGCATGCTCCTCGGACGTGGTCTGGGGTGCGCGGCGGTTCGCGTCAAGAAAACGCGTCAGAGCAGTCAGAGTCCCGTTCTGATTCAATCAGGAAACCGGCGTGCCGGCCTTTGGTTGCCTATGTCCGGCAGGGCGTATATGAGTTCGGCCATGGGGCCACGTGGCGGAGTGGTTACGCAACGGTCTGCAAAACCGTGTACACCAGTTCAATTCTGGTCGTGGCCTCCACCTTTAAAATCAATTCTCTGTATGGAGTTTCTGAGGAAAGGCTTTAGATGGCCCGCGCCTCCATAAAAGGACGGAGCGGGCGCCCGTCGGGCCCATGCCAGGCTTGGTCGGCAAGCGGCCCGGAACGTGCATGTAATAAAATGACGTTCCTGGGGAGGGATCGAACTCGATCCCTCGCCGGAGCGGTTCTCCTCCAAAACTTGACCGTCGCAATCACCCGGCTGCGGCGGTCATTTTTGATCTGACGCGCTTGCTGGCGCGGGCCTGCGCCACAGATCGACTTTTTTGGGGATTGTTTCGCGCGTTCGGTTGCCGAGGGCGTGAGCCTCTCGCCCTGCGATCAGCAGGCAGCGTACCAGCCCTCGGGAAACGGAAGCAGCGGCCAGGCCATCCCGTTGTCGTTGGCGGGTTTCGGCGGTTGGTCGAACATCGGCAGACTGGTCAAGAAGTCCTCCTGCGGGGCGGGCGCAATCGCATCTCTCACGGCGTCCAGCAAACGTTCGAATTCGGCTTCACCCATCGCGCTCTCCCAGGTTCGAGCGCGTAAGGTCTCAAAAGTCTTTTGTTGCCGGGTTGAGCAGATGGCTCAAAATTTATCGATCGCGAATTGGCGTTGGGTTTGGTTTCCGGGCGGTTAATCCAGGCGCCAGCGTAGAGGGCTCTGGCTGCGATCCAGTGTGAGAAAAATCACATATTGAGGAGAATCTTTCGCGTATTTGCCGACCTGACCGCTGGCGCGGCAAGGGCGCCCGCACAATCAGGAGGATGCCGCCATGAGGGCGAGCTTTAGCGGAACTCGGGCGTCGGCGCGGCGAGTGCATATCGCTTGGGGGCTCGGTCTGTTTCTTTCGCTTATCACCGCTGGCTCCGCATTGGCCGACATCGCGACGCCCCAGCAGAAGAGGGCTTGCACGCCCGACGTCTATCGTCTGTGCGCGGGCGAAATTCCCAACGTCCGGGCTATCACCTCCTGCCTGCGGCGGCAGAAGTCCAACCTCAGCGATGCCTGCCGGGCTGTGTTCGAACAGTGAGCAACCGAGCTCCGGATCGCGATTGCAGAGCAATACGAGCTCCACCTTAGGCATCCTTAGCTGGGGAAATGGGTGTTTGTCCTCCGGTGAAGGGCCGGAGGAGGCCGATAATATGAAAGATGTGAAAACCTACCGGGAATATGCGGCCGACCGTGCTGGCCGACTGGGATGTCAGATCCCACGCTTACCGTC
>JBKQRS010000497.1:0-10464 GCA_052143915.1 Bradyrhizobium sp.
CGGATTTTTCGAGGCTGCGGGTCTCGTTATGGGACGTAATCGCAAGAGTGCGGCCCCGGTGAGCGTGCTCGCCTTCGACCTCGATCATTTCAAATCGGTCAACGACCGCTATGGGCACGCGGTTGGCGACGCGGTCCTGCAATTGTTTGCTCGCGTGGTGCGCGAGACGATGCGCGCCGATGACGTGATTGGCCGTCTGGGCGGTGAAGAATTTGTCGCCGTTCTACCGGGAGGGCTGAAGGATGCGGCAGCAGCGGGCGAACGCGTACGTTCGGCGCTTGCCGCGGCCAGCATTGTGCGAAACGGACAGCGCATCGCGGCGACGGTCAGTATCGGTGTTGCGTCCGGCTCGCCGTTGGGCGCAGTCGACTCGTTGATCACGCGCGCCGACGAAGCGCTTTATCGGGCCAAAAGCGGCGGCCGCAACCGCGTCGAGATGGCCGACGAGATCGTCGAGACTCACGCAGAAACCCGTGCCGCGCGTGCCGTTCGTTCAGCTGTACGGGTAAAAGAAAAGGGCGCCGCTCTAAACGGCGCCCTGGAAGGTTGCATTGCCTAGACTAGGAGGATTTCTACAGAGCACGCTTACGCGGACAGAGTTTGATTTGTTCCGGCGACGCGCCTTAGGCCGAGTAATACATTTCAAATTCCACGGGATGCGGCGTGTGTTCGAAGCGGATAACCTCACCCATCTTTAGTTCGATGTAGGCATCGATAAAGTCATCGTCGAACACGCCGCCCGCCTTTAGGAAGCCGCGGTCCTTATCGAGCTCTTCGAGCGCCTGGCGCAGCGAACCGCAAACGGTTGGTATCTTTTTCAATTCTTTTGGCGGCAGATCGTAGAGATCCTTGTCGATCGCCTCGCCCGGATCGAGCTTGTTCTTGATGCCGTCGAGGCCGGCCATCAGCATCGCCGAGAAGGCGAGATAGGGATTGGCCAGCGGGTCGGGGAAGCGCACCTCGACGCGCTTGGCCTTTGGGTTGGTGGTGTAGGGGATGCGACAGGAGGCCGAGCGGTTGCGGGCAGAGTAGGCGAGCAGCACCGGCGCCTCATAGCCCGGAACCAGACGCTTGTAGGAGTTGGTCGAGGGGTTGGTGAAGGCGTTGATCGCCTTGGCGTGCTTGATGATGCCGCCGATGTAGTGCAGGCAGGTCTCCGAGAGGTCGGCGTATTTGTTGCCGGCGAACACCGGCTTGCCGTCCTTCCAGATCGACTGATGGCAATGCATGCCTGAGCCGTTGTCGCCATAGACCGGCTTCGGCATGAAGGTGGCGGTCTTGCCGTAGATGTGGGCGACCTGCTGGATGCAATACTTGTAGATCTGCATCTGGTCGGCCATCAGCGTCAGCGTGTCGAACTTCATGCCGAGCTCGTGCTGGGCGGACGCCACTTCATGGTGATGCTTCTCGACCTTGACGCCCATCTTGGCCATCGCGCCGAGCATTTCGGAGCGCATGTCCTGCACCGAGTCCTGCGGCGGAACCGGGAAGTAGCCGGCCTTGGTGCGGATGCGATGGCCGAGGTTGCCGCCTTCATATTCGGTATCGGAGTTGATCGGCAGTTCGGAAGAATCCAGCTTGAAGCCGGTGTTGTAGGGCGTGGTCTGGTAGCGGACATCGTCGAACACGAAGAATTCCGCCTCGGGTCCGAAGCACACGGTGTCGCCGACGCCCATCGACTTGACCATGGCCTCGGCCTTCTTGGCGATGCCGCGGGGGTCGCGGTTGTAGGGCTCGCCGGTGGTCGGCTCCAGCACGTCGCAGGTGATGATCATGGTGGTTTCTGCGAAGAACGGATCGATTGTCGCGGTGACGGGATCCGGCATCAGGCACATGTCGGATTCGTTGATCGCCTTCCAGCCGGCGATCGACGAGCCGTCGAACATCAAGCCCTCGGCGAAAGCGTCATCATCGATCATGCCGACGTCGAAGGTCACGTGCTGCCACTTTCCGCGCGGATCGGTAAAGCGCAGATCGACGTACTTGACGTCGTTGTCCTTGATCGATTTCAGGACGTCTTTGGCGGTCTTCATGAATCCCCCTCTTATGGTTGTCTTGACTGGCCGCGGGCAGCGGCCGTGGCCAATGGTCAATACAATTGGGGGATGCTCAATACAATATCAGAGTATCGGGAGATTTCGCCTGGTGCCCGCTTTCCGAAGTTCGTGATCCGGCGCCGCATCCTCGCAAACGAACTTCGGAAAGCAAAGGGTACTGGCAAACTTATGATTCTAGTGCCGCTTTTCGATTTGAAGTTCCTGATCGATCTTGCCGCGCCTGACCCAGGAACTTCAAATCGGCGGCACTAGATGGCGTCGAGTCCGGATTCCCCGGTTCTGATGCGGATGGCCTCTTCGATGTTGGATACGAAGATCTTTCCGTCGCCGATGCGCCCGGTCTGAGCTGCGCGCCGGATGGCGTCAATGGCCCGCTCGACCAGTTCGTCGGAAATCACTATTTCGATCTTAACTTTGGGCAGGAAGTCCACAATGTACTCGGCGCCACGGTACAGCTCGGCGTGGCCCTTCTGCCGGCCAAACCCCTTGGCTTCGGTGACGGTAATGCCTTGCAGTCCAACTTCCTGGAGCGCTTCTTTGACCTCGTCGAGCTTGAATGGCTTGATGATGGCTTCGATTTTTTTCACAGATCGCCTCCCGGGCACTTTCATATCTCAGATTTCAGGTTGGTTTCCACGCAGCGCAAGGTCGTGCAGGCGTACAATTGCTTGTCCCGGCGCACGGGCGCGCACATCCATCATTTACCGGTTCAGTACAACGATCCGAAGCCGGCTTCCTCAAAAGCAGGGTCTATGCCAAGTTGTTAAGATGCCTGATTTCGAAATGTTATCAGGCTTTTAACAGGCATCCGCAGGGAGGTAGGCCGAGGAGCGTATCATACCGTAGCCCACGGAATAGGCAAATAGGTCAAAAGATGTGCAATCAACGAGAATAGAGCTGCGTACAAAGCAGGAAATGCCTCAGGAAAAGGCGCTTCCGTCAGGGGATTGGCATGGAAGTTCTAACCACAGCTGAAATGGAGCGGGCCGATCGGCTCACGATCGCCGCCGGCACCCCGGGCTTCGCGCTGATGATGAGCGCCGGCCAGGCCGTCGCTGAGGCTGCGATGGATTTCGCCGAGGAGGGGCCGATCCTCGTGGTCGCCGGACCCGGCAACAATGGCGGCGACGGCTTCGTGGCCGCGGCCGAGCTCGCCGCGCGCGGCCGCGAGGTCTCGGTCATCCTGCTGTGCGAGCGCGACAGCCTGCAGGGCGATGCGGCCCTGGCGGCACGGGGATGGAAATATCCGGTGCTGCCGTTCAATTCGCACGCGATCGGCAGGCCGGCGCTGATCATCGATGCGCTGTTCGGCGCGGGCCTCGATCGGACGGTAACCGGGGAGCCGCTCGAGATGATCGAGGCGATCAACGCCAATGGCGCGCCCGTCCTCGCCGTGGACCTGCCGAGCGGCATTAACGGCACCACCGGAGCCGTGATGGGGGTTGCGGTGCGCGCCACCGAAACCGTTACCTTCTTTCGACGCAAGCCCGCGCACTTGCTGTTGCCGGGCCGGATTCATTGCGGCCGCGTGCGGGTCGCCGATATCGGGATCGACGCCGGCGTGCTGAGGGAAATTCAGCCGCGGACGTTTGAGAACATTCCCTCGCTTTGGCGCCAATGGTTTCCGGTGCCGCGGATCGACGGCCATAAATATGACCGCGGCCATGTGGTCGTCGTTTCCGGCGGTCTGGCTGCGACCGGCGCGGCGCGGCTGTCGGCGCGGGGCTCCTTGCGGGCCGGTGCCGGCCTTGTCACGCTGGCTTCGCCCCGGGATGCGCTCGCGGTCAACGCTTCCGCGCTGTCGGCGGTGATGGTTCGTGCCGTCGATACGGTGGTCGAGTTTGCCGAGATGCTGGGCGACAAGCGCTTCAATACATGCGTCATCGGGCCCGGCGCCGGCGTCGGTGGGCGAACCCGCGATTTTGTCCTGACGGCAATGTCGGCGAAGCGGGGCGTGGTGCTGGATGCGGACGCGCTGACGAGCTTTGCCGACGGACCTGATCGGCTGTTTGAGGCGATCAAGGATTCCCCCGATCCGCAGGTCATTCTGACCCCGCATGAGGGAGAATTTCCAAGGCTGTTCAGCGACATCAGCAACAAGCATCCGCTTCGCTCCAAGCTCGGGCGGGTAAGGGCCGCCGCCGAACGCAGTGGTGCCGTGGTCCTGCTCAAGGGACCGGATACGGTGGTGGCCTCGCCGGAGGGGCGCGCGGCCATCGCTGCCAATGCGCCGCCCTGGCTCGCCACCGCGGGCGCCGGCGATGTGCTCTCGGGCATGATATCGGGCCTGTTGGCGCAGGGCGTGCCTGCTTTCGAGGCCGCCTCCATCGGGGTCTGGATGCATGGCGAGGCCGCGCGCGAGGCCGGCCCCGGCCTGATCGCCGAAGATCTGCCGGAGGTGTTGCCCGCGGTGATGCGCCATCTCTATGACGAGTTCGGCATCGACTACTTATGACGAGTTTGGCATCGACTACTAAAGTCGCTCCGACGAAAAAACGCGCGCCGCTTACACCTGATATTTGGCGACGGCGGCTTCGTCCCAGGAAAGCCCAAGACCAAGGCCGCGGGCGGTGATCGTCCCGTCAACGATCGCAACGGGTTCGGCGAGGATCGCGCGGGCGAGATCGAGAACCTCCAGCCAATGCGCGGTCGGCGTGACCGCCAGCATATGAGAACTCGCCTCCGCGAACAGATGGCTCGACATCGGGATCGAGGCGGCTTCGGCCTGGCCTGCGACGCGGAGCCAGCCCGTGACGCCGCCGACCTTCATCAGGTCGGGCATGATGAAATCGCTGGCGCCAGCGGCAATCGCCTCGGCAAAGCCCCGCGGAAACCACCAATTCTCGCCGGACTGGATCGATATTGGCGATGTCGCGCGCACCCTGGCGTGGCCTTGAAGGTTTTCGGCCGCGACCGGCTCCTCGATCCAGTGCAGATCGTAAGCCGCGAGCCGGTCGATGCGGCGGATCGCCTCCGACGGATCGAGCGATTGGTTGAAGTCCAGCATCAGCGCGATATCGGGGCCGATCAAGTCGCGCACAGCCTTCACGACCCGCTCGTCATTGGCGAGATCACCGTCGCCGCCCTTGATCTTGATGCCGCGAAAACCCCGATCGAGCGAGCGTCGCAGATCCTTCTCGTCGGCAACGGGGTCGACCGTCCCGTAGCTGTCATAGGCCCGGATCGGTCGCGGCGATCCGCCAAGCAGGGTGGCCAATGGCTGGCCTGCCGCCTGGCCGAGCGCGTCCCAGAACGCCATGTCGAGTCCCGATACGGCCATGCCGACAAGGCCCTGCCAGCCGAGCAGCCGGAACTTGGCGTCCATCTGGGCCATCAGGTCAAAGGGCGCGATCGGTTTGCCGGCGAGTTCACCGCCGATATCTTCGATCAATCGCACCAATGGCTTAAGCGTCAGCCTGGTATAGGCAAAGATGTAGGAACGTCCGGTAAGGCCTTGATCGGTCTCGACATCGATCAGGGCAAGGGGAGCCGATCTGATGATGCCGAACGCGTTCTTCACCGGCCGCGAGATCGGCGCGTCGATGGCGCGGGCTCTAACGCTGCGAATAATGGGCGTGTCTGGGGTCATTTTTGTTTCCTCACGCGACACTGTACCACCGGACCAGCCGCGGCGCCGCCCAGTCGGTGGCGACAGATTCGATCAGCCAACGCCCGGAATAGTCGGCGGCGAAGGCGATACGCTGGGTCTGTCCGGGGTCGATTGCGAGGGTGTCCAGCCAGAACGGCTTCCAGCCGTCGTCGAGCCGGTCGAGCAGCCTGAAATGATGACCGTGAAGGTGAAACACGGTGGCGATCTCCGCGCGGTTGGTCAGCGCTAGGACGACGGTACGGCCGGCTTTGACGCGGAAGCCAGGCGGCGCGGTCGCGGCGAATTTTGCGGGAGCCACCCAGTCAGCCTGTGATCCGCCAAGGGGCAGCTCGAACCGCAATGCGTTCTTGAGGTCGAGCCGCGCCGGCAGGCCATTGGATGGCAGCGGGGATGCGGCCGGCAAGGCTGCGTCGCGAATGGGCGGGGCATTTGCGGCGATCAGCCGGCCGATGGGGCGGGCCTCCTTGCCGTCGTGCAGGAGGATATTGGAGGTCGAGCCCGGCGATGCCGTCATGTCGATGAAGGCGTCGGCCCTGCCGCCGGGCGCCAGCACCAGGGCGCTATTTCGGGCCGGGAACGGTTCCGCAGGTTGCCCGTCGAGGGCCATGACGTAAACGTCCCGTCCTTCCAGTTTCAACGCAATGACAGTCCGCTGACAGGCATTGATGAAGCGGAGCCTGAGCCGTTCATTGACCCGGGCGGTGAGATCGAGCGAGGGACGGCCGTTCACGGTGTAGACCAGTTGGGTGTCCTTGGCGTCGGTTCCCGGTGCGATCGCCGTGCCGTCGGCGCGAAGCCGCCAATCCTCGACCAAAAACACTTCATCTCGATCGATGACGGCCGGTTCGCTCTCCCCGACCAGGAGTGGTAGCGGCCGCAATGGCCGCGCCGCGCCATCACCGAGCAGCCGCGGGTCACACATGAAGGTGCCGGCCGAGCGCAATGGAATCTCGAAGGTTTCCTGGGCGCCTGGAGCCGTCGCCGCGCGCGCGAGAAGCGGCTCTGCAGACGGTGCGCCGCTGATCCCGCGCCAATCCAGGACCATCGGGACGGGCAGGTCGTTGCCGAACGCAATGTCGGGGCTGTCGCCGCGCTTGAACCGAAGATCGGGGCTACCAAGCGACCATGTGGGCGTATCCGGCTCTCCCGGGCGCAAGGTGAGGGCATCGGCCTTGGCGCGAAGCGCCAGGGCAGGAGGGGCCCGCGCCGGACGGCTCTGAGCGACGGCTGGCGGGGCCGCCGGACCAAGCACCGCCGCGCCCAGTCCGGCCAGCAGCGCGCGTCGGTCCGGTCGAAAAATATGATGTGCCATCCCGTTGATGCCGACCATTTTCCGCTCGATATGTCCAGTTGCCGCAGGGGTAGCGGGGGAGGGCTCTGGCACGGCCATTTTTTTGCTGCGGACCGGCGGGCACATGTTATAAGCCCGCCGCAACGATCACGTTTATGATTTGGATCGGGCGTCCAAATCATAAACGTGATGGATTCCATTAACTTGGAGCATGATGGCCGCCCGAAAACCGCTTCACACTTTTCGGCATTATACTCGGGCATCGCGACCGGACATGATGCTATTCTGGCGGGCGTGGCGGAACTGGTAGACGCGCTGGATTTAGGTTCCAGTGACGAAAGTTGTGGGGGTTCGAGTCCCTCCGCCCGCACCAAGCGCCGACAGCGTTTGCGCATGACGATTACTGACGGATCTGAAGTCCGAGGGGGCAAATTCCCCTGAAGGATCGGGTTCGCCGAACCACCGGCGCCGGCTGCAAAGCTGTGCGTCACACCATTGTAAATGTCCGGCGTTTGGCCGGACGAAATCGGGAAGAAGATTGACGCCATGCAGGTGAAGGAAACTGTCGCCGAGGGATTGAAGCACGAATTTCAGATCAGCGTTCCGGCAGCGGATCTCGATGCCAAGGCGGACGCGCGCCTGGTTGATCTCAAGGACAAAGTCCGCATCAACGGCTTTCGTCCGGGCAAGGTGCCCGTGAGCCACCTCAAGAAGGTCTATGGCCGTTCGGTGATGGCGGAGACCATCGATCAGACGATCCGCGACACCAACTCGCAGCTCTTCACGGAGCGCGGCTTCCGCCTGGCGACCGAGCCCAAAGTCACGATGCCGACGGAGCAAAAAGAGGTAGAGGACATCCTCGCTGGAAAAACCGATCTCACCTACACCGTTGCGATCGAGATCGTGCCCGCAATCCAGCTCGCCGACTTCAAGAGCTTTACCGTCGAGAAGCCGGTGGCCGAGGTGACCGATGCCGAGGTTGACGATGCCGTCAAACGCATCGCCGAGCAGAACCGCAGCTTCGCCGCCAAGGGCGAGGGCGCCAAGGCCGAAACCGGGGATCGGGTCACGGTCTCGTTCAAGGGCACCATCGACGGCACGCCGTTCGAGGGCGGCACCGCCGAAAACATTCCGGTGACGATCGGATCCAACAGCTTCATTCCCGGGTTCGAGGAGCAGCTGATCGGTATTGCCGCTGGCGAAACCCGCACCCTGAAGGTCTCATTCCCGAAGAATTACGGCAACGCGAAACTGGCCGGCCAGCCGGCCGAGTTTGAAACCACCGCAACCCTGATCGAAGCGGCGCAGGAGACCGTCATCAATGACGAGTTCGCCAAGACGCTTGGTCTGGAATCGCTCGACAAGCTGAAGCAAGCGGCGCGCGAGCGGCTGGCGGCCGAATTCGCGGGCGCGACCCGCCAGCGGGTCAAGCGCATATTGCTGGACCGTCTCGACGAAACCCATCGCTTCGAAGCGCCGCCATCCCTGGTCGACGAAGAGTTCAATCTGATGTGGAATTCGATCCAGGCCGAAATGGAGTCCGGCGGCAAGACGTTCGCCGACGAAGGCACGACCGAGGAGGCGGCGAGGGAAGAGTACCGCAAGATCGCCGATCGCCGCGTCCGGCTTGGTCTCGTGCTGTCTGAAATCGGCGAGAGGAACAAGATCACCGTTACCGACGACGAAGTCAGCCGCGCGGTGATCGAGCGCGCTCGCCAGATGCCCGGGCGGGAGAAGGAGGTCTGGGACTACTACCGCAGCAATGCCAATGCGCTCGCCCAGCTTCGTGCGCCGATCTATGAGGACAAGGTCGTCGATTTCATCCTCGAACTCGCCACTGTGACCGAAAAGAAGGTGTCGCGCGAGGATCTCTACAAGGACGACGAGGCGGAGAAGAGCGCAGCCTGAGCGTCCGTCGGCATGGCGTTAAGGTTGAGATGCGAAAGGGCGCGGGCGGCGGCATCCGTCGCTATGCCCGGCCGCGAGAATCAGCTTCAACTGCCATGAATTTCGCATGCCTTCGACCCGGTCTTGTGGCCGGGTCGACCGGTCTTGTGGCTGGGAAACTGGCCCATATCTGTGAGCCTGTCTTTTAAGTCCTGCACCATGGGACGTTCGTCCTTCCCGGCAACCTTCAGCCGTTCTGGCTTGCCGGCGGATGTTCGTCTCCACCAACCTGTCTGCTAACCTCTTGGGTGACTAATGCGCGATCCGGTGGAAACCTACATGCAACTCGTGCCGATGGTGGTCGAACAGACCAACCGCGGTGAGCGGGCCTACGACATTTTCTCGCGCCTGCTCAAAGAGCGCATCATCTTCGTGACCGGCCCGGTCGAGGATGGCATGTCGACATTGGTCGTCGCGCAGCTTCTGTTTCTCGAAGCCGAGAATCCGAAGAAGGAAATCTCGATGTACATCAATTCGCCGGGCGGCGTGGTGACGTCGGGCCTTGCGATCTACGACACGATGCAGTTCATCCGTCCGCCGGTGTCGACGCTTTGCACCGGGCAGGCGGCCTCGATGGGCTCGCTGCTCCTGGCCGCGGGAGCGAAAGATATGCGTTTCTCGCTGCCGAATTCGCGCATCATGGTGCACCAGCCTTCCGGCGGCTTCCAGGGCCAGGCCACCGACATCATGCTGCACGCCCAGGAGATCCTGAACCTCAAGAAGCGGCTCAACGAGATCTACGTCAAGCACACCGGTCAGACCTTCAAGGCGATCGAGGACGCGCTGGAACGCGACAAGTTCCTGACCGCGGAGATGGCCCGTGACTTCGGCATTGTCGATAAGGTGATCGACAAGCGGTCGGAAGATCCGACCACGACGAAGGCGCCGTAACGGGACTGCCGGGCATTGAGCCGGCGTTAACGATCTCTGTTCCCGCGGTTATTTCGGTTGCCCGGAGCGCCTTTTTGGCCCCGCCGGGCGGAAAGTTCCGCTTTCGTGCTGGTCTGGGCGGCGTGGCAATCGCGCAACGCTGGGCCAATTTCGGCAGTTTCTCCCCGTGCGGAAGCCGCAAATCACGGTATTGTCACGGATATCCAAAGGCCGGCCGATTAGCGAATTCTTGATAGTCGGGTGCGACCATGGTTGGCTAGGTTGAATGGGTTATGATCGCGGGGGATTCGAGTTGACCGCGATTCGTGTGGCATTCAGAAGGTAGGGTCTTTTTTGGTACGAATTTTGCTCTATTTAGAACTCTGTGCCGGTAATTCCCGGAATAGGGCGATCGAGCGTACGAGATCGAACGGCGGACGGAGATAAGAATGAGTAAGGTTGGCACCAGCGACTCCAAGAATACGCTGTATTGCTCCTTCTGCGGCAAGAGCCAGCACGAAGTCCGGAAGTTGATTGCGGGTCCCACCGTATTCATCTGCGACGAATGCGTCGAGTTGTGCATGGACATCATCGGCGAGGAGAACAAGTCCTTGCTGGTGAAGTCGCGCGACGGCATTCCGACGCCGCGGGAAATCCGCAAGGTTCTCGACGACTACGTCATCGGCCAG